>CAZHZR010000008.1:4659-34667 GCA_964537095.1 uncultured Roseivirgaceae bacterium
TGAACCCAACTTCACCTTCCTCTGGGATGAAATTCGAAGATTACCTGCCTGAGGTAATCTCTGTCCAGATGCGTGTAAATTTCAGTGGTGGTGATAGACTCATGCCCTAACATTTCCTGTACTGCCCTTAAGTCTGCCCCGCCTTCGATTAAATGCGTGGCGAATGAATGGCGGAACGTATGGGGGCTGATATTTTTTTCTATACCGGCCTTGCGTGCCAGCTGCTTGATAATAGTAAAGACCATCACCCTGGTCAACGACTGTCCCCTTCGGTTTAGGAAAACAAAGGCTTCAAATCCGGGCTTAATTTTAACATGGCACCTTATTTCTTCGATGTAGATCTTTATATGTTTCAACGCATTCTTACCAATGGGCACCAATCTTTCTTTGTTGCCTTTCCCTAAGATTTTCAGAAAGCCAATATCGAAATAAATGTTTCCGATTTTAAGGTTGGTAAGTTCTGACACGCGCAATCCGGAACTGTAGAGCGTTTCCAGCATGGCTCTGTTCCGGGCGCCTTCGGGTGTGGATACATCTATGGCATCAAAAAGCTTGTCAATTTCGTGCACGGCCAGGGTATCAGGCAACTTTCTACCCAACTTCGGCGCTTCCAGTAAAATTGTGGGGTCTTTTGAGATGAGGCCTTCAAAGAGCATGTAACGGTAAAAAGCCTTCACACCGGAAATAATTCTTGCCTGGGTAAACGGACTTACACCTAATTCATATAGCCAGGCAATAAAACTTTCTAAGTCATGCGCATTTATAGCTTCGGGTTTTCTATCTTCATTGGAGATTTGTACAAACTGTTTTAGTTTTACAATGTCGTGGACGTAAGCTTCCACAGAATTTGGAGCGAGTGATCTCTCCAATCTCAAATAATGCTCAAATTGTTTGATGTGAAAATCCCAGGGCATGGCTCAAAGATAGGCAAAGGGTGTGGAATGAGAGCGTTATAGAAGGATAGAGTGATATTATTATAGAATTATAGAGTTAATTCAGATTCAGTATTAAGATGAAAATAACGATTATAAACGGTCCCAATTTAAATCTCTTAGGGGTTAGGGAAAAAGGTATTTATGGAGATCAACATTTTGAGACCTTTTTTGATGGTTTAAAAACTAGATTTCCGGATGCAACATTTTCTTACTTTCAATCTAATATTGAAGGAGAATTGATTGATAAGTTGCACGCAATTGGCTTTGAAGAAGGCGGAATTATTTTGAATGCCGGTGGCTACACCCATACCTCCGTAGCAATTTCAGATGCTATAGCAGCAATCAACACGCCCGTGGTAGAGGTGCATATCAGCAACATATACAGCAGGGAAGATTACCGGCATAAAAGTTTGTTGAGCAAAAACTGCCTGGGTATCATTTCGGGCTTTGGTTTGGAAGGCTACACCTTGGCAATTCAATATTTGATCAGACAATGATTACGTTTTATCCCGGCCCTTCTAAGGTAAGCAGTAAAGTCTCAAAATACTTTCAGGATGCGGTATTGGATGGTGTTTTAAGCATCAACCACAGGAGCCCTGAATTTGTCGACATCTACACCAATGTTTCCGAAGCATTGAAGGAGAAGTTGCTAATCCCGGAGGATTATGTGGTATTGTTTGCAAGTTCTGCTACAGAATGCTGGGAGATAATAGCGCAGTCATTAATAACTTCCTCAAGCTTTCATATTTATAACGGGGCTTTTGGGGAGAAATGGTTTGATTATACTAAAAAGCTCAAACCGGATTCTCAGGAGATTTTGTTTGATATGCAAAAGGTGCTGGACATCAAAAATCTCACAATTCCTTCGTCTGCGGAGTTAATAGCGATTACACAAAACGAAACTTCAAACGGCACTGCACTCGATAATAGTACTATCAAAACCCTTCGAGAGCGCTTCCCGGAGCCTTTGATTGCAGTGGACGCAACATCGTCTATGGCTGGTATACAACTCGACTTCCTGAATGCCGATGTTTGGTATGCTTCAGTTCAGAAGTGTTTTGGCCTGCCCGCTGGTTTGGCGGTAATGGTTTGCTCACCGAAGGCCATTGAAAGAGCCCGGGCCATCAATGAGCGGGGCCATTACAACAGCCTGCCGTTTATGCTCGATATGGCAGAAAAATATCAGACTACTTATACGCCAAATGTACTCAACATCTATATGCTCATGAGGGTATTGGCTGATGCAAGCAGCATTTCGGAAACCACCACTAAGACCCACGGGCGTTATAAGCAGTGGCTTGAATTCTTTTCGGAAATAGATGCGATATCACTATTGATAGAGGATGATCGTGTCAGATCGAAGACAGTTCTTGCTTTAACGGCTTCGGAAGATGAAATTGCCAACATGAAAATAAAAGCGAAACAGGCAGGTATTACCCTGGGCAATGGCTATGGCAATTTAAAAAGCAATACGATAAGGATTGCCAACTTTCCTGCCATTAAAAATAAGGAAATCCAAATCTTGATGGAGTTCTTTAGAAATCATCTTAGTTAATATAGTTGACTTTTTTACCTCCAGATAACTAGGCGATACGAATATGGATGCCATGCTCAGTTTTAAGGAAATAATTTCTGTTACGCTCATCCTGTTTTCTGTAATAGATATATTGGGATCTATTCCAATAATTATTGATATTAGAAAAAGAGAGGGGCGCATTCAGTCAGAAAAAGCAACTGTAATTGCCGGTGTCTTAATGATCGTTTTTCTTTTCTTAGGAACCTCCATTCTGGATCTCTTCGGCATTGACGTGGAGTCATTTGCCATCGCAGGGGCTTTGATCATGTTTCTGATAGGCATGGAAATGATCCTTGGTGTCAACATTTTCAAATCTGACAATGAAGCCAGTGGCACGGGGTCTATCGTACCTTTGGCCTTTCCACTAATAGCCGGTGCAGGAACCATGACGACTATTTTATCTTTGAAGGCTGAATATTTGACCCAAAACATTTTAGTCGGAATTGTCGTCAACTTAATTTTTGTCTACATCGTATTAAAAACCTCAGGCTGGCTGGAAAGGAAAATAGGTGCGGCGGGATTTAGTATCTTAAGAAAGGTGTTTGGCATTATTTTGCTGGCAATTGCCATTAAGTTATTTAAATCAAATTTGTTATGATATCAATTTTTACGGATGGTGCATCAAGAGGCAATCCCGGTCCAGGTGGTTTTGCAACGATTCTGGTGTACAATCAGCTTAGGAAGGAGATATCTGAAGGTTTTAGGAAAACCACCAATAACAGGATGGAACTGTTGGCGGTTATAAAAGGCTTAGAGGCCTTGAAGAAACAGGGGAGCGACGTGATGGTATATTCAGATTCGAAGTACGTAGTGGAAGCTGTTGAACAAGGGTGGCTTTGGGGTTGGGTTAAGAAGGGATTTGCGGGCAAGAAAAATGCAGACCTTTGGCGAAGATTCATTGATGTTTATAAGAAGCACAATGTAAAACTAAAGTGGGTTAAAGGTCACGCCGGGCATGCAGAGAATGAACGATGCGATGAACTGGCAGTAAGAAGTGCCCTTGGAAAGAATTTGCAAATAGATACAGGATATGAAGCTTCGCTGTCCTAAATTGAAACCAATCAATCTTTTTCTGGTTACAAACCATTAGAATGGCAAGATCCCGACTAACCACTTAAACATCGCAATGAAAAAAATTTTAACAACTACTTTATTAATATTGGCAGGAATCATTGCCGCAACAGCACTTATTCTCGGCGCAGTCATCGATTTGGTCGAAGGGATTTTAAGTATGATCTTTTGGGCAATAATTATTCTCATCGGTTATTTTTTTGTGAAGCGAAAAATAAAAAATTAGCATTTTATTTCTTGCCGTAAACATCTTTTGTTGTAGCAGGTTATTTCTGAAACCAACAATGAATGCAATGACACGAGAAGAAGAACTACTGCACCTCAATAATATGGCAATAGAAATAGACCAGATAGAGGGATATACCCAGGAAATGAATTATGAAGATTTTAACAGTTCGGAAGAGACGCGCGAAATAGTACACCGGAGCCTCAAGAATATTGGCGAGGCTGCCGATATGCTCAGGAGCGATGATGACTGGTTGCGAAAATACCCGGATTTGAGTTTAGATGTTCTGGCCAGATTGCGGGAAAGTTCCTATGAAACATCTTTAGAAATGGATCAACATGGCATATGGGGAATCGTAAGTAAAGACCTGATGGAGATCAAGGAAAGTATTTTTGCTGCTCAGGAAAGATTACAAAGGTTAGAAGAAGGAGATGAGGATCTCAGCGCTTTATAGAAATTTATGACGCTTTAATTTTTTCAATAGACTAAGTCTCTGCATTTTTGTGGGGACTTTTTTATGGCTAACCAATTCTTTCAATTTAAACAGTTTCGGGTAGAGCAATCATTGGCTGCAATGAAAGTATGCACTGAGGCCTGTGTATTTGCGGCTTTGACTAAGGTTGAAAATCCGGGAAGGATATTGGACATAGGATCGGGTACGGGCGTTTTGAGCTTGATGCTCGCACAAAAATACAACTGCCCGATAGATGCGGTTGAGATTGAAGAACAGGCATTTTTGCAAACAATATTTAATTTTGAAGCATCTCCCTGGAGTGAAAGGCTCACTGCTTACAATGATAGCATTCAGAAATTTAGCCAAATAGCGCAAGAAAAGTACGATCTGATAATTGCAAACCCACCTTTTTTTACGGACCATTTACAAGCAAACGATCCTAATAAAAATCTGGCCGTTCATAACAATTCCTTATCGCATCAGGACCTGATCACTGCCATGAAAACGCTGCTTGCATCCAGTGGACAGATGTACCTGCTCTTACCTCCTTCCGAAGCAACCAGGTTTGATACAAAGGCAGCAAAAGAAGGCGTATTTCTGCAAAAAAGAATCATCGTTTACAATCGCCCTGGCGCCTTGCCATTCAGGTTTCTTTCGTATTATGGTTTTCAAGAGGCCGAGCCGGTTGCAGAGGAGTTTGTGATTAGAAATACAGATGGTGATTATTCAGATGAATTTGTTGCATTCCTAAAGCCTTATTATCTAAATTTATAATGATGACTCCCTTCAACTTATATTTAAAAAGTTGAATCAGAACATGCTAAAAGCAGCGCTATGAAAACTCATACTACAAACTATTTTAATACTTTTATAGAGGTAGCGGAAGATTGTCCGGCAAAGGCAGGGGAAATTCCACCTGTAAAAGACAATTCCAAAACTGTGGCCAATATCCAGTTTGATATGGTTTACGATAGTCCTTATAAATATACTTCAGACGATGTGCTCTTCCAGGTATATGCGGAGAAGAATGACCTGAAAGGCGGAGAGGCGGAGCTGCATCGGGCGCAATTTTTTTCAAAAGGCCAGCCCTGCTTCCGTGCATCTCCTTTAGCAAAAAGATACGGCTGGGGTATTCATAGCGATCAGGATGGTAAAATAGCTATTTTCGGCTGTGAAACTACTGAATATCAGAAACTTCAGGACGATCAAAGTCTAAAGACACTAAGAGCGATGAGAACCAGCAGAAAATAAAGCTAGCCTGAATGCAGCCATTGAACAGGTTTGCTTCAGTCAATTTCCCGTTCGGATTCCATAAATTTTATTCCCATGATTTCGAGTTCATGCAGGATAGGCTGGTAAATATCAGCGGTTGTAGGAATAATCACGCCTCTTTTATTAATTTTTCCGGTAAGGATGAGTTTTGTTGCTATTGCCAAAGGCCAGCCCACGGTTTTGGCCATTGCAGTTTGAACTTCGTCATCTCCTTTTGAAATAATCGATGACTTTAACTCATATCTTTTGCCGTCTTTTTCATATTCAAAAATATGTTGCATTACAATCATGTCCTTTTCCCCAGCCCGCAGCGACCATTTTTGTTCCAGGATCTTTTGAAGAATTGCAGCCGGCGAGGCGTTCTTTAGGCTGATGGGTTCGTCTTTAAATAAATCCAGCCACTCCAGGCGTGAAAATGTATCTGAATTTTTGTCAATATTTAAGTAGCTGCACAATTTATCCTCAACACTTTCTGACAAATCATACCTCAGGAAGGAGTTTGTAAACTCGCGATAGGTCATGTTCTCAGAGTTTTCAATCTGGTAGCTGTCATCTGTCATGCCCAGTTGCACAAACGTGTCCCAGCTACTACAAAAGCCCTGATTTCTCAAAGTTCCTCTGAGCATAGTTGGTACATTTTCAATCCCATAGGTTTTTCTGTAACTCAACGAGTCTCTGTTTGGATAACCTTCGAACATACCCAGTCCTTCAATCTCAATGGCTTCGTAACGTGAAAATAATTGATGGTACGGAATGTATTTATAAAGTCCCTTCATGATAAATTTAGCAGCACTTCCCTGTCCGGCTAATACGACATTCCTGGGGTTCCATGTAAATTTATAGTGCCAGGGGTTATCGTCACTTTCCGGAGCAATAAGGCCTCCGGTATATGATCTATAAGCCTGCAATGTGGCCTCTTTGTCCTTGATCTCATTAATCGACTTCATTGCAGTCATGTGGTCGATCCCCGGATCCAGGCCACATTCATTCAAGAATATGACGCCAGCTTCCCTGGCCGGATCGTTTAATCTTTCAATCTCCTTAGAAATATAAGAAGCGGTCAATAGATGCTTTTTGTATTTTAAGCAACAAGAAGCCAATATTGGATGAAGTTGTGCAGGTAACATTGATATAACTATATCTGCGGATTGGATCAGATTTGCCGTTAACTGAGCGTCGCATACGTCTATACTAACTGCTTTGCAATTCGCGCTAGCTCCCACCTTGCTCTGTGCCAAATCAAGGTCAGCGTCTGCGACTGTCACGAACCATTTGTGCGTGAGGCCTTCTTTTAGTAGGTATGCGATGAGCGATGAAGAAGATCTTCCTGCTCCCACGATGAGAATATTTTTCATGAATAGCTATGTTACCAGTTAATCGTTTCTAAAAAAAAATCGAAATGCCCACCCTTCCGGACATTCCTTTCTCGGTAGAAAAGTAAGTTGATAATTTCTGAATCCAAAATTATCCTCAAATATTGAGAACTGTGTAGTACTTGAATTTCTTCACAGGCCGTAAAATGTACTTATCTGACATCAGCTTGCCTTAAATCATGTTCTTTATTTCTAAAACATTACCTGAGCAATAAATAGCAAGTTTACATCTTATGGGGACTTATAAATTATTGTAGGTTTAAATTCTAAAAGAAACGCTTTTGGGCTTGAGCTAATGTGCTGATAAACAAAGTGTTTGAGTGCGGTAAGGAATCGAAGAAATCAGGCCCATGGACAAAAGCTACGATTGAAGGCTTTTGTTTCCAAGCGGATCGATTGAGGAGAAGATGAGATTAGAGACGAAACATTGCAATATGAGTATCAATATTGAAGATGTTTAGCATTTATAAACAGGAGGTACTAGTCAGCCTCTTAGCTATAAATACCATAAATAAAGAATTAAAAATCGAATTTTATACTAAGGATGCAGGAAATAGAAATCTCGGAACTAAGAAAGTTGACTGAGGTCGTCAAAGAAAAGTATAATTATGATTTTACCAATTATGCAATGTCTTCTTTTAAAAGAAGGATTACAAGAGTGGTCGAATTATATGAATTCAATTCTGTAGAGGCGCTCATCAAAAGAGTTAAAGATGATCCAAAGTTTTTTGAGGAATTTGTTTCAGAAATTACAGTCAATGTAACTGAAATGTACAGGGATCCCTCATTTTGGCGAGAGCTTAGGGATCACATCATTCCCAATATTCTTCTAAATCACCAATCTGTTTCTATCTGGCATGCCGGCTGTTCGTCAGGAGAAGAAGTGTTTACCATGGCCATCCTTTTGAAGGAAATGGGGATTCTTGATAAATCAAAAATAATAGCAACAGATTTAGACAAAGGTATTCTTGAGAAGGCCAAGATGGGCCATTATTCTATCAAGAATATGGAGCTTAATGAGAAGAATTACATAAGGTATCAAGGTACGAAAAGCTTATCCGATTACTATAAGGAAGAGAATGGTAAAGCTATCATGGACAAGTCTCTTGTAAAGAACGTGTCGTTCAGAGAACACGATCTTGTAAAAGGGGTAGTTTTTAACAAGTTTGACCTGGTGCTTTGTAGAAATGTAATGATTTATTTTAATCAGACCCTTCAGAATGCGGTATTGAAGAAGTTGCATGAAAGCATGTTCAGATATGGCTACCTGGCTATAGGCTCTAAAGAGTCTTTAATATGGTGTGAAATAGCCAATAAGTTTATCGTGGTAAACAACGAAGAGAAGATTTATAAGAAGATCAAAGACTAGCTGGACGGTTTAACGCTTTATGAACAAGTTTAATTTAAATAATTCATTCAAAGTAGTGGTGATAGGAGGTTCGGCTGGAAGCTTTCAGGGAATTGTTAAAATTCTGTCCCAGCTTCCTGAAGATTTCGAATTGCCCATAATTATGTGTCTTCATAGGCTGAAGCATGTAAGAAACGGGTTCGTCGAAGCCTTGTCGCTTAAGAGCACCACGCCTGTAGTGGAGCCGTTCGACAAAGAAAATATAAAACGCCGGAAAGTATATCTGGCGCCTGCTAATTATCATTTATCATTGGAGTTGGGCAATTCTTTTTCTTTGTCAACAGAAGGGATGATCAATAATTCCCGACCTTCAATAGATGTTACGCTTGAAACAGCAGCCTTTACCTATAAATCAAAAGCGATTGGTATCCTATTATCAGGGGCTAACAGGGACGGGGCATTGGGAATGAAAAGAATAAAAGACCGTGGAGGGCTCACCATTGTTCAGGATCCTGCTGAGTGCATGATTGATACCATGCCCACCGCGGCATTAGAAGCAACCACCATCGACCACACCTTGAAAATTGATGGAATAATAGAATTTCTTAAAGAGCTCAATAAGCTTTATAAATAAAATTATGGGAGTAAAACTTAATTTCTTTAATGTATTTCTGGTGATATTGTTTGTCACAGGCATCGTTATCTCCGGGTTTTTATTATTCAACCTACCCGCGACTCTATTGAAGGAAACGCTGGTATTGAACGTGGATGAAATGAAATCCATAACTCCGGTTCTATTCAATTTAAACCTTGCCGTTGGCGCCACCTTAATGATGGGTCTCGCGGCTGTTATAGTGCTGCTTTTTTCCAAAACAAATGAATTGGACCATAGGCAGGATGCTGACACTGTAAGTAAAAGTAAAGAGACAAAAGGTGGATCTGAAGCGGGTGAGAATGTTTTTGATGATGAAGAAGAAAACGATGTGGATATTCGGGAATACCAGAAGCTGTTTGATACCAAACTTCCGGTAGAGGAACTCTCTACGCAAATGCTCACGCGCCTGTGTGGACAGATAGAAGCCAGTCAGGCAGCCTTATACTTTACCAATAAAACTAAAAATCAGCGACTTCTGGAGTTGAAGGGATCCTATGCCTACATACTAGCCGATAGCCATACTTTAACCTATGAGTTTGGAGAAGGCCTGGTGGGACAGGTTGCAAAAACTGGCAAAACCGCGCATGTAAAGGAAGTGCCCAAAGGATATATTGAAATATTTTCAGGTCTTGGACATAGCGAACCCGGCGAATTACTCATTATTCCTATCAAAAAAGACAACGAGGTACTTGCTGTAGCTGAAATAGCCACTTTCAAACCATTTTCCAAAGGCGATATAAAAATTGCTGAGAAGTCATTCGCGCTATTTAGAGACCATTTGGCCAAAACCAAAACGCCGAAAACAGCAGAGAAAGAAGATAAAAAATCAGAATAAATTATAGAAGGTATAATCCTATATAAATATGTTTAAGAATATAAATATCGGTAGCAAAATTACTGGTTTGGTATTGGCAGTAGTTCTCCTCACTGTTTTAGCCATAAGTTATATTGCCTATGAATTTAGCAAAACTGCTATTGAAGGTAGGTATTTTGAAAATATAAACAGCCTTTCAGCACTAAAAAAGGAGAAACTACAAGACTATTTTACAGCTGTAGAAGAGGACGGAAAAGCGCTGAACAACCTACCTGCAATAAAGAACGGCATTAGTACGCTTTTACGGGAAGGAGATGTAACGGTGGACAGTCTAGGGGTAGAAAGCGATCCTGTGGTGGACACCACCGACTATCATGAAGTGTTGAGTATTTTTAGCAGGAATAAAAATATAAATCACATTTACATCACCAACTTAAAAGGGAAGATACTCTATAGTAATAATACCGAAAACGAAAGCTTATCGAAAGGATATGACTTTCCATTCTTAAACGGACGGATAGTATCTGAAGCCAAAAAAGGAATTTATTTCAGCGACTTGATTGGGACAGGGGATAGCGCTTCAGTATTTATGTCAGGCCCCATTACCAATTTTGATGAAAACAATATTGGAATTGTAATCTTTGAATTAGATGCAGATAATCTGAAAGCCACCCTGGAAGACAATACAGGATTAGGAGAATCGGGAGAAATTCTTTTGGTAAGAAAGTCGCCAAACGGAGAAATTCTTTTTATCAACGATTTAAAATATAAGGTACCACCATCACAAATAGCAAAAAGTCTGACAAAAGAGGGAGAAAGCAATGCATTTTTATTGGCGGCAGAAGGACAGGAAGGAACCGGACTAATACCAGATTACAGAGGAGAAAATACGTTGGCGGCATGGAGACATATTCCTGCTACGAATTGGGGGTTGATTGTAAAACTGGATGAAAGTGAAATTAACGATGAGGCAAGAAACCTTTTCTTTAGCTTCTTTATTGCGGGCTTTGTCATATTTGTTCTGGCAATGATAGTTGCCATCATCTTCTCCAGAATCCTCATTAGCCCCCTTGTTTCCCTAAAAACAACCATGAAGCATCTTGGCGAAGGCGTTTTGCCAAGAAAGGTTGAAAAGCAAAGCAATGATGAAATAGGCCTGATGGCTGAAGCTACCAATAACCTGGTGCAGGCCTTGAGGAGAACGGCAGGTTTTGCCCAAAAAATTGGAGAAGGTGATTTTGAAGCTAATTTTAAGCCACTGAGTGAGCAGGACGCGCTCGGAAATGCTTTGATAAGCATGAGAGACAGTATTCAGGAGTCTGAGAAGAAGGACAAGGAAAGGAACTGGATCGTAACCGGGGTTGCTGAAATTGGTGAAATCTTACGATCGCATAATAACCTGGATGAGCTTGGAGACGATGTAATTGAGTACGTAACCAATAAGATTGGTGCAATCCAGGGTGCGTTTTATGTAGTAAATGATGACGATAAAGACGATGTTTTCATCGAAATAAAGGCAAGCTTTGCCTATAATAAAAAGAAACACCTTAAGGGCAGGTTTAAATTCGCCGAAGGTTTGGTTGGTCAGTCTGCCATAGAGCAGGAAACACTTTTAAGAACAGAAGTTCCTAAGGATTATGTTTCCATTACCTCCGGATTGTTGGGAGAAAGAAAACCTGAATGCATCCTCATCGTGCCGTTGATCACCAACGAGCAGGTGTACGGCGTGATGGAATTTGCAGGCTTCGGGAAGTTTGATCCAAGCCAGGTAAAATTTGTTCAGGAGATCAGTTTGATTACTGCAAGAACCGTCTTTAACATTAAAGTCAACGAGCGGACCAGAAATCTTTTGAGTGAATCTCAAAAGATGAGTCAGGAGCTTCAGCTGCAGCAGGAAGTTTTAAGGCAGAATGCCGAAGAAATGGAAGCCACGCAGGAAGAGCTGAAAAGGACTAACCAGCAGTTGGAGGAGCAGATTGAAGAAGTAAACCGTACTCAGAAGCGGATGCAGGTGTTGTTAGAAAACGCATCGGAGGTTATTACCATCTACGAAGAAGATGGAAGCGTGAGATACATAAGCCCGTCCGTAGAAAAGATATTGGGTTATTCTGCAGCAGAGATGATCGGGTCAAGCGACATTGTGCATGTGCATGACGACTATAAAGAAGTAGCAAACAATATGTTTACAGAGCTACTTGAAAACCCTTATCAATCTGTTACGGTGCAGTATGTCTACCATAGAAAAGATGGCGGAACAATATGGCTGGAGGCAACAGGAAACAACATGCTCCATGACCCGGCTATCAAGGGCATTATTATGAACTCTCGTGATATTACAGAAAGAAGGAGGGCAGAACAAGAGGAGAGAATGCGAAGTCAGATGCAGGCACTTTCCGAAAACTCGCCTGATTTGATCACCAGGTTGAATAATGATGGAGATGTCTTCTACATCAACCCGGTAATTGAGGAATATACTGGAAACAAACCGGAGCATTTCTTAAAGAAAAATATCAATGAGGTAGAATTCCATGAAAAGGTAGTAACTCAATGGCTGGATATCCTGGAGCAGGTTCGTGACAAGAAAGACAAAGTTTCAGCGGAAATGGACTTTCCGTCGCTCATGGGCGACCGGGTGATGCAGCTAAATGCCATTCCGGAATACAACGGCGATGCAACGACCATCGAGTCAGTATTGATGGTGTCGCATGACATTACCTCCAGGAAATTGATTGAACTCGAAATTCAGACGAAGAATAAGAAGATTACTGAAAGTATTAACTACGCCAGAAGGATTCAGGGCGCAATACTCCCCAATAACAAGGTGATTAACCAGGTGCTTCCCGAGTCATTTATCATGTACAAGGCGAAGGACGTAGTAAGTGGTGACTTTCCATGGTTTATGCCGATAGGGGATGATCTTTATATTGCTGCCGTAGATTGTACAGGTCATGGCGTGCCAGGGGCATTGATTTCTTTGATCGGATACTTCTTATTGAATGATATTGTCCGAAGTAGAAAGATCACCGACCCGGGAATTATACTTGACCAATTGGATGAAGGTGTTACGCAAACCCTCCGACAAGATCGTGATGACTCTGAAACCAAAGACGGAATGGACATCGCTCTGTGTAAGATTAACCTGAAGAAAGGTGAAGTAGAATATGCCGGTGCGCACAGACCATTATACAGCATTACCGCTAATGGCGAACTGACCGAAATAAAAGGCAATAAATTCCCGATTGGGGGAGGCATCTATAAAAACCAAACCAAATTCACAAATACTAAGCTGAAAGTTAAGAAAGGAGATAGTGTTTTCTTCTGTTCTGACGGATTCCCAGACCAATTTGGAGGACCTGAAAACCGTAAGTTTGGACCCAAAAAGACACGGGATTTGTTGGTGGAAAACCATAAATTGCCAATGAAAGAAGTTCATAACATCATTGATAACGAGTGGGAAAGCTGGAAAGCTGATTTTAAACAAACAGATGATGTACTAATGATAGGAATAAAATTCTAATAACGCTAAAAGTTTACTTGTATATAAAAATCTCAATTATTAAACATTTTATTAAATTCAATTTATCAATATTTGAAAAATAATATTGCTACACAAATTCTAAATATTTATAAAGGCAAAACGTATGAAGTATATTTATGAATTGCATAAGACTATGCTGGCCAAAAATCTGATTCTGGTTTACGAAGGGGAATTTACCCAGGAAATTACGAAATCAGTGTTGTCGATGGCGGAAAGAAACATGGATTCCATGGGTGAAGAATCGAGCATTAAAAGGAAAGTTTTTAATGTAATGGTTGAGTGCCTTCAAAACATTGTTAAACATGGGGAAGATTATAACCCTTTAAATGAAAAGAAACAGACTGCGATATTCATGATCGGTAAGCTTGATGATGAGTACGTAATTACTTCAGGCAATCCGGTAAAGAATGATGTTGTAGGTATTCTTACAGAAAAACTGGATCAAATCAACGGCCTTGATAAAGAAGGATTGAAAGCCCTTTATAAGGATATTATCAAGGGAACGGAAATCTCCGAAAAAGGTGGTGCCGGATTAGGATTTGTAGACATGGCTAGAAAATCCGGACAAAAACTTGAATATGATTTCACGGAAATTAATAATGAACATTCGTTTTTCTCTTTGAAAACAACCATTTCTCGCGTTTAAAATAATTTCTTACTTACCAAAGAGCTAAAAAACATATATATATGGAAATCTTAAACTTAGAAGGAACAGAAGATACTCCAAAGATCCTGCTAGATAAAAATAACGGTATATTCGAAATCTCCGGGAGGTCTCTTCCTGAAGACTCAACAGAATTCTACAATCCAATACTGGAGTGGCTGGACACTTATTCAAAATCTCCGAACGCCAATACTGACTTCGACTTCAAACTCGAATACTTCAATACAGCGTCTTCAAAACTTATTTTGGATGTACTTTCAAAATTAGAGGAAATCCCTGGCATTAAAGTAAACTGGTATTTTCATGAAGATGATGAAGACATGGAGGAAGCAGGTGAAGAGTTCTCTGAATTAGTAGATATAGAATTCGAATTTAAAACTTACTAGTTCATTTATACCAGGGCAGGTATCCTGCAGAGTAGGGTCTAAAATCCACTATTTTCTCAGTATCAATTAATTAGGTTTTTGAAAAAGCCTGAGACAGGCAAGTTATGTCTAAATTTTTGATAAAATTTAGCTATTCATACTTCAAACAATGAGTGAAGAAATTCTAAAAGCACTGACCCAACTATTCGCAATTATTACCAAGCAGGATGGAGGGGTTACAGAGAAGGAAAGAGAATTTGTGATCAGGTTTTTTCAACAGGAACTTGACCAGGATTCTATTAAAGAATATTTGATACTTTATGATGAATACGCAGGTTATAATAAAGAAGAAATTGATGAGCCTGAAGTAAAGAAGAAACAAAAGCTTACCTCTGTTCGTGACTCCGTAAAAACCCTTGCAATTTGTCGGAAAATCAATAAGACACTAACGCAAAAGCAAAAAGTGGTGGTGTTGATTAAAGTGCTGGAACTGGTTTGCTCTGACAAGAACTTTACGCCCCAAAGACTAGAAATAATCGATACCGTCTCCGATGTTTTCAACATTGGAAAAGATGAATACCGCCTCATAGAAAACTTCGTAATTAAAGAAGGTTTTGCTGTTCAGGAATTTGACGATATCCTTACGGTGAACCAATATGAAAAGCCAAAAGAAGACGGTAAGCACGTACAGGTCGATATTAATGGCGAAATAGCTTTCATGAAGGTGCCCAGCGTGGACATGTACTTTGTGAAATATGTTGGGAAAGATGAGATTGTGCTGAATGGATTTATTATGAAGACCAATCAGGTTTATCTTTTCTCCCACGGCAGTACCATTAAAACCCCCAAAGGAGCCGCACTCTACTACAGCGATCTTATCAGGATCTTTATAGAAGATCATGAGACCAATAAAATTTCTTTTAATGCCAATCAACTTGAGTTCAAGTTTCCAAACGGTGGAATAGGCTTAAGAAACATCAACATCAGTGAAGGTCCGGGCAAGCTCATAGGAATTATGGGCGCGAGTGGGGCGGGTAAAACCACCCTTCTGAATGTATTGGCTGGGATTGAAACGCCTTCAGAAGGTGAAATTTTAATCAACGGGTTCAATATTCATACCCAAAAAGATCAGATTGAAGGCGTAATCGGCTATGTCTCCCAAGATGATTTGCTCATTGAGGAACTTACTGTGTACCAGAATCTTTTCTACAATGCCAAACTTTGTTTTGCAGGCATGAGCGAAGAAGAACTGGATATGCGGGTAATGGCCGTGCTAGCTAGCCTGGGTCTTGAGCAGCGCAAAGATTTGAGAGTTGGAAACGCGCTGGATAAAACAATCAGTGGAGGACAAAGAAAAAGGTTGAACATCGCATTAGAGCTTATTCGTGAGCCTGCAGTAATGTTTGTAGATGAGCCCACTTCCGGACTCTCTTCCAGAGATTCTGAAAACGTAATTGACTTGTTGAAAGAACTTTCCCTCAAAGGAAAGTTGATTTTTGTGGTGATTCACCAACCTTCTTCAGACATCTATAAAATGTTTGACAAGATGTTTATCATGGATACCGGCGGTTATCCGATATTCTATGGCCATCCGGTAGAGGCAGTCACTTACTTTAAGAAAGCAACCAATCAGGTAGATAGCGAGCGGGGACAGTGTGCAGTATGCGGAAACGTAAACCCTGAACAAATTTTTAATATTATAGAAGCCAATGTGGTGGATGAATATGGACAATTCACCAATAAGCGGAAGGTAAACCCTCAGCAATGGCATGATCAGTTTATTGAAAAGTTCAAACTTTATAAATTTGAAGATGTAAAAGAAGCACCTCCAAAGGCGTTGAATATACCTTCAAAATTGCAGCAGGCCTATATATTTGTTACCAGAGATATGCTTGCAAAAATAAGCAACAAGCAATATCTGCTCATAAATTTGTTGGAAGCACCACTTTTGGCCGCAATTCTGGCTTTTATCATCAGGTACAAGAGTTCCCCAAATAGTGACGAGTATCTTTTCAGGTTCAATGAAAATATACCTGCCTATTTGATGATGAGCATTGTGGTAGCGCTCTTTATGGGCCTGTCGGTCAGTGCAGAGGAAATTATCAGGGACAGGAAGATCTTAAAGCGGGAGTCATTTTTGAATCTGAGCTGGAGCAGTTATTTATCATCTAAACTAGCTATACTGTTTCTGCTGTCAGCCATTCAAACACTGTCATTTGTAATTGTGGGTAATCTCATTTTGGAGATTAAATCAATGACAATTAGCTTTTGGTTAGTTTTATTTACGGTTTCCTGCTTTGCGAATGTGCTGGGACTCAATGTGTCTTCTGCTTTTAATTCCGCAGTTACTGTTTACATCCTGATACCGCTGCTTTTAATTCCACAGATGATCCTGAGCGGACTGATGTTCCCGTTTGATAAGCTGAATAACATTATCAGTACAAAAGGAGAAGTGCCGGTGCTAGCGGATTTTATGGCCTCAAGGTGGGCTTACGAAGCCATGGTGGTGGACCAGTTCAAGAATAACGATTTTGAGGCGCCTTTCTTTAATCTGGAACAGGAAGAAAGATCTTCTGATTTCAAAGCCACTTACCTGGTGCCGAAACTGGAGGAAAAGGTTCAGTTCATTTTCTCCAATGCAAAAACTGACAACGATTCGCTAAGGGCTGTGGTGAACAAGGATCTGAATTTGCTGGCCTATGAAATTAACAAAGACCCTTTTAAAGAAGGACTGGAGAACTTTGATACATCCGAAGCATTGTTACTTTCAAACCTCAATCCGGAGGCCGAGAAAACACTGAGGAGTTATTTGAAGGGAATGGAATCACACTATCGTAAGCGGTTCAATGAAGCCGTTAGCAACAAAGAAAAGATGATCTATTTCTTCGAAAACAACGATGAATTTGAGTACGATTATAATGATCTGAAAAACAAATACCATAATGAGAGCCTCTATGATCTTGTAAGGAATTTGACCGTAAAGGACAGGATCATTGAATTCAACGGAAAACTCTACCAGCAACTGGATCCTATATTTGCAATGCCGGCTCCGCCCGAGCACATTCTTGACTACAGAACCCATTTCCTGGCTCCGCAAAAGCATGTGTTTAGTAGCTATTTCCAGACCTATACTTTTAATTTACTGGTGATATGGTTGATGACGGTGGTGCTGTTTGTCATGCTTTATTATGAAGTATTCGCCAAAGTAATCCACAGATTGAGCAACGTCAAAATTGGAAAAAGCTAGATTGGGCTAAAAATGGGAAGATTGCAATAGGAACTATACCAATGTAATAAATTGAATATAAGTAGGTTTTTATCAGTGAGTTGAATCTATATTTTTGTTATAAATAATTAAATAATATGAGCAGAATTTACTTAGGACTGATTTTATTGTTAGTCTTTGCTTGCAACTCGAAAACACCCAGTGAGCAAGCATATCAGGAGAGCCTGAAAGATACTACCACAGCACCAAAACTTGAAATTTCACAGGAAGTTTTGTCTGATATTATTCAGCAGATTCCTTCTCCCCTGGAAATCTCCGTTTTATTAAAAGAATCAGGAACAAACTACGACAAGTCTTTATTAAACAAGGCAGAAAATGTTTCTCAATACAACAGCAACTTTGACAAAGCTGTAAATCTGGGGATCTACGGAACTGATTTAGGTTATACAAACATTTATGAGCAGAATCAGGATGCGCTGTTTTACCTTGGTTCCATCAGAAAATTAGCTGAAGGTCTAAGCATTGGCCAGTTCTTCGATTTTTCTGCAATCTCCAGGCTTGCTACAAACAGCAAAAATTTAGATTCATTGTTGTTGATTACTACGCAGAATTTTAATAATATTAATAGCTATTTGCAAAATCAGGAAAGATCCAATCTGAGCATCTTGATCTTAACAGGTGGCTGGTTGGAAGCTTTGCATATCTCTAATCAGGTATTGCAAAAGAATATTTCCAACAGTGAGCTAAGAGAGAAAGTGGGTGAGCAGAAGATTATCCTGGAGAATATCATGCTATTGTTGACATTTTACGAAGACTCTGATCCCAACATAGCTGACCTCAAGGAGAAAATGCAGCCATTAAAAGCTGAATTTGATAAGATAGAAATTGCATATACTTATGAAGAGTCTACCTTTGAGGAAGTAAATGGAATTTTAATGATTAAAGATAATAGTTCCAGTACGATCAAGATCAGTGACCAGAATATTGCTGATATCGACAGGATTACCAAATCAATCAGAAGCTCAATTATTAATTAAATTACGACCCTGTACATATATGAAAAAGATAATTATTTCTCTTAGTTTATTTGCTTTGGTATTTACGATATCTTCGGAGTCAATTTCCCAATGCGATCCTGAAAAGTACACGGAGATGTGCATACCGAAGTTGATGGATGGATTTAACTTCGTAAAGAGTTACACAGTAAATGGTGAGGAAGGCAATAAAAGTAAGATTGAATATTCATATGTCTTCGCTAAGGGGACTCAATATTACATAAACCTCTGCAATGATGGTGAGAATACTGACGGGATGATCGTTAACATCTTTGATAGTAACAGAAAGCAGGTTGCGTCTTCTTTTACGAATGGCAACTATTACCCTGGGATCATATATCCATGTAATGCCACCGGAATTTACTATATTACGTATACGTTTAAAGATTCAGAAAATTACTGTGGAGGGTCAGTTCTAGGCTTTAAAAGGTAAATTGTATAAATAAAGAAAATAAAAGAGGCAGGTTTATCCTGTCTTTTTTATTTTTAGGGAATGGAAAAGAAATTTGTTGCCTTTCGTTACAAAGCGCCATATTTCCTATTGGGCTCTCCCGGTCCCAGGATCAATAAGATATGGTTTGTATGTCATGGATATGGTCAGCTGGCCAAATACTTTATTCGGAAGTTTGATGTTCTAAATGACGGTTCTCATCTGGTTATCGCACCGGAGGGCTTGTCTCGCTTTTACCTGGATAACTCTTTACGTAGATCTGGTGCAAGTTGGATGACGAGTGAAGAAAGGGAGACAGATATCGAAAATTACATCAATTATTTAGAGGAACTGGGTCGCACTGTTATCAAACAGCTTGAGGACCAGCCGCTCCATATCACATTCCTCGGTTTTTCGCAGGGTGCTGCCACCGCCTCAAGGTGGATGGCTCGCACCAGCCTTCAGATAGATCGATTTATTTTGTGGGCTGGTATCTTTCCATCGGATCTGAACCAGGAAAATGCTCGCCGAAAGCTAAAAAATTCAGAAAATTTCTTAATTGTAGGTTCAAAAGATTCTTATATCAATGAATCACGAAAAGAAGAGCATGCAAAAATGTGCGCAGATTTAGATATCTATCCTCAACTTAAACAGTTTGAAGGTGCGCATGAAATAAGCCAGGAGGTACTTAAGGAATTTTTATGATGATGCAGCTGGCTCCTTGTTGACGATTTTCGAACTGGCCTGTGCCGTTGGGAGTAGTAACAAATCAGCAATGTTTACATGAGCGGGCCTGGATACCACAAATGCGATTACTTCGGCTACGTCCTGTGCAGTCAGTGGCTGGAATCCTTCATATACGCTGGCTGCTTTATCCTCATCACCTTTAAAACGCACCTTAGAAAATTCTGTCTCCACAAGACCGGGGTTAACAGCCGACACCTTTATGTTGTGGGCATTCAAGTCAATCCGCATGCCTTGCGTTATCGCATCTACTGCAAATTTAGACGCACAATATACATTTCCCTGTGGATACACTTCTTTGCCCGCTAAGGAGCCAATGTTGATGATATGTCCTTCCTTTCTTGCTACCATTGCCGGCATCAATGCCCTTGATACATACAACAATCCCTTTACATTGATGTCAAGCATAGCCTCCCAATCATCCAGTTCTCCTTCCTGTATGGGGCTCAGTCCATGTGCATTTCCAGCATTGTTTATGAGGATATTCACTTTTTTCCATTCCTCAGGCAGCGATTGAATGGCTTCAAAAACTTCTGTTTTGTTACGAACATCAAAAGAAAGGATTTGAACATTTTCCGACTCCGGATCAGAAAGCTCCTTCTTCAGGTCTTCCAAACGCTCTTTTCTCCTCCCACAAATGACAAGCCGATAGCCTTCTTTTGCAAGTACTACGGCGACGGCGCGACCTATTCCGGAGGTTGCGCCGGTGATGAAGGCAATTTTATTTTGTGAAGTGGTGGTCATCTTAGTCTGAGAATTGTAAGAATAATGTCACAGTATTTATAGAAACGCGCTCGAGTCCCAGGCTATAGGAATTGTTGCTATCTCTCAAATTTGTGATTCCTTTGGAAAAGCGGATTTCAGGTGAAAACTTAAAAAATGGGTAATAAATGTCAATACCGAAGCCAAACTCTACGGCAAGATTTGTGTCTTTTAAAGATAGTTTTTCTTCGCCCTCTTCATTGTTTTTGCCCTTTGCTTCAAATGAAGGATTTATTCCGCCGATTAAGTACATCCTCGTATTGCCTCTTCTTTCGGACTTGTACCTTAGCATCAAAGGAAATTCTACCTGGGTAGCTTCCAGTAACTGGCTGTTAGGCTCCTGGTCATAATAGCTATAGACAACCTCGTGTTCGTAAAACACAACCTGCGGTAGAAATCTAAAATCCACATAATCAGTTAGTTTTACATTAAGAATAAATCCCAACGAAAATCCCGGCTTGTACTTGGCATCAATGGCTGTTACGGAATCCATATTGATTACAGCGCCCATGTAGCGCACAGAATCTCTGACAAACGCTGGTGCGTATTTGGTTTGATAGCCGGAGGTATGGAGTCCGATCAGGAACCCGTAGTGCAGGCGTCTTTCATCGGAGTTTGGCAGGTTAATGGTTTTAAAATTTTGGCTGAATCCCTCCAATGAAACCATCAACAAAACAAAAATAGATAGGAAGACCTTTAGTGTTCCGCTTTTTTTGCCAAGTAAATAGAGCTTATCCCAAATGTTAACGGTTTGCATTTTGCTTCTTTAAAACCTACTTTCTTTAAAATACTTAAAAAATCGTTCCCATATGGAAACTGTTGTACGGACTCAGGTAAATATGTATAAGCCGCATTGTCTTTTGATACCATCCGACCTATCAAAGGCAGAACAGATTTGAAATAAAAATTATAGCCCTGCTTAAATGGAAAAGTTTCCGGTTTAGAAAACTCAATAATTACAATTGTTCCCCCAGGTCTTAAGACCCTCAGCATATCTGAAAGTCCGGCTTCTAAATCTTCAAAATTTCTTACTCCAAAGGAAACGATCACTGCATCAAACTTATTATCTTCAAATAACAGCTTTTCCGAATCACCCATTTGCAGGTCTATTATATCGGTATGTCCCAGTCTTGCTATTTTTTCTCTGCCCACCTCCAGCATGCCTTCAGATATATCCACCCCTATTATCTTATCAGGGTTTAATGCCAATGCTTCAATAGCAAAGTCACCGGTACCAGTTGCTACATCCAGAATGAGCTTTGGATGCTCAGGCCTTAACATTTTTACCGCTTTTTTTCTCCATAAAATGTCAATGCCCAGACTCAGCACATGGTTTAATAAATCATACCTTTTGCTGATATTGTTAAACATTTCAGCAACCTGCTCCTTCTTGCCTTTTTGCTTTTCTTTATAGGGAACTACAGCCATAATAATCGTAGGTGGTTTGGTGCACTGCAAAAATACGGGATTTAAAGCAGGGTTAACAAACTATCAGAAAATAAAGAGGAGTGTTGACTAAAAATCGAAAGGAAAGTTCGCCTCACGAAGTCCGTCGCAGACCCTATGGCGGACAGAGGTAGGTCCTGAAATAAAAAAGAAGTCTGGAATTGCTTTCAGATGCGCTGACAAGCAATTTCAAACTTCCTTCCTCTATTAAATAAGGCTACGCTTCGGTAACCTTGTTTAAACTTAAGCTAGATATGATGCGTATCCGAGATGGAAATTTACCGATGCACTATCGTAAATTTACTGTATTACCTTAAACTCTACACGTCGGTTTAAGCTTCTGCCATCTACTTCATTGTCATTGCTGGCCAGGGGCTGCTTGTGTCCATATCCTTTCGCCGTAAACCTTCTTTCATCTATTCCCTTGTTAACCAAATAGGCGATCACAGCATTGGCCCTTTTTTGAGACAACCACTGATTGTAGTTCGCTTTGCCAATATTGTCGGTATGGCCGGAAATTTCAACCCTAATCTGGTCATTTACAGCCATTAGTTGTTCGATTTTATTGAGCTCATCGTAAGAATTTATCTTGAAACTGGCTTTGTCGAAATCAAAATATATGTTTCTTAAAACAGACTGAAGACCAATCGTCAATTTGTCCATTTCTATGCTTCTCTTTAAAGAAGTAGCTTCCGTTTTGGCTGCAGGTAGGGTAATTTTAAAGTTTTTAAACATGTACCCGGCTTTTTCAGCAGAGAGCGTATAGGCAGTCTCCTCTTTCTCTGTTACCTCCATCTGATACACGCCTTCTGTTAATTTTTTGACAGCAACTACTACATTGTCACTGGACCTTCTCAATCTGACTGTAGCGTCCAGGGGACTGCCGGTTTCGTTGTCTTCCAGGTTGACGGTGAGTACCAATGGCTTCAATGCTTTTGGTTGTTCTTTTGGCTGCTCCTTTGGCTCCTCTTTCGGTTCTTCTTTAGGAGCTTCTATAGGTTCTTTCGTCTCCTGTTTCTTTATATCAATATTTTTTTCCTCGGGTTTTTCAGCCAAAATGATATCCTCGTTTGCACTTGCCAAAAGGTTCAGATCCTCACCATGATCTGGGATTGTCACCATGTAAATGTCCTGATAACCCATACCGTCGGTCCTAACTGATGCATAGTAACCTCGCTTTCCGTCCTTTGTACTCACAAAATACACATCATTGTCAGGCGTATTGATAGGGAAACCTAAATTTACCGGTTCCGTCCATTCGTTGGCGACACTGTCATACTCTGATTTAAAAATGTCATGACCGCCCATCCCTTTCCTGCCCATACTGGAGAAATATAGGGTTTTGCCGTCGTAATCAATAAATGGACCTTCTTCGTCAAATTCTGTATTAATCATCGGACCCAGGTTCTTTGATTTGCCCCACTCGCCCTTCTTGTCTTTCATACTGACGTATATGTCAATGCCGCCATAGCCCCCTGGTCGGTTACTCGCAAAAAACAGCAAATTATTATCTGGCGAAATGGAAATTGAATTTTCCATATAACTAGAGTTAATCGCACTACTCAATGGTTCAGGAGTAGACCAGACACCATTTTTTCTCTCAGAGATGAAAATATCTCCTTCATTTTCTGCACTATAAATATAAAGCTGGCTACCATCAGCAGAAAGAGCCAGATTGGAATCGTGAGAAGGTGTGTTCACAATATTTCCAATGTTTTGTGCTTTAGTCCATTTGCCATCTACTTTCTCGGAATAAAATATGTCTTCAAAAGGAATGTTGTCATTATCCACGTTTTCGTTGAGGTTACCGTCTTTTCTTCGGGAAGTAAATATTAACAGCGTTTCATCCTCGTTAAGCACCGGCGCATAATCCCTCCATTCGGAGTTTATTTCACTACCGATATTTACAATAGAATAATTGGCAGGGTTTGCCATGAGTTCTCTGCCATTTTCACTTTCCGATATTCTCCTCTCAACATCACTTAGCAATATTTTATCTTCACCTCTGTAGTTTTTATCTGCCAGCGTTTTTTGTTCATATTTTCTATAGTAGACAAGGGCTTTGTCGAATTCCATTCCAAACTGATAGCCTCTACCTATTAGATATGTTAAATTGTATTTGTAATTAGGGTTTTTTTCGAAAACTCTCTCAAGGTATTTGGGTGCTCTTTCTCTGTTAACTGTTTCCAGGTATAATTTCCCCGCCATAAAATTGGCGTCGATGTTGGAAGGATCCAGATCAGCAGCCTGAACAAAATAATCTCGTGCAATTTCAATAGCAGCACCTTGCTCCTGGTAAATCTGAACACCTAACTCATAGTAGGTATTCGCCAGTTCAATATTATTTTCGTCCTGGGCAAGCGCTTCATTATTAAATGCAAAAAGTAAAATAATGGAACTAAGGATAAGATAATTTTTAATCATCATTTTAGATTATTATTAACACACAAACCCGGTACTTTAAAAACTGTACACCGGGTTCCATAACATTAATTCACATGGCCCAAAGTTTCCCTTGATTTTCCAATATCTGATTTCTGAGTGGGTGAGATAATGTCATAAATCAACTATTGGAAGTTTAAGCCTTTTCAAATATAAAATAAAAATATGTAGGTGAAAATTAATGGGTTACCTCAGGGTTTGCCAGAGAAGACTGAGAATGTAAGTTTAATTTTACTTGTTAAGCATTTGACATTTTTTTTCTTTTTATTATATAATAGCGCCTGTTTTTTCTGCGAGTTATAAGAAAAAAAAGATGCTATATAAGCATTTATATATTATTAGAAGTATTGTATCTGCCGCAGACAGAACCCGTATTAGATGAAAATATTCAATAGAAATAAGCGCAAAGTATCAATTGGAGCACCGTCTCCTACTTATTGATTTAATTTTTTTTTTTAGCTTGCATCTTTTTCGCATCAACAACTAAAAGCTGATAGAATGAAATATTAATCCCCTAAATTTGACTGCCAATAATGCTATTGTAAACATCGCATGTGTAAGTTATTGATATAATTTATCTCAGGGGGAGACGTCCATCTATAAGAAAATCAAGGTATGAATAATATAAAAGCAGAATTTTTGGTTAGTAACAGTGATTATAAGAAGTGCCCTGTTTTGCATAAACCGGAGTATGCTTTTATCGGACGATCCAACGTGGGTAAATCTTCTTTGATTAACATGCTTACCAATAACCAAAAGTTGGCCAAAACATCCGGGAAACCGGGGAAAACGCAACTGATAAATCATTTTAAGATTAATGATGAATGGTATCTTGTTGATTTGCCGGGTTACGGTTGGGCAAAGGTAAGTAAAGAAAGTCGTGAGAAGTGGAATATAATGATCAGAAACTATATCGTCCATAGAGAAAACCTTTTTTGCTTATTTGTCTTAATAGATTCGCGACTCGAACCCCAAAAGGTCGATCTCGAATTTATAAACTGGCTGGGCGAAAATGGCATTCCTATTGCACTGGTTTTTACGAAAACAGACAAACAGTCTAACCTTAGAACCCAGCAAAACATAGAACTTTTTAAAACTACGTTACGTGCAACATGGGAAGAACTCCCTGATATATTAGCAACCTCTTCGGTGGACAAGACAGGAAGGGAGGAGCTTTTAAACTATATTCAAGAGATAAATCTAAAAAGTAGGGCAAGCTAGCCTGACTAAATTTTACAAAACAAAAGAAAGAAAACATAGAAGAATAAACATTATGGAATTAAGTGAAATAGCATCAATTGCCGGCAAAGGTGGATTATATAAAATTACTAAACCGACTCGTTCCGGAGTAATCGTTGAAACCCTGGATGAAAAAAAACAGAAAATGGTCGCCAGTGCTGATAATAGAATTTCTATACTGAAAGAGATTTCTATTTATACGACCGATCAGGAAGGTTCTGTGCCTCTGGAAAGTGTGCTGAGAAAAATTCATGAGGAATTTGAAGGCGATCCGGGTGTGAGCAGCAGTTCTAACCCAGATGAACTTAAGGCCTTTATGAAACATATTGTGCCTGAGTACGACATGAATCGCGTGTATAACTCCGATATTAAGAAGCTCGTGAGCTGGTATAATATCCTTTACAAACAAGTTCCGGAAATTTTTGAAGCAAAACCTGAGGAAGCGCCAGATCCAGAAGCAGCTACAGAGGGTGAGGAAGGTAAAAAAGAAAATAAGTCAAAAGAGGCGAAGGAAGTGAAGGGCGAAAAGACAGAGAAGAAGGAGAAGAAAGAAAAGGCCAATTCAAAATCTAAATAGCGCCTGCTGATGTAAGGCAGGGAAATAGCATAAATGCTATTTTAGCCCTACTAGCTGTATTAAGATGTATAAAAGGCATAAATAATCATCAGACCGGGACATTGTTCAGATAATGTCCCGGTCTGATAGCTTATAATTGTGCTATATTTCTTTCTTCTTCTACAAAGCTTTCAGCCTTCTCAACCATGGAGGTTGAACCTATGAAAAAGGGAACTCTCTGATGCAGTTCTTTCGGCTGGATATCAAGTATTCTTCTTCCATTCCCGTCAGTTGCTTTTCCGCCTGCTTGTTCTATCAGAAAAGACAAAGCGTTGCATTCATACATGAGCCTCAACTTTCCGTTCGGGTTGGTTTTGGTTGCAGGATATATATAGATGCCTCCCTTGAACAAATTTCTATGAAAATCCGCTACCAATGATCCAATATAGCGGGCACTGTAGTTTTCCTTTTTGCAATAGTCTATGTACTTCACTACGCTATCCGGCATCCCGTAGTGCAATCCTTCATTGATAGAGTAAATATTACCGTCCTGAGGAGTGATGAGAGCGGTATGCGACAAAAAGAATTCACCAAGGGTCGCATCATAGGTAAAACCATTAACCCCATGTCCTGTCGTGTAGACCAGCATGGTGGAAGATCCATATAGAATATAGCCTGCCGCCACCTGATGCTTTCCTTTTTGCATAATATCTTCCTCTGTTGCCGGTGTGCCTGCGGGCGAAATTCTCCTGTAAATCGAAAAGATGGTACCTACGGAGACATTCACATCGATATTGGAAGAGCCGTCGAGCGGATCAATGGCGACTATATATTTGCCCCTGTTGTTTCCCAGATCTATTACCAACTCTTCCTCTTCAGAAATAACAGCACAAACTTCGCCACCATTTTTCAGGGCTCTTTTAAAGCGAATGTTGGCAACGACATCTAATTTTTGCTGCTCTTCGCCCTGCACATTTTGTGATCCGTAAGCTCCGGCTATGCCCACAAGTCCTGCCATGTTGATCACACGGTTTACAATTTTGCCCGCCAGTGCTATGTCTCTTAATAACTGGCTGAGTTCTCCTGAGGCATAGGGAAAATCATCCTGCTTTCGTTTAATAAATCTGTCTAGCGCTGTTCCAATGGGAAGTCCGAATTGTGAATTTGTCATAGTAGTTTGTTCAGTGTTCATAAAATTAAAAATTAAATCCTAAATTCGGCCCATCTCAGTTTAAAGGTTTTAAGAAATTAACATGAAGGTATTTAAATTCGGAGGAGCCTCCGTAAAAGATCCGGACGCTATCGTTAACCTGGGGCGCATTATGGATTTTTATAAAGATGTACCTGTGGTGGTGGTGGTATCGGCAATGGGCAAAACCACTAATGCCCTGGAAGCTATTTTAGAAGCAGCTTTTGATGAGAAGCCTTATTTGGATTTGCTTAACAAGCTGATAGCGTATCACCAGCAGATCATAGATGTGCTCATGCCAGGTGAGCACTTTCTGAATGAGGAAATCGAAACACTTTATGCTTCCATAACCAAGGATGTTCTGACATTGGAAGCGGATAATTACAACAGAATTTATGACAGCGTTATTAGCAGAGGAGAACTTGCATCTTCAATTATTGTAAATGCTTACCTTAACTATACCGGCAGGAAAAGCAACTGGGTGGATGCCCGGGCGTTTTTACGGACCGATAGCACATTCCGAGAAGGGAAGGTGGATTGGGAATTTACCTGTTCAAAGTTGACTTCGCTTTTCCCATCGCTGTTGGAAAACAATATGGCTGTTACACAGGGATTTATTGGATGCGATGTAAACGGAAATACCACAACGCTCGGAAGAGAAGGCTCGGACTTTACTGCAGCCATCATAGGTAGTTGCCTGGAGGTGTCAGAAGTGGTAATCTGGAAAGATGTGGATGGCATTTTAAGTGCGGATCCAAAAAGAATCGCTTTTGCAAAAAAATACAACGAACTACCTTACCAAGAGGCAGCTGAAATGGCATATTATGGTGCGTCTGTAATACATCCAAAAACCATAAAGCCCCTGGCCAATAAAGCCATACCGCTTTGGGTACGACCTTTTAATGCTATCTCAGCAGTGGGTACCTGCATCCATAATTGCAACGTGCAAAACCTGGAAGCCGCTATTATTTTTAAACCCAACCAATGCCTCCTGTCTTTCAGGGTAAAAGATTTTACGTTTATCAACGAAAATAATTTCAGTCATATTTTCCATGTTCTGGATGCTTTGAACATTAAGATCAATGTAATGCAAAACTCAGCCACTTCATTTTCTATATGCGTTGACAACCAGGATTATAAAATCAAAAAACTGCTGGAGACCCTTCAAAAGGATTTTGATGTTTTTTATAACGAGAATCTGGAATTGATCACGGTTAAGAATTACACCGAGGCGCTTGTAAATAAAATAAGTGCACAGCAAACAATTTTACTGGAGCAAAGGACCAGAAATAATTACCAGATAGTGGTGAGGGTCGCCGGTTAGGTTTCTAAATTAGAAAAAGCCTTATTTGCAAACCGCGGCTGCACCTTTCGGGTCATCCATTTCGCCAAACCAAACCACAGCATATTGTTCGTGAATGGCCACGCCCACTGCTTTCCATTCTACCTGATCCCACATCCCATCATTAATAATAATAGGGTTATGGCTTTTGCTCTGCTGCCAACCTTTGAGTGCGCCTTCGGGTTGTGCCGCTGCGGAGTGCCAATACACAATTTCATAGCCGGGGCTTTCATAGCCTGCAATTTCCTTCGGTTTGTCCCACATGCAGGCTGCTTGTTTATGATCATTGGTATAGCAGCAGCCCGACCACTTGCTGCTTTTTGACCAGCTATGCGGATTGCACTTGTCGCTCTTTTTATAATTATCCATTAAATCTACCCCATGAGCTTTGGCCACCTGGGTAAGTGAAGCAGATATGGGTATGGCTTTTAGCTTTTTTGTTTTTCTGTAAGCATTGATAATTTCATGGAGTTGTTTTTCTTCTTTAGATAAACATACTTCAGCCTCTACAGTGTTTGGCGAAACAGCCGATGGGGTCAATTCCGATGCATCCGCAGGAAAAAGACGTAATAGCAAAAATATAAATGAGTATAGAATCATTTTAAGAAAATAAGTTTTTAAGAACCAGACAAAATTTTGATGTATCCGCTTAGGAACAAAATAAAATAACGAAACGTGCGAAATGGCCTTTTATGCTTTATGATTTCCTTTAGTCCTCTAAAATAATTAATTTCGCACACTGCCAATCTCTTGTATTATGGCAGGAACAAAATTACCTATTATTTAAGACCATATTTTATACAGATTAATCAAGAAAAGCATGAGTGAACAAAAAATAACCATTAGCAACGGAAAGCTTAACGTTCCAGATCAACCTACCATCCCTTTTATTGAAGGAGATGGAACAGGTGTAGACATTTGGCCTGCTTCTAAACTGGTTTTTGACAAAGCAGTAGAAAAGGCATATGGCGGGAAAAGAAAAATCGAATGGAAAGAAGTGTATGCAGGAGAAAAAGCTTTCAATAAGAACGGCAGCTGGCTTCCTGAAGAAACACTTGCTGATTTCCGTAGCTATTTGGTAGGAATTAAAGGACCTCTGACCACTCCGGTTGGTGGTGGTATCCGTTCTCTGAATGTAGCCTTGCGCCAGGAGCTTGATCTTTACAGCTGTGTAAGACCTGTAAGATGGTTTCAGGGAGTGCCGTCTCCGGTAAAAGCACCTGAAAAAACCGATATGGTGATTTTCAGAGAAAACACCGAAGATATTTATGCTGGAATTGAATACA
>CAZHZR010000009.1:0-20958 GCA_964537095.1 uncultured Roseivirgaceae bacterium
CTACAACCACCTCTTCTTTTTAAAATACACCAACATCCCGGCCACCATCAATATCATCAATCCCCAAGCTGCCGGATAGCCATATTTCCATTCCAACTCTGGCATATTCGCAAAATTCATTCCGTAAATACCAGCAACAAAAGTAAGTGGAATAAAAATCGTGCTTATAATGGTGAGCACCTTCATTACCGCGTTCATTCTATTTCCCATGATCGACTGGTATAGGTCCAACATGCTTCCAAGCAAGTCGCGGATGGTCTCCACTGAATCGATGACCCTGATGATGTGATCATATACATCTCGTATATACACGCGGGTTTCCTGTTTTATCAGCCTCAGATCATCCCGCTCCAATTTGTAAATCACTTCCCTCAAGGGCCAAACCATTCTTCTAATGGAAAGCATCTCTCTTTTCAGCGAATAAAGCTGGTTCAAAGTGCGCTGGGAAGGCTGCATCAACAAATCTCCTTCAATATCCTCCAAAATATCACCTGCTTTTTCCAGCACTACAAAATAATTATCAATAATACTGTCTATAAGCGCATACAGTAAATAATCTGCTCCGTTTTTTCTGATGCTTCCTTTGCCTGACCTGAGCCGGTTTCTAACACCATCAAATGTATCACCCAATACCTCCTGAAATGAGATAACAAAATTTTCGCCCAAGATTAGCCCCACCTGTTCGGAATGTACAAGGCCCGTTTTTTCCTCAAAATTTAGCATCTTTAAGACCACAAACAAATAATCATCACTGTCCTCTAATTTCGGTCTTTGCTCAGGGTGAAGTATATCTTCTATAGTGAGTGGATGAATTTTATAGTGACTGCACACAAGTTCTACCAGCCCCACATCGTGAATCCCATCAATGTTAATCCAGGTAGTGGTAGGTTTATCTCTGTACCCCAGCAGTTCGGTCGGCTGTTCGATCTGCTTTTCCAAAAAGTGGTGTTCATCATAATCGAATACAGAAATAGCGGCTTTACCCTCGGGATACTTACCGGTATACATGAGGGCGCCGGGAGGAAGACCTACCTTCTTTTTGCTTCGTGAAAACTTTGGCATTTTTTATTTTTTCATAAAAAAAAGCGATGATTACTCACCGCTTTCAATTTAGCAATTTTATTTAAAGATTAACCATTCATGGAAATCAGGAACTCGTCGTTATTTCTCGTGCCTTTCATTCTGTCCAGCAAAAACTCCATTGCTTCTGTAGACGACATGTCAGACATAAACTTCCTGAGTATATAGATTCTGGAAAGTTCTTCTTTGTCCATTAACAAATCTTCTCTTCTGGTTCCGGAAGCAGGGACATCAATAGCCGGATAAACCCTTTTGTTAGAAAGTTTTCTATCCAACTGTAATTCCATGTTACCTGTGCCCTTGAATTCTTCAAAGATAACTTCATCCATTTTAGAACCTGTGTCTATCAAGGCCGTAGCAATAATGGTTAAAGAGCCACCATTCTCAACATTTCTCGCTGCACCAAAAAATCTTTTTGGCTTGTGTAGGGCATTAGCGTCCACACCACCTGAGAGAATTTTTCCTGATGAAGGCACAACTGTATTATAAGCTCTTGCTAGTCTGGTAATGGAGTCTAAAAGAATTACCACATCATGACCTGTTTCTACCATTCGTTTTGCCTTTTGCAATACTATGCTCGAAACTTTAACATGTCGCTCGGCCTGCTCATCAAAAGTTGAGGACACTACTTCTGCATTTACGCTTCTTGCCATGTCTGTAACTTCTTCCGGCCGCTCATCTATCAGCAACACAATCAAATAAACTTCAGGGTGATTTTCCGAAATAGCGTTGGCTATCTGCTTAAGCAATACCGTTTTACCGGTTTTAGGCTGAGCCACTATCATGCCCCGTTGCCCTTTTCCAATGGGGGAAAAGAGATCCAGAATTCTGGTAGAATATTTGTCGGGCGTAGTGCTTAAATTAAGTCTTTCTTCCGGGAATAGTGGTGTAAGATATTCAAAAGGAACCCTGTCTCTGATTTCTTCTGTGGTTTTACCATTGATGTATTCTACTCTTAACAAAGCAAAATACTTCTCCCCTTCTTTTGGCGGTCGTATCTGACCTCTCACTGTATCACCTGTCTTTAAGCCAAAAAGCTTGATTTGAGAAGGGGATACATATATATCATCAGGGCTTGCAAGGTAATTGTAATCGGAAGACCTTAAAAAGCCATAGCCATCCTGCATAATTTCCAGTACACCTTCATTTTCGATCAGCCCATCAAAATCCTTGATACTGACGGACGGCTTTTTCGCGCGTTGGTTATCATTTCTTTCATCTTTCCTTTCCTCCCGGCGAACAGGCCTGTCCAGAGAAGTTTTTTGATCTGCAGTCCTGGAAATAGCTTCTGAATCTGACTCTATATCTTTTATGATCGGTTCCCTTTTTGGAAAGCTTTCTCTTTTTGGTGCTTGTTCCCTTCTAACTGGAGCAGGTTCTCTTTCAATTTGAGCAGCATCGGTATCGGCAGTTACTGGTTTCGAACCGCTTACTTCCTGTTTGAAAGTATCCAGAAAACTTTCGGATTTTTTAGGGCTTGAAGTTGGAGGAGCAGGTTGGGTAGTTTCGTTGGGGGTGGTTAGAGGTTCTTCTGAATCGGCGACGTTTTCCCGTTTCACTCTGGGCCTTCGCCGGTCATCATCTTTCGATTTATTGATGGCTTCTTTTTTCTCTTCCCGCACATTCTCGTTCTCAGGCTTTGTGCTCTTTTTTGCAACGGGGAGCGCCGTGTCTGGCAAAATTGCCTGCTGATCCAAAATTTTATAGATCAACTCTTTTTTTGGTAATTTTTTATAATTCTTTACGCCTAAATCTTCAGCAATTTCCTTAAGCTCGGAAAGCAGCCTCACATTTAATTCTTCAATGTTGTACATAAATAAATAATTAGGACTTCGTACTTAGCGGAGCTAAGGTTTCTGGATTGACAAATAAATGATTATGATTATCGAATCTAACACTAAAAAGGTATGAACGTCGTAATGCTAAAAGTTCAAAAGATGTTTTTGTTAGACAATGCAATTATATACTAACGTAAAATAATTGTCAAGTAATTGAAATAAATAATTGATAACTTCAGGAAGTAATATCGAAATTGAATTCAACTTTTCAAAGTTACATTAAATTTGCCTTATTTTGCAAGGCATAAATCCGAAAATAATGTTACAAGTTACTTCTATAAAAGAAAATAAAGACAAGATTGTTCAGGGATTACAAAAAAAACGATTAAAAGATGCGGAGGCGCTGATTGATGAGGTGCTTCAGGTCGATACAGATCGCAGGCAAACGCAGGCAAAACTGGACCAGGTATTGGCAGAATCCAACAGCATTTCAAAGGAAATCGGGGCCCTGATGAAGGCAGGTAAACAGGAGGAAGCAACAACAGCTAAAAACAGAACCGCTGAATTAAAATCCCTTAGTAAATCGCTCGGCGACACCTTGTCGACTTTAGAGGAAAAGCTTCAAAAGCTACTATATAATATACCAAATGTTCCGCATGACAGTGTGCCCGAAGGCGGCGGCTCTGAGGATAATGAAAATATTTACGAGTGGGGCACTATTCCGGACTTGAAGGGAGAACCGCTGCCGCACTGGGACCTCATCAAAAAGTACGACATCATTGATTTTGATCTGGGCAATAAAATTACAGGCGCGGGGTTTCCTGTTTATAAAGGTAAAGGTGCACGCCTGCAACGTGCGCTTGTAAATTTCTTCCTCGATCAGGCGCTCAATGCCGGGTATGTGGAAGTACAACCGCCCATAGTTGTAAACCAGGAGTCTGGCTACGCAACCGGGCAGCTTCCCGATAAGGAAGGACAAATGTACCACATCGGAAATGAAGATTTTTACCTTATTCCTACCGCAGAAGTACCCATTACCAATTTGTACAGAGATGTATTGCTTCAGGAAAATGAGCTTCCCATTCGCCATGTAGGGTTTACTCCATGCTTCAGAAGAGAGGCCGGTTCCTGGGGAGCGCATGTTAGAGGCTTAAACCGCCTGCACCAATTTGATAAGGTAGAGATTGTGGAAATTCATAAACCGGAACATTCTTATGAAGCGCTGGAGCGTATGCGAAATTATATTCAGGGGCTGCTTGAAAAACTGGGTCTGCCTTATCGCGTATTAAGGCTCTGCGGTGGAGACATGGGCTTTACCTCTGCCCTAACTTTTGATATGGAAGTGTTTTCCGCGGCTCAAAAAATGTGGTTGGAAGTTAGCTCTGTGAGTAATTTTGAAACCTATCAGGCAAACCGCTTGAAATTAAGGTTCAAGCCTGAAGAAGGAGCAGGTAAACAACAAAAAACGCAGTTATTACATACATTGAATGGTAGTGCTTTGGCACTACCCCGAATACTTGCTGCAATTCTGGAGAACTATCAGACAGAAGAAGGGATCATCATCCCGGAAATACTACGACCATACACTGGATTCGATAAGATAAGCTAGGGTTATCTCCTCCAGTACTAAGTGGATGAAACTAAAACTTCAGAATGAAGGTCTTAAAACAATTCATGTAAATAAAAAAGATTTAAAACTACTCATACACCTCTTCAAACATGCGAAAGAAAACAAAACTAAACATGAAAAAAGCCAGCCTGATTGCGCTGGTGTTACCTGTAATTGGAATTGCCTTTTCCTGTGCAGAGCAAAAAAGCGAAAGTGAAAAAATGACTGTAAAAACTATTGAAAACTATCCTGAAACCAGAAAAGATACAACCGTCGCGGATGACTACTTTGGCACTGCAGTAGCAGATCCTTATAGATGGCTTGAAGATGATAATTCAGAAGAGACCAAAAAATGGGTAGAAGCTCAAAATAAAGTCACCAACACATTTCTTGATCAAATTCCCTATAAAAACAAAGTAAGGAATAGAATTGAGGAATTATGGGATTATGAAAAAATATCAGCTCCTTATAAAGAAGGTGATGTTTACTACTACTACAAAAATGACGGCCTGCAAAACCAGAGCGTATTGTACACCTCTGATGATGTAGAAAAAGAAGGGGAAGTATTTTTAGATCCTAATAAATTATCAGACGATGGAACTGTATCTTTAGGCAGCGCCAGTTTTTCAGAGAATGGAGCACTCTTTGGCTATTCCATATCCATTTCCGGTTCCGACTGGAGAGAAATTTATGTTATGGACGTTGCTACTAAAGAACTGCTCTCTGATAAAATTATAGATGTGAAATTCAGTGGAATTTCATGGAAAGGCAACGAGGGCTTTTATTATAGTAGTTATGAAAAGCCAACAGAGGGCAGCGAGCTCTCCGGGATCACACAATTCCATAAGTTGTATTATCACAAGCTAGGCACACCGCAAAGCGAGGACGTATTAATTTTTGGAGGAGATAAAACACCCCGAAGGTACGTTGGAGGAGGAGTTACAGAAGATCAGCGTTATCTGGTCATCTCTGCCGCTGAATCAACAAGCGGCAATGAGTTATACATCAAGGACTTATCCGATCCGGCCAGCGAAATTATACCTGTGGTGACAGGTTTTGACAATGAACATGCTGTCATTCACAGCCTTGGGGACACACTTTTTATCCAAACCAATTTAAATGCACCGAACAACAGGATTGTATATACTACCATCGACAAGGTGAGTCCTGAGAATTGGAAGGACGTAATACCTGAGAAGGAAATGGTGCTTTCTGCAAGCTCTGCGGGCGGTAAACTATTTGCTTCTTACTTGCAGGATGCCAGGAGCCTGGTGGAGCAATATGATCTAAAGGGAAATTTGGACAGGAAAATCGAACTTCCCGGAATTGGAACGGCCAGCGGATTTCACGGGAAAAATGAGGATGAAATTGTATACTTTAATTTCTCTTCCTACACTGTACCTAACACGGTTTATAGATATGAAATAGCTACGGGCGACACGGAGATCTTCAGAGAGCCGAAAGTAGCCTTCGATCCGGAAGCGTATGAAACAAAGCAAATTTTTTATGCCAGCAAGGATGGAACAAAGGTGCCGATGTTTATTACCCACAAGAAAGGACTAAAATTAGACGGAAACAACCCCACCTATTTATATGCCTACGGAGGCTTTAATGTCAGTCTTACCCCAGGGTTCAGTACTTCAATGATTACCTGGCTGGAAAATGACGGTGTGTATGCCGTGCCGAATATTCGTGGTGGAGGGGAATACGGTGAAAAGTGGCATAAAGCAGGAACAAAGCTGCAGAAACAAAATGTGTTTGATGACTTTATAGCGGCTGCTGAGTATCTGATCTCCAATAAATATACCAGCAATGAAAGGCTGGTGATCGCTGGAGGATCCAACGGCGGGCTATTGGTAGGGGCCACCATGACCCAGCGCCCCGAACTTGCCAAAGTTGCATTCCCTGCTGTAGGAGTACTGGATATGCTACGCTACAACAAATTTACAGCAGGTGCCGGCTGGGCCAGTGACTATGGTACAGCCGAGGAATCAAAAGAGATGTTTGACTATCTGTATGCTTATTCTCCACTGCATAACCTGGAAGAAGTAGCCTACCCTGCAACAATGGTTACTACGGCCGACCATGATGACCGCGTAGTTCCTGCTCACTCCTTTAAATTTGCCGCTACCTTGCAGGAAAAACATACCGGAAAAGCACCGGTTTTAATAAGAATAGAAACCAAAGCAGGGCACGGCGCGGGAAAACCGACCTCTAAAATTATTGATGAGCTTGCGGACAGATTTTCTTTTGCATGGTATGTCATGGGTATAAATCCATATAATGATGGCAGTAATTAGAAAGGGGACTTCAGATGATTTGAATGGTGCATTGAAGCTGATCCGGGAGTTGGCCGAATATGAAAAGGCACCTGAGGCTGTAGAGAATACGGTGCAACGTATGCATGAAGACGGGTTTGGCGACAAGCCCGTTTTTGAATTTTTTGTAGCAGAAGAAGCAGAAGAGGTCGTGGGTCTTGCCTTGTATTATTATGGCTATTCTACCTGGAAAGGGAGGTTTTTGTATCTGGAGGATCTTATTGTTACAGCATCATATCGCGGGAAAGGCCTGGGAAAGCACTTGTTTGATGCTATTATGTTTAAAGCAAAAGAAGAAGGTGTAGCACTGGTCGGCTGGCAGGTGCTGGACTGGAATGAACCCGCCATCGATTTTTATAAAAAGCTTGGAGCATCCCTGCATCCCGAGTGGGTCAATTGCAGGTTGTATAAAGAGCAAATTAATGCATACGAAGTAGATGCACAGAATTGAACCAAGGAAGGATCGGCGAAGTTGCTGTTTGAAAAAAAATTTCAGCGTTCTACATTTAGGAATCAATCATTGGAACTTCTTCAAAATAAATTACATCAGTAATCTTCTCAGAAATAGGACATGCATCGTGAATTTCAACCTTGTTATCTTTAACAGTTAAATTATAACAGATGAAGATACTCTACTATTTCCTGGTCTTTGTTCTCTCGGCTGGCAGCTTGTCCTGTTCATCAGGAAAAAAAGCCTATGAAAGCGGCAATTATGCAGAAGCTGTGTTAAAATCGGTAAACAGGCTACGTAAAAATCCTGATCATAAAAAGTCCAAAGAAACACTGCGAAAGAGCTATCCGTTGGCCATAGAAAACCTGGAAAGGTCAGCCACGGATAAGTTAGCCAGCTTGAGTCCCACAAAATACACTGATGCTTTGAGGATTTATGAAGATATTAATTATCTGAGTGAGGAGATACGCAGGTCACCAGGCGCCTTATCTGTCGTCCCAAACCCTAAAGCCTATAAAGCAAAAGTAGAAGAACTGAAGCAATTGGCTGCAAAGGAAAACTATGACGCTGCGCTGGTTTTACTAGATAGAAATACCCGCGAAGATGCCCGGGAAGCATATATCTTGTTCCGCAGGGCTCATGAGTTTGTTCCGAATTATAAAGATGTTCGCAACCTGATGGAAGAAGCACTCTTTGAAGCCACGCTAAAAGTAGTGGTTGAGCAAATTCCAGTTCCTGCCCGGTATAACCTCAGTGGAAAATACTTTCAGGATAAGATAGAAGAATATCTGCATACACAGTTCCGTGGGAGTGAATTTGTAAGGTTTTACACCAGTAAAGAAGCTGACGCAGAGCAGCTTCCCTATGTAGATCAGTATCTGCGTTTACAATTTGATGATTTCGTTGTTGGAGAGACACACACCACGAAAATTATTGAGACCGTCACCAAAGACAGTGTGGTAGTGGGCACGGTAAAATTGGAAGATGGGACGAAAGCGAATGTTTACAACACGGTGAGTGCGAAGGTCACAGTTTTTAGAAAAGAAATTATTTCCAGAGGCTTGTTCAGTATGCAGATTTTTGATGCGCAGACCAACGCCATGCTGCATCATCGAAAGTTTAATCCTGAATCAGTATGGTTTTCATCATGGGGAAGTTTTAACGGAGATGAAAGGGCGTTATCAGACGAACAACTTAAAATTTGCCAAAATTCAGAAATGCCACCGCCACCTCCTCAAGACCTCTTTATCAGCTTTGCGATGCCTATTTATAACCAACTCATTCCCAACATCAATTCGTTTTATAGCAAATACTAGGAAGGGCATGGGGAAACTGAACATGCAGATAGGTGAATTTCAGGTTTTGTAACCTGAGATCGATGTTGCGAAAATGAAGGAAAACCGTGTTATAGTTTAAATACGAGATCAAATCCGGAGGGAATCTCTTCCTGATGGTGCGTGACATAAATGATGGTGGTATTATTTATTTCGCACAACTTCTCCAGTATTTCTTTGAAGTAATTTTGTTGTGCCGCATCTAATCCCTGGCAGGGTTCATCCAAAATCAATAGCGGAGGATTTTTTACCAGCGCACGGGCTAACAGCAAGATCCGCTGGTGGCTGGCTGAAACACTTCGAAATGGTTGCGCTGTGATGGTAGCAAGATTGAAGACTTCAGCCCATTTTAATGCCATTTCTCTTTTCTCAGGATCGCTTTTTCTGAACAAGCCTGGTGTGTCGTAAAAACCAGATTCAATGACTTGTAAACAGGAACTATCCGTTGGAAAATATTGATGCAGTTCGGGTGAAACAAATCCAATCTTCTTTTTGATGTCCCAAATACTCTCGCCTGAGCCGCGCTTACGGTCAAATAAAATAATATCATTGCCATAAGCCTGCGGATTGTCGCCATTTATCAGACTCAACAGCGTAGTTTTTCCTGAACCATTCGGGCCAGATAAAACCCAGCGCTCTCCCTGGCGGATGCTCCAATCCAGGTCCTTTAGAATGGTCTTGGCGCCATATTTAACGGTCACACTTTTCAGCCTTGCTATATAATCGAAGTGCTCATTCTGGTGGCGAGGCAATAGTTGCTGTAACAAATTACTGTTAAATATCTCCTCCCTGGGGGAAGAATTTTTTTCAAGAGCACGATGAGGTTCAAATATGCTGTGGGGAATCAGCTTTAGGTTATTTTTTCCGATAACTCCCACATGAGTTATCGCAGAAGGCACAAAGTCAGGCAGACCGGTCATAATAATGGTAATTCCGCTCTCAATGATGGCCTTCAAAAGGCTATCAAATCTACCTCTGGTATCCACGTCCAGACCCACCAAAGGGTTATCCATTAACAGTAGTGTTGGATTTTTCACTAATGCCGCCGCAATCAGCAAGCGCCTTGTTTCGCCGTTTGATAGCTTGATCACTTGTTTTTCTGCCAGTTCGCCCAGGTTCAATAGTGAAAGCGCTTTCAAAACATCCCACTTTTTGTCGGCCACCGGGCTCTTTGAAAAAATTTCGTCAAGATACGCCTGAACCGTAGGGGCGTCTTCAGAATCCATTGAATTGTATCTTTGCTGATAGTATAAATCTGTAGTGTTTGAGGCATTTTTGAAATGAGCCCTCTCAGGAACTGTGACAATTAAATTGGTAAAGGAAAAAAGAGGATCTTCAAGTTGGTGGCGGCTTTTATATGCTTCATAGAAATGTCTGATAATTTTTCCCTGAGAAATATAAGATCTTCCCTCAATGGCCTTAAGAAATGTGGTCTTTCCTGAACCACTCGGGCCAACCAGCATAAGATGCTCTCCCTTCCGGATTTCAAAATTAACATTCCGGAATAGCTCTTTTTGCTGAACCGTAATTGATACATCTTCAACTGATAAAACTAAGCTACTTTCTATTGCTTTGTCCATTGGCCGTTTCTACTTGTCTAACATTTTGTTGATGGATTCTCGCGGCTGCGCTATTTAATAGGCTTGTGCATTAGCTACGGCACGGAACTTTCATTTTCATAAATCAACAACTTGTCTCCTTCTTCTAGTAAAAATTCCTTGCAAGGAAAGTCCGGCTTAGTCGGCGCGGCAATCCCTTCGCGGAACATCACCGGAGCTTTAAAAACCCTGACCTCGTCCCAAAGCTGCTGCCCTAAAAATTCTTTGTGAATGATTGCTCCGCCTTCTACCAATACCGAATGAATTTTCCTTCGAAATAAATCATCCATCATATGGTTTAAAAACCCTTCTTGATCCAGTTTTACGAGGGTAAGGTTAGCAAGTTCTTCATCCTTATGCAAGTTGTAGCAAATTGTGGGATGTGAGCCATCAAACAATTGCAAATTCCGGTTGAGTTTAAGATGTCTGTCGATCACAATACGAATAGGGCTCCTGCCCTTCCAATTTCTTGCACCCAACTGCGGGTTGTCATAAGCAGCGGTATTAGATCCTACCAGAATGGCATCCTCTTCAGTACGCCATTTATGAACCAACATCCTTGAATACCCGCTGCTAATCCATTTTGAGTCATAATTTTTACGAGCCATAAATCCATCAGCGGTCTCGGCCCATTTTAAAATAATGTAGGGGCGTTTTCGATGAAGTGCATTAAAAAAACGCTTGTTTATCGCTTTCCCCGCTGCCTCGAGAATACCTGTCTCCACTTCAATACCCGCCTCCTGCAGTTTTTGAATCCCTTTACCTCCCACTAAGGGATTAGGATCGGTCACCGAAATGACTACCTTTTTTACATGATGGTGCACCAGTAAATCTGCGCACGGAGGTGTCTTCCCAAAGTGGGCACAAGGCTCCAGGGTTACAAAAACTGTACTATCCTTTAACAACCCCTTATTTTCTACGCTATGAATAGCATTTACCTCTGCATGACTTTCCCCGTACTTTTTATGCCATCCTTCGCCAATTATTTTATTATCATGAACAATCACACATCCTACCAGAGGATTGGGACTTACGCTACCACGCCCCAGCGCTGCCAGGTCGAGTGCTCGCTGCATGTAAAATTGATCATCCATACCTTAAATTGGTCATTTTAAAACCGCAAAAATACAAATTTAGGTGGCATTTTTGTCTAAAAGCCAGTCCTGATATATATTTTGTTCAAAAATAAGAAATTAATATTTTTATAAGGTAAAGCCAGTAAAATCTTATATTTTTGGGTACAATCCATTTATGATCTCATGATCGACAAAATAACTGACGCTCGTTTATTATTCAACTACCTCAAACAAGAGGTGTCAAAATATTATGATGAAAGAGAGGCTGGAAGTATTTCCTATCATCTTCTTGAAAAATTTTTTAACCTTGAAAAAGGTGATGTGATTGCTAAAAAGCCCATCAGCTCAGAAAATATCAGTAAGCCTTATTTTACTGATATCTTTAAAAGAGTGAAGGCCATGGAACCTGTGCAGTACATTACCGGAAGAGCGTATTTTTACAGCCGCATATTTGCAGTGAATCGATCTGTACTAATACCGCGGCCAGAGACCGAAGAATTGGTTGATTTGATCATCAGAGAAAATACGGCTCCGGACTTAAAGGTTCTTGATATAGGAACTGGCAGCGGATGTATAGCAATATGTTTAAAATCAGAACTAAAATCGCCGGAGGTATTTGCGCTGGACATCAATGCGGATGCGATAGCGGTTGCAGAAAATAATGCGGCACAAAATGATGCTCCCATCACTTTTATGCAATATGACATTTTGAAAGACACTCCAAGCGAAGGCAATTTTGACATCATTGTCAGCAATCCCCCGTACGTTCGAAAAAAAGAAAGCAAGCTGATGAAGAAAAATGTGCTTAATTACGAACCACACATTGCTTTATTTGTTCCGGACAAAGATCCACTCCTCTTTTATAAAAGAATTATCACGCTCTCGAAAAGCCTTTTAAAACCGCGAGGCAAATTATATTTTGAAATCAATGAGGCATATGGGCAGGAATTGAAAAATTACATGACCTCCAATGAATTTAACGAAGTCGAAATATTTCAGGACTTTCAGGGAAAAGAACGGATGATCAGAGGTGAGCTGGGAGGTTAGTATAAAGCAATAAATCATGATTTCTGCTGGGATTTGGAGCAATTTCGATCCGTCTGATTCCCACAGTTAATGCCATTTTTGGCTGTTTGTCCTTTTTTGAGCAAATTTTGATAACCTTTATGCTCTAAAAAAGATTTTATTTGCAATAATGATTATTTTTGTGCCTCCTAAACAATCCTTTTTTGCCTGACGTCAATTTGGTGAAGCCGGGAAAATCCCGGGGAAGTCGGTGCAAATGTTTTATAGAAATATTTGTATCCTGACTTTAAGTGTTTTAGAACAATTATTATCTCAACATGAATAGAATACTCGTTCCAACAGATTTTTCAGACATTGCCCATTTCGGTATAGAAACCGCCGTTGCACTAGCAAAAAGAATGGATGCACAAATTTTTCTGGTAAATTTCATTTCTCCGATAGGTGGAGCCAATTTAAATGCGACAGGGGCAGTAACCGGAGTTGGGATTTCAGAAGAATCCCGTTTTATTATGGAGCTTCATAAGAAAAACGAAGAGCGGTTATCAAAGCTGGCTCAGGAACTAAGCTTTAAAGACCTCCATATCACCACAGCAGTACAGGTAAAGGAGATGCAAACCGGAATTAGTGATTTTATTGATGAGCACGATATTGATCTCGTTGTTGTGGGCACGAGTGGAGAAAGCACTTTTACCGAATTTTTCGTAGGAAATCACACCGAGCAGATTATTAGAATATCTCATTGCCCGGTGCTGGCTGTTAAGCAGGCTCATCCAAATCTGGAGGTGAAAAATATTGTGCTGGCTACAGATCTCAATCCCGATGCTTTTGAGGGAGTTACGCATGTGAAGCGTTTTTCATCTTATTTCAACGCGCACCTGCATGTCCTTCATGTCATGACGGACAAGGGCACTTCCCACGCCGAAATAACCAGTAAATTGGATTCTTTCGCCCACAGGCACCATTTCGTTAACTTTTCTTTGCATTGTGTCTATGATAGTGATGCAAAGAAGGGAATTCTAAAATTTGCAAAGGAAAAAAATGCGGATTTGGTTGCGGCAATTACCCATGGAAGAACAGGTCTGGCCAATCTTGTGAAAGGAAGCATTTCTGAAGATCTTGTGAAACAAGCAAGTATCCCCGTGCTCACATCACACCTCTCTAATTAGCACAAAACAAAACAGTTCGTGGTGAAATTAGACACATTAAGAAAAAATATCGACGATATCGACGATCAAATTATCGAGCTTCTGAATCAGCGGATGTCGCATGTAAAGAGCATCGGCGATTTAAAACGGGTTAAACAAGAGGTGGTGTACCGTCCGGAGCGGGAAAAAGCCATTCTGGAGCGGCTTTATCAACAGGAGGGGCTATTGACCAGACAGGCCATTGATGCCATATTCCTGGAGATTTTCGCTGTTAGCCGAAATCTTGAATTGCCGGAAAAAATCGCATTTCTCGGACCAATGGGGAGCTTTACCCACCAGGCTGCAGAAAGTAGATTTGGAGCAATGAGCGAATATCTATCGTTTGGTTCGATTCGATCAGTTTTCCAGGCCGTAGATACGGACAAAACACGATTTGGCGTAGTACCGATAGAAAATAATCAGGAAGGTATAGTCAGTGAAACGTTGGACCTGTTGGAGAAACTGGATCTGAAAATTGCTGCTGAAGTACCTATGCCCATCCACTTCTCTTTTGCAACCATCAGCGAGGAAGTTAAAAACATCAAAAAGATTTACTCCAAAGATATCGCTTTCAGACAATGTAAGACCTTTATCGAGGATATGTATGGGGACGACATTACGCTTGTCGCTGTGGAATCAACCTCTAAAGCTGCGAAAATAGCTGCCACGGAAAAAGATTCAGCCGCCATTTGCTCGCACATTGCTGCCCAATTGGCACGTGTTCCGATCCTTTTTCAAAACATTGAAGATTCTGAAAACAACCAGACTCGGTTTATAATCATCAGCAAAGGGTTCTTAAATCAAAAAGGCAAAGCCGACAAGACCACTATCTTAGCTAAGCTCGGCCACCAGCCGGGGTCATTGGCTGATTTCCTGCTGGAGTTTCATAAAGCCAATATCAACCTTACCAAAATTGAAAGCAGGCCTGCAAAAAAGCAAAAAACATTTAAATATTGGTTCTTGATAGATTTTGAAGGACATTATGAGGATGCGCCGGTGAAGGCCATTTTTGACAAATATAAAAATAACATTAAGTTGCTGGGTAGCTATCCAAAATTATGTTAGGCATTCAATCATTTCTTCTGGTACACGATTCTGAAGCAGTCAAAAGCTATTTATCGGCGTTTCTGCACTAAATCCGCCTCTTGTTGTTATTTTTTCGCAAATCCGTGTCTCAGTGATCTGTTTTGTGCCACCGCTTCTTTCCACGAGCGGCTTTGAACGCAATTAGGTGTTCTTGGCGAATGCACTTATTCGGCGACTGGTTCGATCAGAAGTGCATTCCGCTCCTAGTATTATAAATCTCCCCTGATTGCCCCGGACAGCACGCGCTAAAGTCCGTGGATGCCACACTATAACCTGGTAATCATCTTCTATTTGGTACTTACCGAATAAAAATGTCCATTATCAGCTTGCCCATTGTGTACCGTGCTAAATTGACTATTTGTAACTGAGCAAGAAATCCTTAAATTAATAGAAAATTAAGCCAGTGGATGAGCATGAGAGTTTCTATTAAATTTCTTGCCATTGCAATTATCATAGCCGCAGGAGGTGTAAATTTCCTGTCAGCGCAAACGATTGGATTTGTTTTAAAAGACGGTGCCAAGAAAATCGAGATCCCTTTCGAAACCTTCAACAACCTGATAATTGTTCCCATCACCTTAAATAGTGCAATTCCCTTGCGGTTCATTTTAGATACCGGAGTTCAAACAACTATTCTGACAGAACGAACCTTTAGTGATCTATTGAACATCCAATACCATCGAAAACTTACCCTCTATGGTGCAGATGGTGACAAAGGGGTAGATGCTTATGTGGCCGGAGATGTTACACTGGAGCTACCGGGTGCAATTGGAAAAGGCCAGGTGATGCTGGTTTTAGAAGAAGACTACCTGCAACTCAAAAATTATCTCGGCGAAAACGTCCATGGTATTTTAGGATATGAAATATTCAGACGATTTGTTGTACAAATCAATTATGATAGCAACATCCTCACCCTTTATGAGCCATCTTCATTTAAACCGCCAAGAAATTATGCTACCGTTCCGATAACGGTCGAAGACACAAAACCATATATAATCGCGAACATCACGCTTCAAAACCAGACGACTACGAGTTCGAAGCTGATGATCGACACCGGAGCCAGTCATTCACTGTTGCTCGACGCCAATTCTCACCCTTCATTCGAATTACCTGAGGAGCGGGTTCGTTGCAACTTAGGCAGAGGTTTGGGAGGCGACATCAACGGCTATCTGGGTCGGATCGATGAATTATCTTTTGATGATTTTTCTTTCCAAAAGGTGATTAGTTCGTTTCCCGATACTTCCCGCTTAGGTGTTTCCTTTAAAAATACAGGAAGACAGGGAACTTTGGGGGCCGGTATTTTAAAACGGTTTACAGTGGTTATCGATTACAGCAACAACAAGTTATATTTCAAAAAGAACAAATACTACAAAAACGATTTTGAATATAATATGAGCGGGCTGGAATTAATAGCTGTGGGAGAAGGGCTAAATACCTTTGTGGTTGATGATGTAAGACCCGAATCCCCCGCCGATAAAGCAGGGATTATGATAGGCGACACAATAAATAAAATAAATGGTGTAAATGCAATCAATTTAGACCTGAACGACCTCCACAACATTTTTCGCTCTAAGGAGGGAAAAAAAATACGCATAAAAATTTTAAGAGATGGTACCGTAGCCCGAAAAGTGTTCAGGCTAAAAAGGCTGATCTAGCGTGTTTTAAGCGGATGCTTTCTTGCTGCCAAACAGCGATAAAAATAGCTTACTCATTCTTTTTTCTAAAGAGTGTTCCGCTGTCGCAATATTTTCTTTTACCTTCTGATTATTAATTGCCGCTAAAACCTTTTCCGGAAGTCCTTCTGCTTCAAGATTTTCCTTCAACAGAAATTCCACGGCGTTATCACTGATGCCGGCATGATAGTAATTGTCGTTTTTTAGAATAATTACCGGAATATGGTGATAGCGCGAATCTTTGTAAAGCTTTTCTGTAATTTCCATTAAATTCATGAATCCAACACTGTCGTCGAGTATTATTGCGTCTGGTTTTAACTTCGCCGACATTTTAAAACACTCTTCGGTGTTGAAGGCCGTTTCAATCATGAACTTTCTCTTTTTAAAACCAGCTAATAGCTGAGAGCAATGGGCCAGCTCAAGTGGATTGTTTCCTACCAATAGAAGGTTTACTGTAGAAAATTTCAGTTTAGCACTACCAACAGAAGCTTGCGTAACATCAATTGTAGATTTCATAATTATAAGATTAAAAAATTGAAATACTATTTCCACAGGGTGAAATTGTTTTACGATTAATGATAGATAAAAGTTGTGTAATTGGGGTATTTTTTTGGATAAACTAAATTTAATACAATCGATGAGCTCTCCGCATAATGCCGACCGAAGCCGATTGCCGACGCCGTAATGATGAGGAACTATGAATCAGCTTGAGCAGAAAAATAACATTATCGTTTAAAATCAGTAATTTCCGTCTTTACATTCAAGGTCGCAAACTCATAGAGGTTGTCTGGAAACTATCCTAAAATTTTTTGCTGATACAAAACCACGACGAAACAATTGCACCTAATAATATCTACTGCTGAAATGGTTGACGTATTAATAATTGGTGGCGGTCTCGCCGGACTTACCAACGCCTTGCTACTTTCAAGGGCCGGGTTATCTGTATGCCTGATAGAGAAAAAGAAATATCCTTTTCACAGGGTTTGCGGGGAGTATATTTCCAATGAAGTAGTTCCTTATCTGAAATCTATCGATGCCTATCCCGAACTCGCAAACGTTCCTGTCATCAATCAATTGCTTTTGAGTGATACCGGGGGAAACAGCGTAAGCTTGAACTTGCCTTTGGGTGGATTTGGGGTAAGCAGACACTTTTTTGACAATTTTCTATATGAAAAAGCTACAAAAGCCGGAGCAACCTTTTTCACAGGTATGCAGGTAGAAAGCACCTCGCTGATTGACAATACTTTCGAAACCAGGCTCTCTAACGGCACAACCATTGAGTCGAAAATAGTAATTGGAGCACATGGAAAAAGATCAAAAATAGATAAAACGCTTAACCGGGCTTTCATTCAAAAGCGATCCCCTTTCATCGGTGTTAAATACCATGTTCAAACAGATTTTCCTCTGGGGACAGTTGCGCTTCATAATTTTAAAAACGGTTACTTAGGAATAAACGCAATTGAGGATGGTAAATTTAACATCTGCTACCTAAGCCATCGGAAAAACCTCAAGACTGCACAGGACATTCCAACTATGGAAAGAGAGGTCCTATTCCAAAATCCTCAAATAAAGCAGATTCTGAACCATTCTGAATTTCTATTTGATAAGCCTTTGGTGATCAATGAAATTTCTTTTTCGCCTAAAACTGCTGTAGAAAATCATATTTTGATGACAGGAGATGCGGCAGGAATGATCACTCCCCTTTGCGGAAATGGAATGGCGATGGCGATACACAGCGCCAAAATTCTCTCTGAATTGATAATTCATCATATGAATCAACCTAATTTCGAGAGGATGCAGCTGGAAAGCGAATACGAAGCATTCTGGAGCAGGGTATTTAAGCGAAGGCTGCTATTCGGCAGATTGACTCAGCGGTTTTTTGGACAACCCGCTGCCTCAACCTTTACCGTTGCACTGGCAAAAAAATCAAAACGGATCGCAGACCTTATTATTCAACAAACACACGGAGACCCGTTCTAAATTGCTGTACCTGATCTCAATAGTTTAAAAAACAGATCAGGATAAAAAACAAACTTAGACAAACTGAGGATATCATATTCAAACGCATCGTATTTCTGAAGTTTGCCTCCTTTCTGTCATTCCTTACCTTCACATACCACACCAGAAAATAGATCAGCATCGGCAATGCGAATAGTTGGAATAGGAACGCATGCATATTACTGTGATAACTGGCATAGAAATACAGGAATAAAATATTAGCAATAAAAAATATCAGTGCGGTAAAATGGAAGGTTCCTAAAATACCCAACTTCAGGCTAAGCGTCTGATCTCCCCTTCTACCGTCTTCTTTGTGTTGGTAGATCTGGGTCATAGGATAAGACCCCCAGAGCAACAACGTAGATAAGGCCGCGGCAAACAAAATTCGCTCCTGGCCGGCAACGTCATTCAGACTCAGATGTTGTACACCTATAATCACTAGTATGAATGTAAAAAAACCCTGGAACAAACCGGCAATGAACCAACCGGTAAAAGCATGTTTTTTCAAACGAACAGCGGGATGGCTATACGCTTTCGAGACCAATCCGTAGATTAAAAGCATGATTGCGAACTGCCATCCAATAAAAATCCCCGAGACAAGCGCTATAAGATCGAAAAGTAAGCTTACATAATACAGCTCTTTAGTAACTTTTGGCGGGCTCTTGAGACCTCCTATACTTTCTTCATCTTTGTCAAAGTAGCTATTAAAGCCGTTGCTGGCCGGGTATAGGAAGAAATGCAAGATGATGAAAACAAAAGCGGCAGAAAATAAATTTACGTCAGAGGCAGTACTTAAAGCAAACAGATACACAGGCATCAAAAATATAGAAAAAGGTATGCGCAAATGGAGCCAGGTAGACCTTTGTATCATGGGCTTTTTTAAACAAGTTATTAATATTTTGCTTATTATAGAAAAATGAAATCTTTTATATCTTCAATTGGTACGGCAAATCCCAAACACATTACCCCCCAAAGTAAAATCGCAGAATTTATGGCCGGTGCCTTATCAATGAATGATGAAGAAAGGCAAAGATTAAAGGCTCTTTACAGAGCATCAGGAATTTCTCAAAGATATTCCGTTTTAGAGGATTATGGTAATGAAGTAGAACAATATAGCTTCTACCCACCCAATAATCTGTTGGAACCTTTCCCGCGGATCGCAGACCGGATGAAAACCTACAAGCAGGAAGCATTGGCGCTTTCGTTACGGGCGATAGAAAATTGTCTTTCTGGACAAACAGCCTTAACGCCGCTGGATTTTACCCACTTAATAACCGTAAGCTGTACCGGCATGTATGCGCCTGGAATAGATATAGAAATAATTCAGGAACTGAAAATGAAAACCCAGGTGCAGCGCACCGCCATCAATTTTATGGGCTGCTATGCGGCCTTTAACGCGATAAAAGTTGCTGACGCCATATGCAAAGCCAATGCAAATGCCAAAGTGCTCGTTGTGTGCGTTGAGCTGTGTAGTATTCACTTCCAGAAGCTCAAAGATGATGATAATATATTATCAAATGCATTGTTCGGCGACGGGGCTGCAGCCATGATTGTTCAATCAGAAGCACCTGAAGGACAATCGCTCTCACTCGAAAAGTTTCATTGCGACTTAAAGTTCGAAGGATCTCAGGAAATGGCCTGGCACATTGGCGACCACGGTTTTGAAATGAAATTATCGTCGTATGTGCCCGACATGATCAGAGAGGGCATCGCTAAACTCACCCATAGTTTACTCGAATCTTTTCAGCTGAGTGTAGAGAATATTGACTATTTTGTAATTCACCCGGGTGGAAAAAGAATTTTAGAAGTAATAGAGCAGGAGCTAGGGATGAGCAGGGAGGATAATAGATATGCTTATCGTATATTGAAACAATATGGAAATATGTCTTCCCCCACTATCTTGTTCGTGTTACAATTGCTTCTGCAGGATCTAAAGGAGGATGACCAGGGCAAAAACGTTTTAAGCTTTGCGTTTGGCCCAGGCCTGACACTTGAAAGCATGCTTCTAAAAGTCCACAACCGTTAACTATCGCACAACGCCTAAAGCAACACCAATCTCATATGAATTTTATGCACAAATTTGCTTACAGATCCAATGAGGAAGAAATAATGGATGATCTTACAAGTTCCGGTGCGGTAATTGATCAAACACTTCAGGAACTTGATGAAATTAATCGCAAGTTGGGCGGGAATAATGTTACCATTGATGGACTCAAAAAACTGCTAGTTAAGAACCCTCCGTTAAGAAGCCTTACTATTGCAGATATTGGTTGCGGTGGGGGCGACATCTTGATTGAGATCGCAAAATGGGCAGAGAAGCGAAGGTTAAATATAGACCTTATTGGTATTGATGCAAATCCAAATATCGTTGAGTTTGCCCGAAAAAATGCCGCCGATTTCCCACAAATTAAATTTGTGGCGCTTGACGTTTTCTCACCAGAGTTTCAGGACCAAACTTTCGATATTATTATCAGCAGTTTATTTACACATCATTTTAAAGATGATGCTTTGGTCACGCTCTTCAGAAGTTTAAAGCGGCAGGCAAGGTTTGGGGTCATCATTAATGATCTACACCGCCACTGGCTGGCTTACTATTCCATCAAGGTGATTGTAAAGCTCCTGTCAAAATCTCCCATGGTTCAGCACGACGGCCCTGTTTCTGTCCTGAGGGCTTTTAAAAAGAAAGAATTAGTCTATCTTTTAAGAAAAGCTGGTATTCATAATTACTCCATCAAATGGATGTGGGCATT
>CAZHZR010000009.1:21058-34440 GCA_964537095.1 uncultured Roseivirgaceae bacterium
TCAAGAGTGTCTCATACCCCAATAACAAAACCAAGCACCTGCTCGGGATGGCAAAAATGTTAGTGGAAGATTACAATAGTGAAATTCCAAACACGGTAGCGGAACTCCAAAAGCTACCAGGAGTAGGGCGAAAAACCGCCAATGTGATCGCTTCTGTTATTTATGACCAACCTACCATGGCCGTAGATACCCATGTGTTCAGGGTTTCAAAAAGAATTGGTTTGGCCACATTAGCTGCTAGAACTCCTTTGGAGGTTGAAAAGCAATTAATGAAGCACATACCCACCGAATTTGTTCCCAAGGCCCATCACTGGCTCATTTTGCACGGAAGGTATATTTGCGTTGCCAGGAAGCCTAAATGCGAAATATGCCCCTTAACGCACTTCTGTAGATATTACCACAAAAATCACAGATATTTGCTTTAAGCATACAAATGAATTATCGTAATTTTGCGGGAAAGTTATTATTGTTTAAAATTGGGGTTGGTTTATATGGCGCTGTCAATATAAGTGCTGTTTAGCAGTAGGGAATATCGTCAGGATATTATGTTGATAAAGCGGACAATAGCTTCCCTTAATATCCACTTAATCGCTTCAAGTGAAAATTCTATATATTCATCAATATTTTAAAACTCCGGAGGAAGGAGGTTCTATTAGATCTTATTATCTGGCGAAAGGCCTGGTAGATAATGGATATGAGGTAGAAATGGTAACTTCTTACAACGGAAGAGACTACAAAATTGAAAAAGTAGCGGGTATAACAGTTCATTATCTTCCCGTCTTTTACGATAATTCCCTTGGCTTTTGGTCACGTACCAAGGCTTTTTTAAAGTTCATTTACTTGGCTTGTAAGCTTATACCAAAGTTGGAAAGGCCTGATATTTGCTATGCGATGTCTACGCCTTTAACCATAGGTATCATCACCGTATGGCTCAAGAAGCGCTTTAAAATTCCCTACTATTTTGAGATTGGCGATTTATGGCCGGAAGCGCCTGTACAAATGGGATTTATAAAAAATCCAGTTCTGAAATTCGGGCTTTACTGGTTGGAAAAGAAGATATACCAGAATGCGACTAAAATTATAGCATTATCCCCTGCCATCAGAGACAGCGTCGAATCTGTAGTTCCTGATAAAGACGTTTACATGATTCCAAACATGGCAGATTGCTCTTTTTTCAAGATGGAGTGTAAGGAGCCTGCGTTTGAGGATGCGTTTCAGGTGAAAAACAAATTTGTCATTAGCTATATAGGTGCAGCCGGCAAGGCCAATCATCTGGAGTATTTAATTGAAGCCGCTTTGTCCTGTCAACAAGCCGATGCTCCTGTTCGCTTTTTGGTTGCTGCCAGCGGCTCGGAGTTGGAACGTATCAAATCAATGGCAATTGAAAAGAAACTTTCTAATATCGACTTCCTCCCTTTCCAAAGTAAATCGGGATTGAAAAAACTGTTGAACGTAACTGATGCGATCTTTATTTCGTATGCCGATTTCCCCGTATTACAGACAGGAAGCCCTAATAAATATTTTGATGCATTGGCTGCTGGCAAACTGGTTATTTTAAATACAGGCGGCTGGTTAAGGGAAATAACAGAGTTGAACAAATGCGGCTTTTATTATAACCCCAAAGAGCAAGGCTCATTTGCAAAAAAGCTCCTGCCTTACGTAAATGATTCCAACTTATTGTTTAGCAGTCAAAAAAACTCCCGGCAGGTCGCTGAACAATATTATTCCAAAGAACTTCAGATCCAGAAGCTTTTAAAAGTTTTCAATAAAAGCCACCAAATGAAAGTTAAGGACGACTCGGTTTATATCTTGACTGCGTAAAAATTCTCTGTGCGTCATCTATCTCCATGAGTTGGGGTAGCGTTACCTGATCATTTTCTTCCATAAAGCGCTTTACAATTTCCCAGCCCAGCCAGACACCAATTCTTCCGGGGGCTTTATCACCTATTTCCAAAGTCTTAGGGCGCTCGTCAATATATTTCTTTTTAACGAAGTGGCTCTTTTCGTAAAGTAATTCATTCTCTATAAAATGTGCCCACACGATTACCTGATTCTTTTCGACGTCCTGGAGCTCTTTGGTTGTATAGCCAATTATAACAGAGTCAGGTACGTCCGGTAGCACACGATCCGCGAAGTAGAACGATTTTCCATAATAGATCATATCTGCTAACATGGTATTGTCTTTTTGATCCAGGTAATTGTATTTTGTGCTCATGAGGAGGATGCAGGAAGGCACAATATATTCGCTGGAGTAGCGCTGTACAATATAATTGGGAATGTCAAGCGGTCTGTAGGTCGCGCCTTCTCCCAGGTAATAGTCCAGTCCTATAATAATAAGACTATCAGAGACAAAAAGGTCGCGGCCAAACCCGGTGACGATAGTCTGGATTTCAGGCGCTTCAAATTCTGGATAATAGTACTTTATGTACCGGAATGCCTGCTCGAATTGGTTCTTTATTTCTTCAAGATTACCGAAAACGTGCTTAGTATCATTATAAAGCGTGTCTATATGAGGATCATTGATCAGCTGAAATAAAGAATTTACCAGAACAGAATCATGCGGGTATTGCGCACGTTGAAAAAAATGCTCCGACAGTCCGGGGTTTTCCTGTAAAAAGTCTTGCAGTTCATTTTTGTCCTTGATTGCAAACAATTCCTGTTCAAGCCGTTTAATCTTTATATTCACTTTGATCTTGCTCACATCAGGTTGGTCTCCCGATGTTTTGCCGCAGGAAATGAGAATGGGAATCAGCAATAATATTAGTATTCGAAACATAGATTTTTTAATAGTTGTCAAATACCTATTTTTGTCGTTAAAAGTCAAATAACAAACGGAAGTCCGATAGTTTTCTTTTACCGATTCTTTAGATATTTGAATCTTCGGTACCTACAAAGCTCATAAAAATTTTATCATTTAAAAATATGAAAAAATACCTAGTAATCTTAACAATTTTAGTGAGTATCTCTTACGCCAAAGCTCAGACTGAATTGGGTTTAAAAATTTCACCTTTGTTGTCTGTAAACAGGGCGGCCGATGATGACGATGCTTTGAGTGTAAGCGCTGATGGCGTAGGCTTCAGAATGTCTTTCGGTCCTATAGTCGACATATACCTGAAGGAAAACTACTACTTTAGTACAGGTCTGTTTTATACACCAAAGCGCGCTGGCGTTGTGGTAAGCGAGGCGGGATTTTCTAAGAAAGAAGACTATAAACTACAATATTTGCAGGTACCTGCCACGCTAAAGCTGTACACCAATGAGTTGGCACTTGACAAAAGATTATATTTCCAACTTGGTGGAATTGCTGAATTAAAGATTCATGAAAAAAATGACGAAAGCGATATTTACATTGAGAAATTCCGCCCGATAGATTTTTCTGTAATGGCAGGTTTGGGTCTTGAGTACCGGCTTGGGGTTAGTTCTTCCATCTTTGGAGGCATCAGTTACACCAGGGGGTTGATAAACGCCGCTTCAAAAAGATTGGATGATGCAGATTTTTCAATAAAAAATGACCTGGTGAGTCTTGATTTTGGTATAAAATTCTAAAAGTCCATGAACTCATTCTGAAAGCAGCAGTGAATTTTATTCTTATTTATCACACCACAACACAACGTTCCGCTAAGTTCTAAAAGAAAGCCCCGGCTGTATTAACAACCGGGGCTTAAGTTTTTAAACTAGTTCTATTTCCGCACCCTGGCTGTTCAGGAAGCTATATTCTGTAATTCCCATGGAGGAATCCTGTATAATCTTTACCCACTTCTGATAGGCAAATAGCCATTTCACCCTCTTCGAAATAATACCCTTGGTATAATAAGAATATAAAAAAGGATGTAAGACAATAGTAACTCCATTTTCATTCTGAGTAGAAAGAATATATTCAAGGTGCTTTTCAATCTGGTCTGAAACAAGGATTGACGCACTAATAGTACCTGTGCCGTTACAGGTAGGACACTTTTCTTTTGTAATAATATTTAATTCCGGTCTTACCCTTTGTCGGGTAATTTGCATTAAACCAAACTTCGTAAGTGGAAGAACAGTGAATTTAGAACGATCGTCCTTCATCTCGTCCTTCATTGTTTCAAAGACCTTGCGCTTGTTTTCGGCTTTGCGCATATCAATGAAATCCACTACAATGATTCCGCCCATATCGCGAAGCCGCAGTTGTCGCGCAACTTCTTTTGCTGCCTGCATGTTCACGTGCAGCGCCGTATTTTCCTGATCGTTTTCAGCGTTGGATTTATTCCCGCTGTTTACATCTATAACATGTAGTGCTTCTGTATGTTCTATGATCAGATAACCACCGCCGGGAATACTTACAGACGAACCAAATAAAGACTTGAGCTGACGTTCTATGTTGAACTGCTCAAATATTTTAGCCTTTCCATGGTAAAGCTTAAGTATCTTTTCCTTGTCAGGCGCAATGGATTTGATGTAGGTACGAACTTCGTCTAATATCCCTTTATCATCGACCGTGACGCTGTCAAATGATTCATTGAGCATATCCCTCAAAATGGAAGAGGCCCTGCTCATTTCTCCAATTACTTTCTCTTTTGGTTTGGCCTGTTTAAGCTTTTGAACCCCGTCTTCCCAAATTTTAATGAGGTTACGTAGGTCTTTATCCAGCTCGGCGACTTCTTTCCCGGAGGCGACAGTCCGAATGATTATACCAAAATTTTCAGGCTTGATGGATGACAATAATCGCAACAGCCGTTTTCTTTCATCGTTATCAGTTATTTTCTTAGAAATATTAACTGTATTCGAAAACGGCACCAAAATAATATATCTACCCGCTATTGATAACTCGCAGGATAATCGTGGACCCTTTGTTGAAATAGGTTCTTTTACTACCTGTACCAGTATTTGCTGATTTTTTGATAAGACGTTATTAATCTTACCAAGTTTGTCAATGTCTGGCTCAAGTTTAAACTTTGAAAGCTTATTTACCGCATCTTTATTATTAAGTGCTAATTTGGTAAACTTATTCAACGACTTGACCTGGGGACCCAGATCGAGGTAGTGTAAAAAAGCATCTTTTTCATAACCTATGTCTATGAAAGCGGCATTTAAACCCTGCACAACTTTCTTCACTGTTCCCAGGTAGATATCGCCAACTGTAAATTGGCTCTCTCCTTCGTCATAATGAAACTCAACAAGGTTTTTATCCTTTAAAAGGGCTATACGACATCCATTTTGAGTAGCATTAATTACTAATTCGTTACTCAATGATTTAAATTTAAAGTTAAAAATTTATTAAACTTTAACTTCTGGATGAAGTGAAAAGTAAATTGCAGCAGCTATTCGCAAATTTTTATTAACAGAAAAAGGCGTATAACAACGCCTATAAATATTGCAGTATAGCTGCCCTACAAATTATTTTTTCTTATGTCTGTTTTTTCTTAGACGTTTCTTTCTCTTGTGAGTCGATATCTTATGACGTTTTCTTTTTTTACCGCAAGGCATAATTTTAGATTTTTAATGATAAAATATTATTTAATTTCTTCCAGATAAGAATCCACAGTAGCCTGTACTTCAGGGTCCTTATCCAGGGTTTTTACTTTTTCAAATTGTTCCCTGGCTTTATCCTTATCTCCCGCCTCTTTATAGCTGAATCCTAAATAAAATTGAGCCTGTAAATTTTCAGGATATAGCGAAACCAGTTTTTCAAACCGCTCCACCGCTTTATCATATTGCGTAGATTGGATTGAAAGAATTCCTAAGTTATATATTGCTGCTTCATGCTCTGAGTCCTTTTCAAGTATTTCAGTAAGCATGCCAATTCCTCTCATAGGGTTTGATGAAGCTATAAAAGTCATGGCCGCATTTGCATCCATGTCTAAAACCTGCTTCTGCTCACCTGCCCCCGTCTCTTTGGCCCTATCGTAGTAAGCACGTGCCTTTTCTGCCAGTGCGTTTGCTTTGGTTTGATCCATCGCAAAAGTGAAGGCCTCATAATAAGCATCACCCGCGTTCTTTAAGCTATTAAATGTACCGGTTTTTTCACCCGCGATAGCTAAATAGTGCGCGGCACTGTCGTATAGATTATGGTCTTTAAATACAACTGCCAAAGAATCTGCAAAGATAACAATTTTTTTATTATCATCACTATTAATGACGTTTTCACGAAGATTATTCACTAAAGCCTGGCGATCAGGAGGAAGGGTGGTGTTATGCAGGTCTACAGTGGCGGTTGAAGCAGCAGGTTCAGCGTTTTCGTCTGAGTTTTCAACAGATGGAGATCCTTCATTGTCAACTACAACTTTCGGTAACAAAAATAAAGCGACAATGAAAAGTATAGCCCCTAAGGATAAAAATATTTGTGTTCTCGACATAAAATAAGCTTAATCCGAAAGTCCTTGCTAACGGATTAAGCCATAAAAAGTTTATTAATTTTCAGATAATTTAACTTTATCGCTGTTTTTAATTTTTTCAACAAAGGTTTTTGACGGCTTAAAACTTGGAATAAAATGCTCATCAATAACAATTGCTGTGTTTTTTGAAATGTTTCTGGCAATTTTCTTTGCTCTTTTTTTGTTCACAAAGCTTCCAAATCCTCGGACATAGATATTTTCCCCATCCGCCATAGAAGATTTAACTACATTGAAAAAGGCTTCCACTGTGACTTGCACATCCATTTTGTCGATACCTGTCTTCTCTGAAATTTCTGATATTACCTCTGCTTTTGTCACTTGATCTAAATTTAATTAATAATACAATTCCGATGATGGTTTTAAATCATCATATATAAATGTTAGTTTTAAACTCCTTCTATAAGATTAAAATTGTGTGGAAAACACTCGGATAACCTTTTATATTTAGCTCTATAGCACAAAGTTAACGGCACCTGGCTTAAATTAAAAGTAAATTAGCTTAAAAATAGGGCATGTGTTATTAATACATTTATTGAGAATAATTTCATTTCATTTTGACAAAATACGGTAACCCTTTCGCTAATAATCTATTGCTTTGGTATGAGAAAAACAAGCGCGATTTGCCATGGAGAAATTCGACCGACCCCTACCTGATATGGCTTTCGGAGATAATCTTGCAGCAAACGCGTGTGAAACAGGGGCTTCCCTATTTTAACAGATTTATAGAAACATACCCTACGGTCGGTGAATTGGCACGGGCAGACGAGCAGGCTATATTGCGATTGTGGCAGGGTCTGGGATATTATTCGAGAGCCAAAAACTTACATGCATGTGCCAAAAACATTTTAGCTACTTTTAACGCAACTTTTCCAAATAATTACAAAGACTTGCTTTCTCTACGAGGGGTTGGCAAGTATACCGCTGCTGCAATCGCTTCGTTCGCCTTTGACGAGAAAGTGGCGGTTGTCGACGGCAATGTGTATAGGGTACTTTCGAGGGTTTTTGGTATAGAAGATGACATCGCCGCGTCCAGGGGCCAGAAAAGATTTCAGGAACTGGCAAATGATCTTCTTCCGGCTCAAAATACCGCGACCTACAACCAGGCTATCATGGAATTTGGCGCCTTGCAGTGCGTGCCGGTAAACCCCAATTGCGAAATTTGTGTGAACAATGATATTTGTGTCGCCTATAAATTACAAATACAGCATCGACTTCCGGTGAAGATCAAAAAATTAAAGATTAAGGTAAGGCATTTAAATTATTTTGTTATCCGTAGCCAGGGAAAAATTTTAATGAAGAAAAGGGTTCAGAAAGACATCTGGAGCGGCTTGTATGATTTTTATGTTGTTGAATCTGACGAGCCAAAAGAGATAGACACAATTGAGGATGCTGTTCTTGAAAAATTACGAAGCAGCGGCATCATCAACGATATCTCCAAAACTTACAAACATGTGCTAACGCACCAGCGGTTGTTGGCAAAATTTTATTTGCTAGATATCTCTGATGTTGCCAGGGTCAAAACTGTCTTGCAGGATGCAAACATAGCGGGCAATTATGAGCTCTTTACCAATGAAGCAATTGTGCAATTGCCCAAGCCGATTTTAATCGATAAATATTTGTCAGAAAACATTTTTTAACTAATTTTAAAAAGATTAACTAATTTTGCACCTTAAAAAAAGATAAAGCTATGGCTGGAGTTAACAAAGTTATTTTAGTAGGTAATCTGGGAAAAGATCCTGAGATCAGACACCTTGACAATGGACGGGCGGTCACTAATTTTCCCTTAGCGACAAGCGAAACATATAAGAATAAGATGGGTGAGAAGGTCACTAATACGGAGTGGCATAATCTCGTTCTATGGACTCCTTTTGCTGAGATTGCTGATAAATATCTTAAAAAGGGAAATCAAATTTATGTAGAAGGTAAGTTACAGACACGATCCTATGACGATAAGGACGGTATTAAAAGGTATACAACAGAAGTTGTGGTACAAACCATGACCATGCTTGGTTCGAAAAACGAAGGCAGCAGTAGTCCTAATTCAAATGATTACTCAAATAAAAGTGCATCTGATGAAGGTGTTCCTGCGTTTAATGAAGAAACGGATGACCTTCCGTTTTAGATTTGTCACTAATTAATTGATTTTGGAATCCGCTACAGACGACCCCTACCCCTTACTTATACTATTGGCAGCATTTCTTGACTCACAATTTATCTTCTATGCTGTCAATAGTGTAATATTAATTGTTTTGCTGTTCTTGTCAGCAATGATTTCAGGGTCTGAGATCGGATTCTTCTCCCTGTCTTCTGAGGATATCGCAAAGAGTAAAACCAGCAATTCGCGTGTAGATGAATTTATTGTAAGGTTGCTTGATCAGCCAAAAAGACTGCTGGCTACGATTTTGATTCTTAATAATCTGGTAAACATTGCTTTTGTCACCCTCTCAACCTTTTTGTCCTGGGAAATAGTTGGGTATAAAACTACAGAAGGAGCGGTTGTAGCTGCCCTTACAGCCATTGTTACTTTTAGCATTTTATTCTTTGGGGAGATCATTCCCAAAAACTACGCATCGCAAAATCCGCTTGACTTCATAAAAAAGACAGCCATCCCTCTTTCTTTCTTTGCCACATTATTCCACCCATTGTCCTGGGTCTTGGTATCTATGAGCAACGTGATCGAGCGAAGAATGGACAAAAAAGGCTATGAATTATCCCTGGATGGATTGCAACATGCACTGGAAATCACCGGCAACGAAACAACCGTTGAGGAAAAAGGAATATTAAAAGGTATAGTGAATTTTGGAACCATTTCCGTGAGGCAGGTAATGCGCTCCCGGATGGACATCATGGCTGTGGATATTGAAACAGATTTCCATGAATTAATGGATAAGGTCAATAAAAGTGGCTATTCGCGGATACCAGCCTACAACGAGACCATTGATAAAATAGAAGGCGTGCTCTATATAAAAGATTTACTTCCCTACATAGAAGGGGATGAGACCTTCAAGTGGCAAGATCTTCTTAGACCCGGTTTTTTTATCCCCGAAAGCAAAAAGATTGATGCTTTACTTAAAGACTTTCAGGAGAAAAGGGTGCACATGGCCATTGTGGTGGATGAATATGGGGGCACTTCCGGCGTAATTACGTTGGAAGATATCATTGAGGAAATAGTAGGCGAGATAAATGATGAGTTCGATGATGACGATATTGCTTACAATAAACTGGACGAACAAACTTATATTTTTGAAGGAAAAACCTCGCTCAATGATTTTTGTAAGATTTTAGGTGAGAATCCTGACATATTTGAAGATATCAAAGGGGAGAGTGAGTCCCTTGGTGGACTCATCTTGGAACTTCATTCCAAGTTGCCACGAGTAGGCGAAAAGGTAAAATTTGATAAATTTGTCTTCACGGTCGTGTCTGTAGATAATAAGCGAATAAAAAGAATAAGGGTTTTTTCAAAACAACAGGTAGTTAATGAGCAGAATGGGAAGGTTTAGGAAGCGCTTTGGATTGAGGAAGTCCATTGAAAAATTGACTTTTTTTTGTGGCGCAGTTTTTTTTGCTGCTTGTTCTCAGGATTATGTCCCTAAACCAAAAGGATATAATAAAATAGAACTTCCGCAGCATGAATATGTACAGCTCCCGGACTCATTTCCATATCAATTTCAATTTTCGAAGCACGCCGAGGTTGTATATGACTCCTCATGGATGAAAGAACCATATTGGATAAATATTCATTATCCGGAATTTGTTGCAACGATTCAAATTACTTATAAGCAGTTGAATAATGATGAATCCCGTCTGCAGGAACTGTTCAATGATGCCTATAAATTAACAGCAAAGCATCAGGTTAAAGCATATTCTATTGAAGAGACTGTACTTCAAACGCCCAATAACCATACAGCCGTTGTGGCAGAACTTGAGGGAGAAGTACCAACACCTTTTCAATTTTTTTCTACAGACTCTACAGATCATTTTATCAGAGGTGCCCTTTATTTTAGAACCGCTTCACAGAACGATTCTTTGGCACCAATAATTGACTATATAAAAATGGATATTGTCCATATGCTGAATACGCTCTCCTGGCAAGATGAGGGCAAGTAGCTTGGGAGCTTGTGCAGCAGCAATTCGACTGTAATTGACCTACTACAAAGATTGGTAATGTCAAAAAATGATAACACATTGTATTTTTCTTAATATACCCTAACGAAAACCCACTACCTAACACCAAAGACCCAGAACCTAAATGGCAGGTTACTTCGATACGAAAATAGAATTCTTAAAAGGAGTAGGTACTCAGAAGGCTGCCTTGCTGCAAAAAGAAATAGGGATTTCTACATTCGGAGACCTTGTTCAATATTATCCCTTCCGCTACGAAGACAGAACTAAGTTTCACCAGATCTCCATGTTGAATGATCAACTACCGTTCGTGCAGGTAAAAGGGAAGATTAAAAAAGTAGAAACTGTAGGAGTAGGAAGGAAACAGCGTTTGGTCGCCTACTTTTACGACGACACGGGTGAAATGGAGCTTGTTTGGTTCAAAGGAATTCAATGGGTATCGAAAAAATTAATAACAGGCGTGGAAATGGTAGCCATAGGAAAGCCAACTTCCTTTGGGCGGAAAATTAACATCGCACATCCTGAAATTGAACCATATTCCGCCAGCACGGGCGCACAAAGTTATCTTCAGCCCGTATACCCCACTACGGAAAGGCTAAAGCAGAAGTACCTTGATAGCAAAGCAATTTCGAAATTCCAGTTTTCCCTGCTTCAACAAGCCCTACCCAAGGTTCGGGAAATATTGCCGGAGCGGATTATTGACAGGTATAAGCTTGCAGGGAAAGCGGAAGCCTTGAAAAGCATCCATTTCCCTGCTGATAACAATGCCCTGCAAAGAGCCCGCTTCAGATTGAAATTTGAAGAATTATTTTATGTGCAGCTCCGACTACTTAAACTGAAACATGCCCGTATTGACAAATTCAAGGGGCAGGTTTTTAGCGAAGTAAGGCTGGTGACCGAATTCTACCATCACCATTTGCCTTTTAACCTCACCAACGCACAAAAAAGGGTGATCAAGGAGGTGTATGCTGATATGAAGTCAGGGAATCAGATGAATAGATTGCTGCAGGGCGATGTGGGAAGTGGAAAAACGATGGTGGCTTTTATTTGCTCTTTGCTGGTGATAGGTAGCGGCGGACAGGCGGCCCTTATGGCGCCTACGGAAATACTAGCAGGGCAGCACTACCAGGGATTATTGGCCTTTGCTGAGAAAATGAATCTAAAAATTGCCCTGTTGTCAGGTTCTACGAAAAAGAAAGAAAGGAAAATTATTCATGAGGCTTTAGAAGATGGCTCGTTAAACCTTCTGATCGGAACGCACGCTCTGTTGGAAGATGCTGTTCAGTTTAAGAACCTTGGTTTGGCAATTGTGGATGAGCAACATCGATTTGGAGTGGCCCAACGGGCCAAGTTATGGCAAAAGCATACTGATTTCTTCCCGCATGTGTTGGTGATGACTGCGACACCCATTCCCAGAACACTGGCAATGACCTTGTATGGCGATTTGGAGATTTCCGTCATTGATGAACTTCCCGCAGGACGTAAACCTATTGAGACAATTCATCGCTACGATGCCAACCGGCTAAAAGTGTTTGGGTTCGTAAGACAGCAAATTCAGTTGGGTCGGCAGGTTTATATTGTTTATCCACTGATAGAGGAGTCTGAAAAATTAGCAGAACAATCAGGCAAGGATTATAAAAACCTGATGGAAGGGTATGAAAGTATTTGCAGGGCTTTTCCGGAGTTTCAGGTGAGCATTGTGCATGGAAAAATGAAACCGGAGGCTAAGGAGTACGAGATGCAGCGGTTTGTAAAGGGGGAGACTCAGATAATGGTAGCCACAACGGTAATTGAGGTAGGAGTGAATGTTCCCAATGCATCGGTAATGATCATCGAAAACGCGGAACGCTTCGGACTTGCACAGCTCCATCAACTAAGAGGACGCGTAGGAAGAGGTGCCGACCAATCCTATTGCATATTGATGAGTGACTATAAACTTACCAAAGAAAGTAAACTCAGGCTTGAAACCATGGTACGTACCAACAATGGCTTTGAAATAGCAGATGTGGATCTAAAATTACGAGGTCCGGGCGACTTGATGGGTACTCAGCAAAGTGGGGTTTTGGATTTACTTATCGCGGATCTCGGTCAGGATGGCAAAATCCTGCAATTGGCGCGAGATGCCGCCGTAGACCTTCTACAAAAAGATCCGGAATTGCTGGAGGCTGAAAATGCAAACATCAAGATCCAATTATCAAACGTAAATCCCGACGCATTTAACTGGAGCAAAATCAGTTAAGGCGGGTTCTAACAAAAGGCAGGATTTGAAAACACGACGCAATTGGAATTCTTGTGCCTAATCACAATGATAAATCCTCGTTTTTGGTGGATTTAAGATTATATTTATAGCGTATGAAAATTTATTTAATTGGGATGCCCGGGTCAGGAAAATCTACGGTAGGGAAAGTCCTGGCAGAAAGCATGAACAGTGCTTTTTTAGACCTCGATCATATTATTGAAGCGCAAGAGAAAATAACTATAAAAGAAATATTTTCGACGCGCGGCGAAGCATATTTTAGAGGGCTGGAAGAACACTATTTAAAATGGACAACAAGTACCAATTCAGATTTTATCTTATCTACAGGCGGAGGTACTCCCTGCTTCTCTGAGAATATAGATTTTATGTTGGCGCAGGGAAAAGTAATTTTCCTCGATGTGGAGATGGCAGACCTGGTAACACGATTCCAAAAAGAAGGCCTCGAAATGAGGCCTTTGTTGAAAGACTATACTACCAGGGCTACCTTGCAGACATATCTTGAAGATCTGTATGGAAAAAGAAAACCCTATTACGACAGGGCAAACTTTAAGGTCAAAATTTCAAGGCAATCTCCTCTTGAATTGGTGGAGATTATCATCAGCAACTTAAAAATTAAATCCTAAGGTCAACATCGC
>CAZHZR010000010.1:0-14354 GCA_964537095.1 uncultured Roseivirgaceae bacterium
CGGATTGAGGAACAAGTTTTAACAGCCGTTTCGTCATATGCATCCAACTATGGCTTCCAACAATACCAAGCTGCAAAGGTTGATGCATTTATTGATGAAGGCCAACAAATTAAATTTGGAGATACAACACTGGAAATTTTATTTGTGCCGGGTCATTCACCGGGCCACCTTGTGTTCTACAATAGCAAAGAAAATATATGCATAGGAGGCGATGTGCTCTTTCATAGAAGTATAGGCAGGACTGATCTTCCCGGCGGAGACCATGATACCTTGATCAAAAACATCCATGAAAAAATGTTCAGCCTTAATGACCAAATGATCGTGTATCCCGGACACGGGGAGCACACCACTATCGGTGAAGAGAAAAAACACAATCCTTTTTGTGCCATCCGTTGAACCTAAGCATTACGTCCTTGAAATTTACTAAACACCTTCCCAATTTCTTGACCATATGCAACCTGCTTTGCGGCTGTGCGGGCATTGTCTTAGTGTTTCAGGGAAATATTTTTTTTGCTACCTATTTAATCTGGGCTGCTGCTATTTTTGACTTTTTTGACGGATTCGTGGCCCGTTGGCTCAAAGCGTATTCTGCAATTGGTAAAGAGCTGGATTCGCTGGCTGACATGGTCACTTTTGGAGTGCTGCCGGCCATTATTATGTTTCATCTCCTGAATGATGCTTTTGTGAATGCCTATATTCCATGGATTGCATTCACCATTGCAGCTTGCTCTGCACTGAGGCTAGCCAAATTCAATATAGATACGCGCCAAACCGATTCTTTTATCGGCCTACCCACACCCGCGAATGCACTGTTGATCAGCGCCTTACCGTTTGTAATTGAGCAAAAGAACATGGTAGCAGAATTTATCGCTAACGGATATGTGCTCCTCGGCATTACTGTCATTTTTTCGCTGCTGTTGGTCGCAGAGCTGAGGCTTTTTGCACTAAAATTTAAAAACATGTCCTGGCACGACAACAAAGTCAGGTTCTTATTCCTCGCCCTTTGTATAATTCTTATTCCCCTACTACAAATCTCAGCCATTCCTGTAATTATATTTTTGTATATCGTTATGTCATTACCAGGAAGCAGAACAGGTCTATAACTATAGGAATTATTTGGTATGAATTAGTAATTGAGTACCTTTTATCTTCTTAAATCCCATAAATTAGCCTTTCAAAGGTGTAATTTAGAGCGATTCAATATTTCCCGACATTCACCGTTAATCTTTGTCTTCTTATAAGGATGCTTTGAACCGATTCATGAAAATAATTCGTAAAACATTCTGTACCGGGTTCCTGCTTATTTTCCTTCTGAACAGCAAATCAGAAGGTAAGGTGCTGGTTTATGAATCGTCGGTAGGAACTGCAGCAACTTCTACCAATGAGCCATCTCCCTCTGTATTGGCTTCCGGTGATTGGTACAAATTTGCTATCCCTCAAAGAGGTATCTATAAAATCACAAGTAAGGAACTTCAAGACGCAGGCATAAATACTTCAGCGCTTGATCCAGGAAAAATAAGTATTTACGGGTATGGGAACGGGATGCTCCCCCAGGCAAATAGCATGGATCGGCCAATTGACCTGCCCGAAGTCCCTATCTATGTCAGTGGGGAATCTGATGGTCGATTCGATCAAAATGACTATATATTATTTTTTGCAGAGGGACCCGACCGGATTGAATTTGACGAAACATTTGCCAGTTTCGCAGTAGAAAAAAATCTTTATACCGACTCATCCTTTTATTTTCTTTCTGTGGAAGGCAATCCGGGTTTAAGAATTGAAGAAAAACAAAGCACGGGCATTCATGCCACCAAAATAAAATCCTACAAAGATTTTATTTTTCACGAAAAAGACCTCCACAATGTACTCAACTCGGGCCGCGAATGGTATGGCGAAAGATTTACCGGCGGCTCCTCCATAGAAATGGACTTCCTGCTCCCCGATCTAATTCAGGGTGCTACTACCAGCATTGAAGCAAAGGTAATGTCCTCGAATGCATCTCCTTCATCATTTTCCATCAGTGCCGGCAACAAGCTTCTGGGCGATATAGAAGTAGAAGCAATTCCGAGAGTGAATGAAACGACTGGTCTCAATACTTATGCTATCAAAGGCAAAGAAAGTACACGGGAGTTTTTTGCCAATCTTGATGTCCTGTCAAACAACCTATTACCCGTAAAAATCACCTTCAATGGCGTGGGAAATGATGGTTTTGCTTATTTAAACAGTCTCCTCATTCAGGCAGAACGAGCACTAACCTACCGGGGAAGCCCGCTGATTTTTAACAATGCAACCAAATTAAACAGCAGTCCCCTTACGTTCGAAATAGCAAATTTGTCTCAAAACAATCTGATGATTTGGGATATAAGCATTCCTGAAGCCCCAAAAGTGCAGCTTGCTTCAAAAGAAGGTAACGCTTATCACTTCGGCACTTCAATGCCCGGATTTCAGGAATATGCCGTTTTTGATCCCAATACCTTGCAATCGCCGAATGCCCTCAGAAAGCTGGCAAACCAAAACATAAGATCGGCCTTAGATACAGACATGCTCATTGTAAGCTATCCGGATTTTGTTGAAGAGGCAACAAGACTGGCAGCTTTCAGGGAATCGCATGACAAGCTAAAAGTCAAGGTAGTCACACCCTCGCAGATTTACAACGAGTTTTCTTCGGGAAGACAAGATGTAACCGCCATCAGGGACTATGTAAAATATTTGTATGACAATGGTCGCATCAAGTACCTGCTGTTGTTTGGAAAATGCTCTTACGCCTACAAAGAGATTGAATTTGATAACACCAACTTCGTTCCTACCTATCAGTCATACAACTCGTTGCACCCGGTAGAAACTTATTCTTCGGATGATTACTTCGGCTTTCTGGATGAAGGAGAAGGACTGTGGCCGGAAAACGTAAACCCTGGCGATCACCTCCTGGATATCGGAATTGGCCGGCTGCCGGTAAAAAGCCCTGCTGAGGCAAAAGCGGTGGTTGATAAAATTATCCACTATCAAACCAGCCCTGAAACCTTTGGAGCATGGAGAAATGAAGTGGTTTTTGTAGCGGATGATGAAGATGGCAACACGCATCAGGCAGATGCTGAAAGGCTCGCTGCTTTGGTTGACACTACCTATACCGCCTATCATAGTAATAAAATCTATCTCGGAGCGTTTCCGCAGGAAGGCAACACCTCAGAAGCCACAAAAGAAGCGCTAAACGATGCCATTAAAAAAGGTGCGCTGATTATCAATTACAGCGGTCATGGCAACGAAAGTGTATGGGCTGATGAACGAATCCTCAATACGACCATGATCAATCAATGGGATAACATGGATAAGCTGCCCTTCTTTGTCACGGCCACCTGTGAGTTTGGAAAGTATGATGATCCCCTGCAAATTTCCGGCGGTGAATTGTTGGTACTCAATCCTAAAGGAGGGGCAATAGGTTTGCTCACCACTTCCAGACCAGTCTATTCAAACACCAACTTTTTGCTGAACAGTGCTTTGTATAAGGTGATTTTTTCAAAAGCCGATACTCAGAGTTTGACTTTGGGAGACATTATCAAATCCACTAAGAACAATAGCCTGAGCGGGTACAGAAACCGAAACTTCAGTTTGCTGGGAGACCCTTCCTTGAAACTGGCCTTTCCCAAAAAAGAAATTACAATAACAGCTATTAGCACAGGTGAAACGGGCGGAGAAGCGGATACCCTCAAAGCTTCAACCAAGGTGCGGATAAGAGGATACATTGCAAAAGCCGATAAACAAAAAGACTTGAATTTCAACGGCATAGCCAATGTCACCATCTACGATAAACCCACTATTTCTGAAACCCTGCCTGCTAACGGACCAACCATGGCCTATGATGAACAAAATAAAGTGCTTTTCAGGGGCAAAGTGACCATAAATAGTGGAGCGTTTGAAATCAGCTTCATTATGCCCAAGAATATAAATTACAGTTTCGGGAAAGGAAAATTGGGAATCTATGCTTATGATGAGACACTGATGGATGACGCTCACCTCGGCTTTACAGATGTAGTAATAGGTGGAAGCGGAGCGTCTTTAACAGACAATGAACCTCCGGTGATTACGCTTTATATGGATGATGAATCTTTTCAACCGGGAGATATTACCGGCTCCAACACAGTGCTTTTGGCGAAACTTGAAGATGAAAGTGGCATAAACATTACTTCAAACGGACTGAACCAGGATTTATCAGCCACCATCAACGCGGAAAGAAGCATTGTATTAAATGAATTCTTCGAAAATAGCTTAAACAATTATCGGGAAGGATGGATTACTTATCCCATCAACAACCTTGACAATGGAAATTATACGCTGAGCTTGAAAGCATGGGATATTAACAGCAACTTTTCGATAAAATCTCTCCATTTCATAGTGGCATCGGATGAGAAAATAGCATTGAATAAGGTCTTAAACTTCCCCAATCCTTTTTATGATAAAACAACTTTCAGCATTAACCACAACAGGGCAGGAGATGACTTGGAAATTGTCATTCAGATTTTTTCAATGAAAGGTCATCTCGTTGGTGAGCTAAAAAACACCTATCACAACAGCCTGGCGCGAATTGAGGATATTGTTTGGGATGGGACAACCGCAAATGGCCTGAAATTATCGGCGGGAGTATATACTTATAAGGTCATTGTTCGTTCTCTATCCGATCATTCAAAAATGCAAGAATACCAGAGACTTGTATTAATAAATTAATAAATTGTTTAATAATTAAACTAGCTAAGAATCAATTTATCATTAAATTTGACATTTATAGCAAATCATAAGTTCTAATGAAAAAATATATCCTTATTGTTACTGTTTTATTTTTAGTCAACAAGGTTGAACATGCTGTAGCACAAAATTCAACAACCATTAGTACCCGAACTATAAATACTGCCGTACCATTTTTGATACTCACACCTGACTCCAGATCAGGCGGACTTGGTAATACAGGTGTTGCGATTTCACCAGACGCAAACTCAATTCATTGGAACAATGCCAAATTAGCTTTCATAGATTCCGATTATGGCTTTTCCTTATCGTATACTCCCTGGTTGGCAGAACTCATAAACGATATGAGCCTTTCCTACCTATCCGGCTATTACAAAATCGATAATGAGCAGGCAGTTGCATTGTCCTTAAGATATTTCAACCTAGGAGAGATTCAATTAACAGATATACAGGGTACTCCTTTGAATACCATTAGACCCAAAGAATATGCTATAGATGGGACTTACTCAAGAAAACTAAGCGAAAATCTGGGAATAGGGGTTTCAGCACGCTTTATTTATTCCGACATTTCTGAGGATATAGGGTCAGCAGATGCTTCTCCGGGCACCAGTGTGGCAGCAGATATAGGTGTTTACTACAATAGCAATCCCAACTTCGTAGGAAGCCTTTCGAATATTGCGTTTGGTGCTACTATTACTAATATCGGAAGAAAGCTGGGTTATAATGATACTGATAGCAGGGATTTTCTGCCAACGAATTTGAGATTGGGAACTGCACTTACTACACATATGGATCCTTACAATAAAATCACATTTGCTGTTGATTTTAATAAACTGCTGGTGCCTACCATACCAGACGCTCGCAACGAAACTTCCATGTTAAGTGGCATTTTTAAGTCATTTAGTGATGCACCTGACGGATTCAGCGAAGAAATTAAAGAAATAGCAGCCTCTGCCGGCATTGAATATTGGTATAACAATTTGTTTGCTGCCAGATTAGGATATTCTTACGAGCATCCTGATAAAGGAAGCTGGAAATATTTTACCGTGGGGCTAGGGTTTAGATATCAGGTTTTCGGTGTTGATTTCGCGTACTTAGTACCTACAGGCGAGGATAACCCTCTTGGGGAAACCTTAAGGTTTTCTTTGTTATTTAATTTTGAAAATGCCGCTTCTCCAGGAACGATTAATTAATAGTTAAGCATGCTCGACAGGAAATCTGCTCCTAAATTCCATAGAATAACAAAAATAAATATTCCAGATGCTGATTTTAAAGCCTTAGACAACGGAATTCCGGTTTATACGATTGCGGCGGGTAAGCAACCGGTGATTAAAGTGGAGTTTATCTTTAAGGCAGGTAGTTGGAATGAAGAGGCTCCAGGCGCAAGCTATTTCGCTACGAAAATGCTTAGCGAAGGGACTTCTAGACTTACTTCAGCAGAAATTTCTAATGAAATCGAAAAATATGGCGCGTATCTGGACCTCAATGCCAGTATGGATTTTGCAGTCATAACACTGGAGTGTCTCACTAAGCAAGTTCCTTTTCTATTACCACTGGTGCATGAACTACTTTACGATTCTGTTTTTCCAGAGAATGAACTTTTAACGCTGAAAAAAATTAAATCCCAGCAAATAAAAGTAAACAGGGAAAAGACCAGTATCCTCGCTTCTGTCAAATTCAGAGAGGCTATTTTTGGGACTAGTCATCCGTACGGAAAAGACCTGACTGTCCAAAATGTGGAAGACCTGAAACTAGAGGAGGTGCGTCATTTCTATAATAAATTTTTGACCGAAAATTTTGAGATCATCGTGTCAGGACAACCTACACCTGATTTTCATAAGCTCTTAAACAGCATTTTTGGCAGAAAAGACCTGCTTAAATCAACTGAAGAAGGACTGTTTTTAGCCGAAAATCTATCGCCAGACAAATTTATTGTTGAAGAAAAAAAGAACAACATTCAGTCTTCGATACGATTGGGAAAAAAACTGTTCAAGAAAAACCATCCCGATTTGATCGACATGCTTGTATTGAACGAAATCCTGGGTGGTTATTTCGGGTCGCGCTTGATGAAGAACATTCGTGAGGAAAAAGGCTATACTTACGGCATATCTTCTTCTATTATAACATTAAAAAATGAGGGCTTCTTTATTGTAGGGACTGATGTAAATAAGGAAAACACCCAAAACACCATTGATGAAATTCTTAAAGAAATCAAAATACTCCAAAATACTCCGGTTCCTGAAGAAGAATTGGAAACAGTAAAAAACTACATGATTGGAAGTTTCCTGTCCGACATCAATACCCCTTTTGCCCTGGCCGACAAGTTCAAATCCGTGCATCTGAATAACCTTGATCTGCAATTTTACCAGAATTATATAGCCAGGATTAACAGTATCACGGCTGATGAAATTCAGCAAGCCGCCAACAAACACCTGGATATAGATAGCCTGCACACGGTGGTAGTCGGGGGTTTTTAGAAACTTTTCTCAAAGCATTGATTTTAATGATTGGAATCAATACTTTGAGGTTTACTCCTTAATAATTGCCTTCTACCAAACAAGATATACAATAAAATACCGATTACAGGAAGGAATAGAACAACGAGCAACCAAACCACCCTATCACTACTTTCTTTATATCTTGATGTGATAATATGAATAATGGTATACAACCATATACCAAAAGGGATTAAAAGTAAAATTAATTCATAGGCACCCAAACCTCCGACAAATATTAGATTCATAATTATAAATTTAGCTGATCCATTTATTTTAATAATACCCAATTTCAAGATGGTTTCAATATAAGACTAAACCACAAGAAGTCAAAGCAATGGTAATTTAAGCATCTAACATACGAATTTTATCATTAAGTTATCTCTATCCACACAGGCGCATGATCGCTTGATTTTTCCCAGCCCCGTACCTCATGATCCACTCCGGCACTCTTCAAGCGCTTGTCCAGGCTAGGGTTCAGCAGAAAATGATCTATGCGCAAACCTGCATTCCGCCCATAGGCATTTCTAAAATAATCCCAGAAGGTATAGATCGTCTCATCAGGGTACAGCTTGCGAATCGCATCCGTCCATCCCTGGTCCATTAGTTTGGAGAAAGCTGCTCTTGTTTCAGGCCTGAACAAGGCGTCATTTACCCAACGCTCCGGCTTATATACATCTAATTCAGTAGGCATCACATTAAAATCTCCAGTCAAGACAACGGGCAAGTCCATAGCAATCAATTCAGAAGCATGGGATGTTAACCTCTGAAACCAATTTAGCTTATAATCAAATTTAGGTCCGGGTGCTGGATTACCGTTGGGCAGATAAAGGCAGCAAATCCTAATGCCCTTTACCATAGCTTCAATGTATCGGCTTTGTATATCTTCAGAGTCGCCAGGCAGTATCCGTGTGACCTCCTCCGGTTGCGTATCTCTTGCCAAAATCGCCACCCCGTTCCAACTTTTTTGTCCATGCCAAATTCCAGAGTAGCCAGCTTCCTCGATTGCGCCCACCGGAATCTTTTCTTGAGGTGCTTTTAACTCCTGCAGGCAAACCACGTCAGGCTTTTTTTCTGCTAACCATTTTAATAAAACCGGCAGACGCGCATTTATTCCATTTACATTATAGGTTGCTATTTGCATGATCTAATTTCTGAGTTATCTTTTTCTATCTCTAAATATAAGTAAGTAGATTCAGCATTGCCAGTTCATTTTCTTTAAGTCTTCAGAATACTTCAGCAGACTTTTATTTCTAAATACGTGGACTCGGTTCTGAAAAATGGCATTATTTAGCAAAACCCTTATGCGTGCCGAAAAAAATACATATAAAAAAAATGTGCAAGAAGACAATTCCAGGCTAAAAGTAGTTGGAAGCGCTTTTCAACAGGCCCCGCTTATCATTTGCCATGTTAATTCCTACATACATTAAAGACCAGGAATTCAGGCACCAATTGGCAATCTTAGAGTCAGATCAAATCGTGTTTGTTTGGAAAGAGGATAATCGACCATGCCCGCTTGGTGTTTGAGAAGCTATAGTCAGGAAATTTTTAAGCAATTGAGGAAGTGCGTGCGAGAACTAATTGACAAAATTCTTTTCCAATAAAGCAGTGTATTCTTGGCCATACAGGTAGGGGATATAGACCGAAAACTTGGTACCTTCATTCAGCTTGCTGGTTAATTGAATGCTGCCATTGAGCTTTTCTACAGCATTTTTTACAATGTACAGGCCCAAACCAGAACCTTTTGATTTTTCGGTTCCCCTGAAGAACATGTTGAAAACTTTGCTTTGAATCCGGGGGTCAATTCCTCTTCCGTTGTCACTAACTTCAACCTTAAGCACGTTTTCCTGGTAAGAAACCACAATTTTCACATAAGCTGTACTCTCAGGGGTCGCGTAAATGATGGAATTTTCGATTAAATTCTTAATAATGGTTTTGAATTTTTTACCATCAATAAAAACTTTAAAGTTTATATCGATGGAAATATCAAATGCTATCCGGTGATAGTCTGACAGATTTTTCATCGAGTTAAGACAGCTGTCGATCAGCTCTTTCAAATCTACCTGAGATAGCTTGGTTTCAGATTCCTTAATTTTGGTAAGATCTATCAAGTTCTGGAGCACTGTATGGAGGCGCATTACGCTGTTGTTATAATGCTCGAAATAAGTAATTGCGTTTTTATCGTGCGCAAACTCCACCTTCACAATATTGTATAGCCCCATGAGAGATGCCACCGGCCCACGTAGATCATGGGATGCTCTGTACACAAAAGTATCCAATTCGCTTTTCTTATAAAGCAATTCCTGTTCGGCAGTCTTACGCAAAGAAATATCCTGCGTTACCGAGATAATATGCTTTGGCTTCCCCTGTCTGTTTTTTACAACGGTGGCTGTAAGAAACACCCACACGATCCTGCCTGATTTGGTTACATACCTTTTTTCTTGCGAATAGTAGTCAATTCTACCACTTGCCAGTTCTTCTGTTTTCTTGATACTTACCTCTCTATCCTCGGGGTGGGTAATCCCTAATGGATTAATGCTCTCGAACTCCTCCTTTGAATATTCTATTAGTTCGTAAAAGCGCTTGTTGGCTTGAATAATTTTATGGTTGAGGTCGTACAACAAAACCCCAACGGCCACTTGTGAAAAAATAGATTTGAAATTTATTTCAAGTTCTTTGTACTTCTCTTCCGCTTGCTTTCTGTCCGTTATATCTTCAGCACTGAAAACCACATTGCTTACCTCTGACAAATCATCTTCAACCGGAATCAGATTCACTTCAAACCATCGTCTGGAGGCATCTTTAAAAATCATCTCCCGGGTAAAATGAACAGTCTGGCCTTCTAAGACTTCGCTAAAAACCTCAGAAAGTCCCTTTGCGTCTTCCTCAGACAAAAAAGAAAGTATATTATTTCCTACTTCAACCTGCTTTGATGTGAAGGAGCTTACAATTTTTTCAGCATGCTTATTAAAAGCAATAATGTCCATTTTCTTGTCAATCAAAAACAGTATTTGCTTGCTGCTGTTGATAATCGCCTTTAGGTGATTCAAAGGACCGATAAAACTGTCATCCATTCCATTTGAATTGGTGGATGGGCTGGCATCGTGACCTAACTGGTCGTCAGGCTGAAATTTATTAGGAAAAATAAACCATTTGAATATTTTTTGTATGCTACCATACTCTAATGATCCTGAAAGAGAAACATCAACGACCCGACCGTTCTTAGCGACCATTAAAGCACTTTTTGATTTCGCACAACCGGTAGAAGCAATTTCAGGAATAAATTCATCGCTTATATAATCCCGGGAATCAAGGTCAAAAAATTGCAAAGCTTCTTTCCCCAGGACTTCCTCTTTCTGATAACCAAAGAGGGCCAGCCATTTTTCATTTACCTCCGTCACAAAACCATGAACATCTACTGTACTCATAATTGCGGGAGTATCAAAATCGTCATTGGATAAAGATCGCAATGCAATTTCGTCTGAAACTTTGGGCATGCTATCTGGTGACGGATGAACCACCGTTCCTTCGGAATTCTTCCCTTTCGGCAATATTCCCCCTCCATTCAACAAACGGAATGCATCTTTCGTCTCAGGATGTTCCAGGTCATAGGGTGATAATTGTTCGTCATTTTCCGACTGGCATAAAGTAGCAAGGAGATAAATCGCACCGTCCCTCTTCAGCGCCTTGCAATTGGCCGTCAAACTCTTGTTTTGTGCTGAAGTAAAACTAACGTGAATACTAAGTGAAGGCACATTTGTCGCCAAGGATGTTAAAAACTTTCGGGTGGCTTTTTTTTGAAGAGTAGGGACAATGTCAACAAAATTTAATCCTAGCAGTTCTTCTTTCGTAAACTGAAGAGACGCTTCGACCGTATGATTGATATTAAGGATTTTTCCAGCAGCATCCAGGATAAAAAACAAATCGCTTGCTTGTTGATTTATGTCTATTAGAGGTTGATCCTTGTGAAACGTTGAGTTTTCTGAATGAATTATCGTGTTAAGGTTTTCTTGTAAGGCCCTCAACTGAGAAATAAAATGATCTTTTGCGTGTGACTTCAGACTCATTATTTTTTCATTAAACCCAAAGTTACATTAAAAGTAACCCTTTGAAGTTTAAATGCTTGTTATCTAAATGTGATAGTTCTATTCTTCCAGCAGATAATCTTGGAAAAATTAAATTAAAAAAATGTCAATATCAAATTAATAGAATTCTTTTTATAAAATAATAAATTTTCTTTGTTATCTAAAAAAGGTACATACCATAGACAAATACTCTTTTAATTCCAATGAGACTTATTTAATTTAGAATATTTTTGTTTTTTTACCATTACGCCTTAGACTATATATTCTTATCATCGATACTATGAAATTAGGTCTTTATTTATTTTTTTATATTTTTTTGAGTTCGATTTTTTTTGAAATCAAGGGCCAGTCAGAGGCCATTCCAGATTCGCTGATCCGAATTCAGGGAATAGTGCAGGATGTACAAACAAAACAACCCATTGCAGCAGTGCTCACCTATCAGCTATTGCCTTTTCGGAACAACGTGGGGATAGCAAATACCGCCGCCCAGACTGGAATTTATTCACTGTATATGATTGCCGGCCGGGAATACAATTTACAGGCGAGCGCTACCGGGTACCTAAGCCAAACGGAAGTAATTGTGGTTTCTGATATTGATAGTGATGGTGTGTTGCAGATGAATTTCGAATTAATGCCTATCACTGTCGGCAGGGTAATGAAATTAAACAAGTTGTTTTTTGAACAAAGCAAGGCTGTTATTTTAGAAGAATCTTATCCCCAGTTGGATATTTTGGTTCAAATGCTTCGAGACTACCCAACGATGGTCATCCAACTCGAGGGGCATACCGATTATAGAGGAAGTGCAAACTTAAACATGGAACTTTCGGAGGAACGGGTAGAAGAAGTGAAGCAATACTTAACTGAGAGAGGGATCAAGAAGAAAAGGATTAAGACCAAAGCCTTTGGCGGCTCCCAGCCGATTACTACTGAATTCACAGAAGTAGCCCAAAGCAGAAATAGAAGAGTTGAGGTAAGAATTCTAAAAAATTGATATATTGCAACATAATTTGTTGGTTTTTTATAAATTTATGTCATCCTAGTTCAAAAAGCGGCTGATGTAAAGCAATTCAATCGAAACTTAATCCACTATGCATAAAATTCTATTCCTTTTCCTTGTTAGCGGCTTTTTCATAAAAGAAATTTCTGCCCAGAATGTACAGTGGGCCTCCCAGGTTCTGGAAGTTTCTTCTGAACTTGGCGACAGGCAGTATTCCGCGCAGCAGGCATTAATGAAGCCAAACGTACTTCCAAAAACCGGCGAAAGCCCAAATGCATGGACTCCGCGAGACCCTAACAGCACAGAGTTTATCAAAGTTGGATTCGAAAATCCCATGAAAATTCAGCAGATCGCTATCGGGGAATCGTACAATCCCGGATCAGTTGCACAGGTATATGTCTATGATGGGAGCGGAAATGAATACATGGTTTATGATTTTGAACCTGAACCAGCGGGTATACCCGGTCGTCTGCTGAACATCTTTTTCGAAATGACCCCTTATGATGTCCACGCAGTAAGAGTAGTCTTAGAAGGAAGAGCAGTACCAGGATATGTGAGTATTGATGCAATAGGGATTTCTGATTCAAATATCCCTATTGTAGTAGAAGTAAAGGTTGCAGAAATAATGGACGAAGGCATTGAGCCTGAGCGACTCTCGGAAAAAGTAAATTCTGAATTCTCTGAAATGAGGCCGCTAATTTCTCCTGATGGTAAAACCTTGTACTTCAGCCGTCGGAATCATCCTGGAAACATAGGTGGAACAAAAGATTACGAAGATATATGGTTTTCCGAAATGGACACAGTAAACGGAGAGTGGATGGAAGCACAAAATATTGGCGGAACACTTAATAATGACGGCCCGAATTTTATTTCCTCCATGACCCCTGACGGTAACACGCTTGTGATTCTGCTGGGAAATGAGTACAAACCGAATGGTAAAATGGCCGCGGGTGTTTCCATTAGCACCAAGACAGCAGACGGCTGGAGCAGGCCTCAGGTATTAGACATCCCCAATAATTACAACATCTCTGAAAAGGCCAATTTTTATATGGCCAACAATAGAAAGGCTATCATTATGGCCGTTGAGCGGGATGATTCTCATGGAGACAGGGATCTGTATGTCAGTTTTTTAGAGGGCGACAATAAATGGACAGAACCGAAGAATTTGGGCAGTACTGTTAATACTGCCAGTGAAGAATCAGCACCATTTCTTGCCGCGGATGACGAAACCCTTTATTTCTCTTCGCGGGGTTTCAGCGGTTATGGTGGAAGCGATATTTATGTAACCAGGAGATTGGATGATACCTGGGAGAACTGGTCAGAACCGGAAAATTTAGGTCCGGACATTAATTCTGAAAACGATGATGAATTCTTTAATATCCCCGCATCAGGCAAGTACGCTTATTATTCGCGAGCCATCACTGAAGAAAATATGGATATTTATAGAATCGAATTACCTGTTTTCTACCAACCATCTCCTGTCGTGGCTGTAAGAGGAAAGGTCTATAATTCAAAAACAAACGAGCCGGTAGAAGCTAAAATATTCTATGAAAGGTTACCTGATGGGGAAGAAATCGGCATCGCCAGATCTCAAGCCGGTACCGGGGATTACGAAATCGTGTTACCTTCGGGTCAAAAGTATGGATATCTGGCAGAGGCAGAAGGATATTTGGCTATAAGTGCAAATATCGACCTCACCGACCTGGAGGAATACAAGGAAGTGGAACAGGATCTGTATCTTGTTCCCATAGAAAAGGAGCAGACCATTGTGATGAACAACGTTTTCTTTGATTTTGACAAATCAGAATTGAGAAGCGAATCTTTCCCAGAACTAAGAAGAATAATTTCCTTCCTTAACGATAATCCTGATGTGACAATAGAAATATCGGGCCATACAGATAGCTTTGGGAATGATTCTTACAATCAAAAACTTTCTGACAGAAGGGCTAAATCGGTAGCAGCTTATTTGACGCAAAACGGTATAGCAGAAAATAGATTGACTGCAATAGGTTATGGCGAAGCGAGACCTGTAGTTTCAAC
>CAZHZR010000010.1:14454-30760 GCA_964537095.1 uncultured Roseivirgaceae bacterium
CAGAAAATAGATTGACTGCAATAGGTTATGGCGAAGCGAGACCTGTAGTTTCAACGGATTTGGGAGTAAAGGAACAGCAACCAAACAGAAGGGTAGAATTTAAAATCCTTTAATCTCCGCAATAATAAAGCAAAAATGGCTCAGAAAATTTGAGATAGCTGAACGCCCTCAATGATTCTGAGCCATTTCTCTTTTTGAGGCAGCTTAGTTCCATTTTGCGGTAATTGTCTGATATTTATTGAAATAGGGTGGAGCGACAACCGCTTTAGACCTGTTTATAAACAGGAATAGAACTACAGGACATTGCCGACTAATATTTTGATTGGAGTTTGATATTTTTATAGTCAGGCAGATAAGACTAATTTGGCATAACAATGAATGCACTGAGCATCAGGACGGCGAATTTAGAAGACGCACCTGTATTGGTTTCCTTTCAACAAAAGATGGCATGGACTACTGAGCGTCTCAGGCTCAATGAAGATACGCTCTCAATGGGCGTAAAAACCCTGCTACAGGACCCTGCGAAAGGGCAATACTTCGTGGCCGAAGCAGACGATGAAATCGTAGGATGCCTGCTCACCACGCCTGAATGGAGTGAATGGCGCAATGGAACCGTATTGTGGATTCAATCCGTATATGTCGCTGAAAACTACAGAAACAAAGGCGTTTTTAGAACCTTGTATAATTTCGTCAAGACCAAAGTGGAAAATGATAAGGCATTAATGGGAATACGTCTTTATGTGGACAGATCGAATGTAAGCGCTCAGGAAGTGTACAAGAAGCTGGGAATGGACGGGCAACATTATCAATTGTTCGAGTGGCTTAAGCCATCTTGAAAACCGACGATTTAAATTAAAAAGCCGCCCAACTCCTTTGACCCGCTATGGCTTTCCTGAGCTCTGACTGTTTAGGTCTCTTACCTTAAAATTCTGTATCCCCTCGTCGAGGAATCTGACAAAATTTTGAACATCTTTGTCGTAACCAACAGGAGTATTTAAAGGCTTCTCTTCATTGTCCAATAGCACATAATAGGGCTGAGCGTTGTTTCTAAACCTGGTAATTTGAAAGTCCGCATTTTGCTTTCCAATTGAAGATTTCATTTTTCCGTCATATGACGATTCATACCATTGTTCCTCCGGCAACTCTGTCTTTTCATCCACATACAGAGCCACAACCACGTAATCATTTTTCAACCGCCTTAATACCTCAGGGTCAGACCAGACACTAGCCTCCATTTCACGACAATTAACACAACCATGTCCGGTAAAGTCAATAAATAGCGGCTTGTTTTGCTGGCGGGCACATGACAACGCCTGCTCATAGTCAAAATAACCCTGAATTCCGTGAGGCAAATGGAGATTCTGCGCATATTTAGGTGGATCGCACAAACCGTTCCCGGAATCATTCGAACCTTCGTGTCCGCGATTAATAGCAGAAATATCAAAGTCATGGGTAGACATAGGAGGTAAATAACCTGCCAAAGATTTTAATGGAGCTCCGAATAGCCCGGGCACTAGATATAAGGTAAAGCTAAACACCAGGATGGCTAAAATTAATCGCGGTACGCTAATCGCTTTCATTTCGCTATCATGTGGAAGCCGAATTTTTCCGATCAAATAAAGTCCTAAGAAGAAAAAGATTACAATCCATAAAACAAGATAAACTTCTCTGTCCAATAGGTTCCAATGATAGACCTGATCGGCAATACTTAAAAATTTGAGTGAAAGCGCTAATTCAATAAAACCCAGGGACACCTTAACAGAATTTAGCCAGCCACCAGACTTTGGGAGGTTGTTGAGCCATTCAGGGAAAATGGCAAACAAAGTAAACGGAATAGCAAATGCCATTGCAAATGCAAACATACCCAGCACCGGTTTTAAGATTTGACCACCAGCAGCTTCAACCAGAATACTTCCCACGATCGGCCCGGTACACGAAAACGAAACTAATACCAGCGTAAAGGCCATAAAGAAGACGCCGTAGTATCCACCTTTGTCCGACTCTCTATCAATTTTATTCACCAAACTTCCTGGCAAGGTAATTTCAAAAAGCCCCAAGAAAGAAAGTCCGAAAAAAACGAAAATTAAAAAGAAGAAAACGTTAGGCACCCAATGGGTACTCAACCAGTTGGCAAATTCCGGTCCATTAATAATTGCGACCACCGTCCCTGCAAGCACATAAATAACCAGGATAGAAATACCATATACGAATGCCTTGGTAACTGCCCTGCGCCTGTTTCTACTACTGGTCGTAAAGAAGGTTACCGTCATGGGAATCATCGGAAACACACAGGGCGTTAACAAGGCAGCTAGTCCTCCCAGGAAGGCCAACACCATAAATCCCAGGAGTGAATAGGGATCATCTGGAGCACGTTCTGTCAGCGCGGATTTCTTTTTTTCGGTAAGTACGGTGCTAATCGCAGTCTTCTCTGTAGCCGATTCTGTAATATTTGTAATAGTAGTCACAGTGGAATCAGAAAGCGCTTCCGCCGCAGTTGCTGCCTCGCCAGTAGTATTCATTGGCTCATTATCTGCCTTTTCGGGCGTAACAACTTCTTTCTTTTCAGGAACAGGAACATTTGTAGCCGCAGATGCACCAACAGCTTCAACAGTAAATCCCGAAAATTCAAATTCATCATCAAAAGGAATGCACTTGCCATCAATATCAGTACAAACCTGGTATTCATAGCTGCCCTTTACGACGAGGTTCTTTTTAAGCACCTTTATCGTTTGCCTGAACTCGGCCTTCTCTATAAAATATGTATAATTCCCTTTCCACAAATCATCATACTTTTCCTTGGAACCAATGGGTTTGATCCCCCCCACCAACTCGTACGCATCATTGGGTTCGAAGATAAAAGTGGTGACCATTGGGCCCAGGTCCGGATCGAAATCCGTAGAGTATAGGTACCAATCCTTCTGTATATCTACCAGAAATATAAGATCTACTTCCTCGCCAATGGCTACCGTTTTTTCAGATACGCTGGTACTCCATTTGGCAGGCTTAAGGATTTGAGCTTCTGCAGTAATGAAAAATAAAGAAAAGATAAAGGATAATAATATATACTTCTTGTATTCCATTATTGAGTATAAATTTAAAATACTTATTGCTGCGTTATACCAACAATTGTTTGATCTACTTTTCCAATAACTATTTCCTTAAATAGATATCAGGAGACTCTACCATATTGCTTAAGTTAAGCGATCTGTCTCTAATCCTTATTTTCAATTTAATAATGTCGGCATCCTGAAAAAATCCCCTGATATCAAAGGCTCTAAATGTATAAGTAATTGTACCTTCCCAGAGAGAATGCTTATCTATAACAAAAGGAGAACCTGCGACGGTCACTGGAGTAAATATGCCCCAAGTTGAGACACAGGTTTCTTTTTTAAAATCAAAATGTTCATATTTCCCCTCGCTTTGAAAGAAAAAGTCTAATAAATAATTCCTGTTATTTTCATTTGTAACCCTAAATACTGTGTCATATGAATATGTTGACGAATTTAGTGGCCGCATTATTCTGTAATCAATACAGTTATACTCAGGCAAAGTATCTAGCCCGTTTGGCTTATCGCCGAGCTGCAGCAATTCTCCCTCAAAGTTCTTTATATCATATATAGCTTCATGAGGAGGAACTCTATTAAAATAAGTTGCTTCGTGGAAAGGGTATTGTTGTCGATCTTCAGTCGTCAAACCCAGGTCTCCGTCCCCATCTCTATAGTTTATCTTTATAACTAAAGAGTCTTGGTCACGATCATTATAGTGCAGCGTAGCATCTACAAATTCAATATGCGGTTCAGGTGGGTAGCTCGGAGCGCTGTCGTCCTTCGTGCAGCCAACTCCAAGAATAATTATACATACCAGGAATAAATTTTTAGTCATATTTTCATTAAACAGGAAGACGTTTAGTCACTCTGACACGTTGTTTTACCGCATCAATCTCGCATAATGCTTGAAGAACAGCGCTATTGTTTCTATCCCTTTCAGATAGTTGGCAATACCATAACTTTCGTTTGGAGAATGAATAGCATCAGAATCCAGGCCAAAGCCTAACAAAACAGAATTAATGTTCAGTTCATGCTTAAACAAGGCAACAATGGGAATACTTCCGCCATCGCGGGTTGGAATGGGTCTCTTTCCCCAGGCTTCCTCAAAAGCATTGCTGGCCGCCTGATAGGCCGGTGAATCCGTCGGGGTTAATGCAGGTGCTCCACCATGATGTGGAATGATTTTGACCTTTACACCTTTGGGAGCGATCGATTCAAAATGCTTGATAAACAATTGGGTAATCTCCTTGTGATCCTGGTTGGCTACCAATCGCATGGATATTTTCGCATGTGCTTTTGATGGCAACACCGTTTTTGCTCCTTCGCCAATATAACCACCCCAGATGCCATTCACATCCAATGTAGGCCTTATGCCTGTTCGTTCCAATGTGGTATAGCCCACTTCTCCTCTAATATCCTCAATTTTCAGACTGTTTTTATACTCCTCCAATGAAAAGGGTGCCTTATTCAGCTCCTCGCGTTCTGCCGGCGACAATTCTTCCACTTTATCATAAAAGCCAGGAATCGTCACCCTGTTCTTATCGTCTTTTAACGAAGCAATCATTTCACAGAGCACATTGATCGGATTGGCCACTGCCCCACCATAAATCCCTGAATGCAAGTCTCGGTTTGGCCCGGTTACTTCGACTTCCAAATAGCTCATTCCTCTTAAACCCACCGTAATGGAAGGAGTGTCCATTGAAATGATACCTGTATCTGATATCAAAACAACATCAGCGGCCAATCGTTCCTTATTGTCTTTTACAAATATGTCCAGGTTGTCTGACCCTGCCTCTTCCTCTCCTTCAATCAAGAATTTAATGTTGCATGGAAGTTCACCGAAGTGCATCATGCCTTCAAACGCCTTTAAGTGCATATACATCTGACCTTTGTCATCTGCGGCCCCACGGGCATATATTTTATCATCTTTGACTACGGGTTCAAAAGGAGGCGAATCCCATAATTCATAAGGGTCAGCTGGCTGCACATCGTAATGGCCGTAAACCAGAACCGTAGGCAATTCCTTATCAATTATTTTTTCTGCATATACGATGGGATGTCCGGCGGTTTTACATACCTCTACAGCATCTGCCCCTGCGATTTCCAACTTTTCTTTTAAAAATTCAGCTGCCCGTAAAACATCATCCTTAAATTTCTTGTCGGTACTGACGGAGGGAATGCGAAGAAGTTCAAACAGCTCCTGAAGGAAGCGGTCCTTATTCTCCTGGATATAACTTTTAAAATCTTCGGCGTTCGTAGCAGGGTTAGACATGAGTAGTATAATTAAGAGCGTTACAAAATTTGTTAAAAGCTAAATCATATTATAATTTAACTGTCGCAAATTTACCAATAGTTATTGGAAATCCCTTTTACAGGAATTTATTCATACAAGAGCGGTTCTTAATGATATTCAATTAAAATCCTCCGGAATCATCTGGCTGATCCTCTACTTTTTCTCTGAAAAGGAAGTCATCTTCTGCCTCCTCAACCTCCTCAATAGTGTTAAAATCGTCTGTTTCACTCACCACATTCTCAGAAGGAACATTGAGTTGATAGGGCTCTTCAATATTGTAATAATCCCTTCGGAACCTGTTTACAAAAGAGAGTGCATCACTTACGTTTCCACTGTAAAAAGCATATTCACCAATTCCAGCTTTTGCAACTTTCGACTTTGAGCCAATTATCTCATTAAAATCGTCATGGCCGGAAGTAATTAACAGCCTATTGTTAACAAAACTGAGGTAATACCAGGTAGAAGGTGAAGGCTGAATAAATATATTTACCTCATCTCCATTTTCAGTCTGCCTAAACTCCATAAATCCGTCAATGGCCGCATTAACATCATTTTTGATGATATGAGATAGGCCCAGTTTGCCAGCACTATACCATGCACTTTTTTCCGCAGACCAGACGAAATTAACACTAGAGAAAACCAATGGTTTTACCAGTGTATTGCTGGCTCCTGAGAGGGGAACGTAAGTAGAAAGAGAACGTTCATTGTATTGTTGTACTGCCTGAGCACCGATAAGGGCGGTCAATTTATACAGCAACTCCGAGCGATCTTTATTGGCTTCTGGCGCACCCAACCGTCCTACAATATCCACGATGTCCAAGGCCATGAAGTCTGCCGCCTGGGTGGGAATGTCAAAATCAAATGCAAGGAAGGTATTGAACCCGAGCTTTTCATCAGCCATATTTCCCTTACCAATCCCAGATGATGCGAGCTTGAAATCTGCGGTGCCTTCTATAAAATTGATTTTCCCTTCTGCCTTAACATCTGTCGTACCTTCATTATAGGTAAAAAGCCTGCCATTATAGGTTCCCGTTACGTTTCTTGTGTCAAGCACCTTGTATTCATTCTTACCCGGATCATATGACAAGAAGCCATTGGTTGTAAACAGAGACAAGTCAGAAGGCGACCGCTTTGCACTTAATAACGTAGCATACGGTTCCTTCAATTCACGATCAATGAAAATACCTGCCTGTATGTTTTCGCCCTGGTCAGTTACACTGGTCGCAATATTGATTACACCCATTTCTTCATCGGAGCTGCTCTTGTAAACTATCCAGGAATTATCGGCCATGTTTGCCAATTCTAGACGCACGTAGCCGTCAAGCTCCAGCGCCGGTTTGTCCGCATACATGGTCATACTTCCTTTGTATAGCAATCCGGGAGCAAGTGTGAGGTTATCCTTTTCCTCGACAGTTCCACTTGCGACAGTATGGTATCTTTTAGACTTCTTGTTGCTTTTGGGATCTTCCACGAGCTGGAAGCTACCCATTTTAATATTAAAGGTGTCTGAAACGCTATTCACATAGCGGTAAGTAGCGTCTCCTTCAAACTTGTTCCTCGAAAGAATTTTTATATCTCCCTTGTAGAGGTTATGGTATTCATTCAGGGTGTCCAGCACCACTGTTGTATTGTCAAACCTGTCAAAAACTGCATTCTCTAAAATTAAAACCTTATTGTCCTGAGGTGTAATTTTTGCATCGGCAACCTTTATGTATGGAATTCCCGACACATTCAATTCCAGGGAGTTGATATCGTAAACTGCTTCAGTAGCGTTGAAAGCCAGTGAGTCCAATTCTTTTTTAGTAGTATAAAAATATGATTTGCTGATGTCGATGTCATCAGGCTTGCTCATCGTCACCGTTTTATCTTCCAGGTTCCACGAGGCATGGGTAATGGAGGTCTTAAACTGCGCATAAGGAAAGTCCAACGCAGCAACTCCTTCTATCTCAGGATTAATAGCGGCAATCCCTTTTAACAGGTTGAAATTTAAGCGCACGTCATTGCCCGTAAAGGCAGGTTTGGAAGGATTGGATGATTTGATTTCGAACTTCGCATGCCTGGCTGTGTAGTTACTCTTTGCGAAATATAAACTATCAGAAATTGCCTCTGAACCTCTGGTTGCCAACGTTCCGGAGCCAAATAGCCCGGTTTCGGAAATTATTGCCGTCCCAGTTAACGTGGCAGTGCTCTCATACAATGAAAATGGCTCAGCTATATTCTTCACGTACATGCTATCTCTGTGGGGCAACCATCGCATGCTGTAGGCACCAACTGTAGCTTCCGGAAAAGAGCCCCTTCCAATCGTCCCTTCTTTAATCTCAGCTTTTGTACCAATCGTTTTTACAGAGTCTATATAATATATAAAATCATCAGACTCTAGTGTACTTGTAAGGTATTCAATTTTTCCTGAGGTTCTCAACCCTTTACTATTCAGCGTAATCTGGTTATTAGCGGATCCTTTACCTCCATAAATATCGTAGCCTTCGTAGGGTAATTGATGCACAAAGCCCAGAGAATTGTCACTCATTACCTGAAGCCGCTCCCTGAACTGTGGAAAAATACCCCCGGAAACAAAAGTACCCTCAAATCCTATTACGGAAGGATCACTACTGCTTACGCTGTCGATCTGAAAGGCTGGAATAGAAAAATATACTGATTTATCGTAGGCTCCACCGAGGATCTTTTTATTATCGAAATAAACAATGGCATCCTTATCGGAATTAAAAATAGGATACTGGGCATAATACTTTAAAGCAGATTTATTGTTGGGTTTATTTATATACAATACACCCGCCGTTTCCCTTAAGTGGTTTGAAAGCTTAATCTTTGAATTTTTTTGTGTCTTATCGTTTTCTGTCTTCTCAATATTGAACCTCAACGAATCAATTTGAGGCAATCGGATTAAAAAACTGTCATAGTCGAAACGGAATGACTTTCCAATATATTCAAAATTGCCTGCGTTCACCTGCCCGTCAAACTCAAAATCTCTATTCCCCAACAAGGTAATCTGCTTGTTTTCTGGAATAATATACACATCTAAAAGCTCGCTGATATAAAATCTGTTTACTCCCCTTACTATCAGTTCTTCATTTTTGAGATCAAAAGTAGCATTAGGCTGTGAGGGTGAGATAGAAGGAATTAAAAGGTTATCAAAATCCTTCATTTTTTGATTAGACATCACATAATGAAAGCCTTTTCGTTTGATTTTAACAAAACCAGAATTGATATCATAGCTAATAAATCCTTTGTGCATCAAAAAGGCCATTGCCCCTTTTATAGTTTCAGGTTTTTGCTTTAACGATGCAGCCATATCATCTGCATAAAACGAAGAGGAATTGATCTTCCTGGCATATCCTACCGCCATTAGCAGCGGGTTAAAATTATACAAGCCGGCCAATTGATTAAAAGCCTGTGCTTTAAAGTACTCCTGCGATTCAAAAATTGCAGGTATCTGACTTTTTGCGTTTAATATCGAGATGTCGAGGCTATCAGCCTTTAGATCCCACTTTATCATATCAGCACTCATCTCTACCTTAAAATATGAACTGTAAAATGGAGTCTCCTTAAATCCACCTTCTTCTTTTAATAAGGTCAAAAATGAAGCATTCGAGTTGTACTTAAAACTAACAGCAGGATGATACAAAGAATCTGTCTGATGATATATAAAAACTGCAGCACGGTTGGCCGTGATCACGGAATCCATTAAGTCAAACTGATTCGAAATGGCTTTGAATTTCTTTTGATTGTTTTCCCTAACTTCAATTACAGCATTTCCATCAACTACCGAAGAGCTTAATATTTTATTTCCAATTAAAGAAAACCCACCTCTATAATGTAGGTTTTCATTACCCAGGTTTTTAACGACAATATTATTTTCATAAGACTTAAAACGCGGATACTGGACATTATTTGGTGTGTCTCTGCGCGTGCTTTTGAAATCAAATACTCCTTCAATCTTTCCTTCTACCTTTTCGGAATAAGTGAGACTTACATCTTCTGCGGAAAATTCAGGTTTGTCAGTCTTAATCTTATAGCCATTGAAAGTGGCAAATACACCATTAGGATCTAAGCCGGCACTCTCCCAGGTAAAAACACCGCCCTCGCCAACAAACATATTCTTCAGGAACATGAGGCTGCCCTTGGTGGTAGTTATTTTTGCTGAATCAAACTTTGTAACAATGTATAGGTTTATATCTTCAAAGGTTACTACTGGCCCAGAAATCACAGGAAGATCGATTATGGGAGTATAGGGAAGCGGTTCAGAATCCTCAACAAGTGCTTTCTCTTCTGCGGGATTTTCCCAGTCCGATGACGTATCCCAGTCAGAAGTGCTCCAATCATCATTGGAATCATTGAACCATTCATCAGAAGGGTTTATCTCCCCTTGGTCAGAGGTCTGATCCTCTTCTATAATTTGTTCTTCAATTGCACCGATATACTCAAAATTGAAGGATCCTTTATCAAATAACAGACTACTATAGGAAGAATAGTACAATGCCTTGTGATCCAGAAAGTCGTTTAAAAAAGTAAAGTATTCGATCAGGTCGTTGCGGCTATTGTTTTCTTCAACCTTAAGTGCCACCGCAATCATATTATCCACCTGCTCGCCCGATAGTTTGTTATTTGATGATTTGATGAGGGCTTCGTAGAATTTTGAAAAATGGGGATAACCTTTATAATTCTTATCCTCCATAATACCGGCAAGCTTTCTAATATTGCCTTTCTGTGATTCAGTAAAAGCGTTGGCTGCCCATGCGGTACTAAACTCCTGACCAATTCTAATGGCCTCAGGATTGTTAGACAATGCCATCATCTTTTTTACGTCCTCCGTAAAAGCTGGCGGACCGCCTTGCTCATCTTGAGCCAAAAGAGGCATTTGCAGAAAAGAAAATACAATGAGCAGTAACGCCGCAAACATCCGGGCGCTGCAAAAATATCCTGAAGAACGATTAGTGTAAAAGGTATGGCGATTCAATGTTCCAAGTAATTTTAAAATTGAAAATTACAAATTACCAAAGTCAATTAAGGCTCGATTAATGTAAGAACATTACACCAGCGAAAAATAGACTTTGATTATCGTAATCGTCAACTATAGAGACTTTTGCATTAGAACGACCGCCCAGTCCTTTTTGGTTTCCTGAGATTGGAAAATTAAATCATTTTCTATTGCTACTTTCTTTATATCCTCAATGTCCTTAGAATAAAAGCCACTGAGTAGAAGAATTCCATTCTCCTTTAATAGTCTTGCATAATAAGGAATTTCATCCAGCAACACGTTTCTGTTGATATTGGCCAATATAATATCTTGCGGTTCTTGCGGTGGAATATCCGAAACTGTGCCTGGAAAAATTTGAATATTTTGACAACCGTTAATTTCGAAATTCTCCAAACTATTCGTGATGCACCAATCATCAATGTCACATGCAACTACTTCTTTTGCGCCAAGCTTGTGGGCCATTATTGCGAGAATACCGGTACCACAGCCCAGGTCCATTACCTTTTTTCCCTGATGGTCTACAGATAGCTGAGTCTTTAGCATCAAAAAGGTTGTTTCATGATGACCCGTTCCAAAAGACATTTTCGGATTGACAATTATCTCATAGGGATATTTCTTTGTGATGGAATGAAATGATGCTTTCACAATACATTCATCTGAAACAATAATGGGATCGTAGTTTTTCTCCCATTCCTGATTCCAGTTTACTTTCTCCAGTTCTTCTACGGAGAAGGACAAAGGGGAGACAAGTTGCTTATATCTATCAACAACTTCCTGTACGGCCAACTTATTAAAAAGCTCTTTGTCTATGGAAGCCTGAAATCCACCATCGTCTTCTTCGAGAAAAATATCAAATCCAATCTCTGAGAGTTCGGCAATAATAATATCTGAAAATGATGGGTCTACAACAAAATGTACTGTAATGTAATTCATAAATGATGTTGAAAAGGTTCAGGTTTGTTAGAGTAGTAAAAGGAAAAAGGGCGATGATCCGAATTTTGGCTATGAGATTAAGAGGATCCAATAGTAGAGACATACCCCTACGGCTATTCGCAACCTGCAAACGCAGGTGTTTCAATATAGTAAACTGTAAAGTCTGCCAAGTCCACATTGTCTGTTATATAAACTATGAAATGGGCAAAACTCATTGCTTCTGTGAAATACCACAGCCCTTTACGATCTGCAAATAACCGGTTTTCTTCTTTAAATACTTTTAGATCTGCGAAAGCTTCGCCCTCTTCTTCATAAATCACAAAATCTGCTTCTTTGGGATTTTTGGTTACATATACTGAACCGTATAGATTACAGACATCCATTTTTTGGGCAAATGATTTGCCCTGTAGGCCAAACCATAAAATGCCCATAAAAAGGATCTTCCCTAAATTCAATTTCATATCAGATTGATAACGTGAATAGAAAAGGGCTTAAAAAGATTTTATGATGTCCACAAAGCTGCGTGACTTCAGGGAGGCACCACCGATTAAACCTCCATCTACATCTTCACACGCAAATAATTCCTCCGCATTGGTTGGATTGCAGCTACCTCCGTACAAAATTGAGGTACTTTGGGCAAGTTGCTCACCATACCTGGAAGCGATGTGTTTTCTCAAAGCGGCGTGCATTTCCTGTGCCTGAGCAGTGGAGGCTGTTTTCCCTGTTCCGATAGCCCATATAGGCTCATAGGCAATTACTACATTGGAAAATTCTTCCTCGCTTAAATTAAAAAGACTATTGGAAATTTGTTGCGTCACAAAATCAAAATGCGCTTCTGATTCTCTGATTTCCAACGACTCACCACAACAAAATATGGGAGTAAGTCCAGCGTTTAAGGCAGCGATGATCTTTTTCCCGAGAAGAGCGTCATCTTCCTGATGATATTGCCTCCTTTCACTATGACCAATCAGCACATATCCAGCCCCTACAGATTTGATCATGCCGACGGAAATATCACCTGTATAAGCGCCACTTTCATTTTCGCTGCAATTTTGAGCCCCTAAAGAAACCTGCTCCACTTCAGCTATGAGTTTGTGTACACTGTTTAAATGAATAAAGGGAGGAAATAGAATAACATTCACATCACTCGTGTTTTCATCCTGAACCATATTTACAATCTCAGAAGCAAGTTTTAAGCCTTCTTCCAAAGTCGTGTTCATCTTCCAGTTTCCTGCAACAATCTTTTTTCTCATAAGTTTTCTTTTTAATGGTACAATCTTTCAAAGATAGATTTTTTTGATGCTATCTGGAAACTAATCCGAACTAAACCGAGGAAGACGGCTTTCTTCTAACGTGAACTCATTCCCATGCAGTCGGCCGCTTGTACCGAATTTTTGCCCAGGTTATGAACCCGCTCTGTATTTGTACTCCTGGAAAATAATAGAAATTGCACCACGTATCTTTTCCTCCATTTTCGATGGATCTTTATCCACTATACCTTCAGTATATCCCTGCCACACAAGTTGATTTTTCTCCCTGTCTATTAGATCTATAATCAAAGTACCTTCTTTGTAGTTGTACGGCTGGACATTGTCCCTGCCCCAATATCTATAACCAAAGTTCGGATAGGTTTTGTAACCGGTTCGTTCTTCGATTACAACATGGAAATTTACCAATAGGTCAGCATCCTCAGCAAATTCATAATTACGGCCTTCCATCTCAGACAGAATCGCATTTTTGATTCTCTTTCTCACCAGGCTATTATCCAGGATAGGATGGCTTTCTTTTTGATTATCTATTTCCTCAGACCAATTAAAGGTGCTGTAGGCATTAAAATCCGCCTCATTATCAAAATCTGTTTTCACCACCGGTAGGTTGGAGGTAGCACAGCCGCTTAGGAAGGTTAATAAAAAACCAAAAATCATTATTGTATATTTCATATATCTAGCTATTTAGTGGTTGTTAACAAATGTATATGCTCATGAACCGAGTTATCTACAGTTGGTTTAGAACATGGTTTAGAAAAGCATAAATGCCTCTATGCTCGTCTATATTAACTATCAAAAACTTTACCAAAAATTTGTTGAAAAGATGATCTGCAATGACTTTGGCTGCATCACAGGAATTCTGTTGGAATCGTTCCGGTGGATATATTAGCTCAAGTGGCATTGATCAGGAGGAATACTTTAAAGGCATTGAAATTATAAGTAAAAGCCACGAAACAATTATAGGAAAATTTACATTTAGCAGTAAGGAATATTATTTCAGACACAAACAGAAACCATGGAAAATTCAGATAACAACTCCGCTGCTGAAACTGGCAAACACTGGTACCTGCCTCTGATTACGGGCATCATTTTTACTTTAATAGGTATTTGGGTTTTCAGAACCCCTTTGGCATCTTATCTTGCTTTAGCCGTTCTTTTTTCAGTCACATTCTTAGTCACTGGAATTATTGAAATCGTCTATGCTATATTCACCCGCAAAAAAAGGGCTCATTGGGGTTGGCCGCTCGCAGGTGGCATAATTGTGCTTCTCATCGGGGTTTTGCTGATTTCGCAGCCTCAAATATCCATGGTTATTTTACCCATTTACATTGGATTCGGGATACTCTTCCGTTCTATAATTGCAATCGGATGGTCAATCGAACTAAAGAACCAGCAAATTTCAGGTTGGGGTAAACTATTATTCATCGGGATTTTAGGGTCTATTTTCTCTTTCATCATGCTTTGGAACCCCTTGTTCGCAGGGATGACACTCGTTATTTACACGGGCATAGCTTTCTTAATTATCGGATTATTTCAGTTGTACCTTGCCATCCGCCTCAGAAAAATTAACAAGAAGGTGTCCTCTTAGGACTAAGTATCTTCACTCTTCAAGCCTTAAAAACAGCATAAAAAAATCTGGTAGAGAGCAATTAAAAGCACCAGGCACATTTTACTTTTCTACAAATACTCACGAACAGGTTAAACGGCGACATGTCCGCTAAAACAGCCATAGTTAATTAAAGCTGATAAGCTAGTCGGGTAATTTATGCGTTTGTAAGGGTGGCGAAGGAGGAAGCCCTGTTACTTCCAGGATTTCATGTTCATCGAGTGTTTCCCTTGCCAGCAATGCCTCTGCCAATGCATCCAGCGCCTTTCGATGTTGAACTAAAAGTTTTTTTGCCTCCTCTTCACTTTCTCTGATAATTTTCAATACCTCCTCATCAATGATTCTGGCAGTTTCTTCACTAAAAGGTTTCGAATTTCCATAACCAGGGCTTCCGCCTCCTAAATACTCATTCTCTCGGGGCGCGAGTTGTACCATTCCCAGCTTTTCGCTCATCCCCCACCGGGTTACCATTTTTTGCGCCAAATTAGTGGCCTGCTCGATGTCATTTTCTGCTCCGGTAGTCTTGGTGCCATAGACTACTTCTTCTGCTGCACGTCCGCCCATGATGCCGATAATTCTGGCCCGGAGATAAGCTTCCGGAAAATTGTACCGGTCGCTGTCAGGCCGCTGATAGGTTACTCCCAGTGCGCGGCCTCGTGGCACTATCGTCACACGGTTTACCGGATCTGCCCCCGGCACCACCAGTCCAAGAATAGCATGACCACCTTCGTGGTAAGCAATGCGCTCCCTGTCGTGGATACTCATTAGGAGAGGCCGTTCAGGTCCGAGCACTATTTTTTCGAGGGCATCCATAAAATCTGTTTGCCTCACCGTTTCCTGTTCCCTGCGTGCTGCCATCAAAGCTGCCTCATTCACCAGGTTTCTTATATCAGCGCCCGACAATCCCGGTGTAGTAGAAGCTATCTCTGTTAAGTCGATATCTCTATCCAGAGGAACATTACGGGTATGCACCTTCAAGATTGCTTCCCTGCCTAGCCTGTCCGGCAAATTGACCACGACCCTACGATCAAAGCGGCCGGGTCGGAGCAACGCCTTGTCGAGTACATCGGGCTGGTTGGTTGCAGCCAGCACAATGACCCCTTCCTTGCTGGAAAAACCATCCATTTCGGTTAGAATTTGGTTAAGCGTCTGTTCCTGCTCGCTGGAACCTCCAATGGCTTGCTGGCCACGCGCTCTGCCAATGGAATCTAATTCATCAATAAATATGATGGAAGGCGCATTTTCTCTGGCCTGCTTAAAAAGATCCCTTACTCTGGAAGCGCCGACACCTACTACCATTTCGATGAATTCCGATGCGCTCATCGAAAAAAATGGCACGCCTGCTTCTCCAGCCACTGCACGAGCCAGGAGTGTTTTCCCGGTTCCCGGGGAGCCAATCAGTAAGACTCCTTTAGGTGCCGCCCCGCCCAACCTGGTGTATTTCTGCGGAATTTTAAGAAAATCCACTATTTCAACCAGCTCATCTTTGGCCTCATCAATGCCCGCTACATCATCAAAAGTCACTCGTTGGTCCTTCTCCTGATCAAAACGTTTGGCTTTGCTTTTACCTATTCCCATCATTGCTTTTCCCATTCCACCACCTGCAGCCCTGCGGTATATCCAAACATAAAAACCAATGATCAATATGGCCGGACCAAAGCGAATCAGGAAACTTAAAATCGGATTGACTTCTTCCTGTATGGGTGTAGCCAATATTTCTACATGTTGTTCGATCAAAAAAGTCTCCAATCCCGGATCTAAAAATACAGGAAGAGTGGTGGTAAAATTGACTACCTCCTTCGGCTGTTCTTCCCCCTTTTCGAGCAAGGAATTGTCTTGCTCAGAATCTTCGGTGGAAGCGCTATCCTTTTCAGCTTTGGGATAAATTACAGACGATTCAAATTTACCTGTGAGAGATTCCCCTTTGCTATATACCGCATCTACATTTCCTTTTGCAACCTCTTCTTTAAAGAGCGTATAAGGAATAGTCGTAGGAGCTTTCGGGTCAGGATAAAGTGTGCTCATCAAAAAGTAATTGAACAGTAAGAGGCCAATAAACCAGATCCAGGTTCTTGTCGGGGGTATTTTTGTGCTACCTTTATTTCCTTTTTTTACCGGGTCTTTCGTAGGGGTGGAGTTGGTAGGAGTGGAGTTGGTATTAAC
>CAZHZR010000011.1:0-30415 GCA_964537095.1 uncultured Roseivirgaceae bacterium
GCCAAAAGCGGGTTCGCGTCATCGTATGAGCCAAGCGTACGCGTGGTCACACGCAAAAATATCCGGATTGGGTTCAAACTCAGAGAGCAGGTATTTGAAGAAGTGGTGGTGATCGCACAGCAAGCTAATGCATCAGCGACCAGTACCTATCTCGATAGAGAAGCCTTGCGAAGCGCTGTTGGCGGTGGCGCAGATCCACTTCTTTCTCTGGACGGTTTACCGGGCCTTGCATCCACCAGCGAATTCGCGAACTTTAGCGTACGCGGCCGTGGGCCAAGAGATAACCTGTTATTCGTTGATGACTTCCCCTTTGATAAAGCGGTGCATTTTGATGCGACCCTGGGCGAAGAGGAAGATGTCGGTGGTGGCGGCCGTTTCTCGATTTTCGCACCGAATGTTATCAGTGGTGCCGAGTTTTCACCGGGTGGATGGGGTGCGGCCTATGGCGGCCGGGCTGCATCGCTACTCAAACTGGAAGTTGCCGGAGGCAATCCAAGCCCTTCAGCAAGTCTGCGCCTCGACCTTGCGGGCTATGAAGTTGGCTACGACGGCCCTACCGGTATCACGGAAGACTCCACTGTGCTCGTGTCTGCCCGACGTCTGGATTTCGGCGCCTTATTTGAACGTATCGAAGAGCTGGACATTGGGGAGCCGGTCTTACGGGACATCATCATAAAATCGGTCATACCCATCAATCAGAACCACACGTTAGAAGTTCTGCTGATGGATACACACGAAGACTATACCCGCGGCGTGACTCACGTTTTCGAGTCGAGGAACTTCGAAGATGCGGCGCTTCAAGATTCTGAACAGGATAGTGATCTGTACGGTCTCACACTGCGATCTTTAATCGGTGAAAAGTCTGTCTGGACCAATAAGGTTTACTACCGCACAAGCGACAAGATTAGTTCAGAAGGCGAATCATTTCCTGATCTCGTTCCGGCGGGAACGCCCGCGTCCGGCTTTCCTGTGCGGGAGAACATCATTACCATCGGTGAAGATGAGACAGAAATGGGGTGGCGAAGCGACTTCGAGAGAGAAAATCAATGGGGCGTGTTCAGTGCCGGTATTCAAATAACGCAAATTGAACTGAACTATGACACCGTCCTGGATGGCGACTGGATCCGGTTTATCTACGACGACGACGATTTCAGGCCCGACCCCGATCAGCGCTTTATTGTGCTGACGCCCGCGAACATCAACTCGTCACTAAGTCAGAAAGAAACGAGCTATGCAGGTTACATAGATCAGGTTTTCAAGCGCGGCGATTGGGATATTCGCCCGGGTGTACGGTTCGAACGAGACGGTTTTGCAGACGAAAGCTTCGCGTCGCCCAGGTTCAGCGTCAATTGGCGGCCGAATAAAGCGGTCAGATATTTTGCGACCTCCGGAATTTTTCACCAGTCGCCCCGGTTTTTAGAGCTTGCCGCCAATGAGTCGAACAACCTTGAGACCGAAGAAATTACACACGGTAGCCTCGGTTTCGAGATTTTCCCCAACAGTAGCTGGTCGGTATTGACGGAAGCCTATTTTCAACGCCTCGACAACCTGGTGGTAGATCTTGATCGAGCAAGCGGAACGTTTGCAAACATGGGTGACGGCAGATCGTACGGCGTTGATATCGTGGCCAACGGCATGATTCGCGAAGGCATTTACGCGACCGCAACTTACTCTTACAACAATGCCGAAGTCGACCGGAAAGACGGTCGTGGTGACGTAGCCGACGAGTTCAATCGCGAGCATGTCGCCACCCTCGGCCTGACCTGGGAAATCAGCGACCGCTGGAAGGTCGCCGGGCGCTACAAATATCTTTCCGGCAGACCAGACGACGACTTCGTTATTCACTCCGACGTGTTGGGACCCGGGCAACCTCTGCGATACTCGAAAGAAATCACGGAGCGCAATGTCGGTCGCAAAGACAGTTCCGGCTTTTTCAACGTTCGCGTCGACTATCGGCGCGCATTTGGCTCCATAGATGTAACTACCTTTCTTGATGTCATCAACGTAACGGCAGCGTCGTCGAGCGACGATACCGAGTTTGATTACCGCCGAGGCATTGAAGTGATAGACGATAACGAAGCGGAGCCGATTATTGGACTGCGCCTGGACTATGCCTGGTAAAACGTGCCTGGTAAATCGAGCCTGGTAAATCGTGCCCGGTAAGGGGGAGCAGCGGATGGTACATGTACTTGGTGCCGTGCCGATCAGGGTGTTGGTTGTCGAAGACAACCGCGACATTTGCGCGAACATTGCCGCGTATCTTGAAAAGCATGGCTACGTCATGGATTTTGCCTATGACGGTATCAGCGCGATGCACCTGGCGTTAACGAATCCGTTCGACGTTATTGTTCTGGACCTGATGTTACCGAGAATGGATGGTCTGAGTTTCTGTCAAAAGCTGCGAGCGGATGCCAAAGTAGAAACGCCCGTGCTTATGCTAACGGCGAGAGACACCCTTGACGATAAACTCAAGGGATTCAAGGCGGGAGCCGATGACTATCTGGTCAAACCATTCGCCCTACAAGAGCTACAGGCGCGGCTGCAGGCGCTCTGCAAGCGTAGTCACGGAAAAGTTGACAACCCCTTAACTGTTGGCGATCTGACCCTGAACAGATCGACGCTGCAAGTGCAGCGCGCGGGGCGGCACCTCGATCTCACCCCTGCTGGCAGGAGACTGCTGCAACGATTGATGGAAGAGGCGCCGTCTGTTGTGGTGCGTGAAGATCTCGAAAATTTGTTGTGGGCTGACGAGCGTCCCGATGGTGATGCGCTTCGCTCGCACATGTACAAGCTGCGGCAGACCGTCGATAAGCCGTTTGATAACCCTTTGATTCATACGGTGCATCGCATCGGGTACCGAATTGCAGAGGATGCGCAGTAGTGTACCGGCACAGTTTGCGCACGCGTGTCGCCGTGGCATTTGCGGTGTGTGTCGCTGTGCTCAGCGTGGCCTGGGGATTTGCTTTCTTCACGGCGATCAGGTTGAGCGAAGACCGAGTGCTCGTGCATCAGCTACAGCGTGCCGCCGAAAACTATCCCGCTCTCACGTCGAACCTACGCGGATACGATGAGGTGGATAGCTTGCCGGAATCACTCAGGGAATGGGCGCAGACAAACCCCGCAGGGGGGCTGTATGAATTCCCAGCCGACGAACTGCATGTCGCGGTAATACCAGCCGATAATGAAGGGCGACACGCGTTTGTGGTTTTCGACGTTGCCGGGATTGAGGCGTCGTCGTCAGAGGATTGGTGGTGGCTGTTTATTATCACCGGCATCGTGGGTACGCTGGGTGCACTGGGCTTTGGTCTGGGGCTTGTGGTGATGCGCAGAGCCATCGCCCCCGTTGCGCAACTCGCAAAAGTGGTTGCAGACATCGACCTGGAACAACTATCAGTCGAAGATTACAAACGCATAAATCCCGCCCGGTTTGGCGATGATGAAGTTGGCGTGCTCGCGGGAACCATTGAGAAGACGCTTGCGCGTATTAGTGCATTTGTTGAGAGAGAGCGATATTTTACGGCCTCTGCCAGTCATGAGTTGCGCACGCCGATCACGGTGATAACAGGGGCCCTCGAGCTGCTGGAACAAAGTGATCTTGCAGCGACCGATGTGAAGGCGGTAGCACGCGTGAGACGGGCGACGTGCGACATGAAAACAACAATTGAAATGTTCTTGTGCCTCGCTCGCGAAACCGACGACGGGTTGTATGGCGAGCAGTTTTTGGTAATGCCGCTGGTGAGCCAGGCGATAGAACAACAGCGCTACCTGCTGAGCGGCAAGTTCGTCGATGTTGATATCGAAGATCTCGCAAAACCCCGAGTCTGCGGGCATCCGCAGGCTTTTTCCATCGCGGTCAATAATCTGGTGCGAAATGCATTCGAGCACACGCTCGACGGGCAGGGACCGATCACGATTCGTATCAAAGAGCACGAGCTATTCGTCACCAACCAGACGTGCAGAAGCGCTGATGAGCGGCACACGCCGACTGAAGCGTCGTCATATCACGGGTATGGTCTGGGTCTGGGGATTGTTCAACGGCTGTGTGAGCGCAATGGCTGGTCGTTTTCGCTGCGTGCTGAAGAGGGTCGTGTAGTGGCCCGGCTTTCGTGGTGACGACCGCAGAGATAATGCTCATTTTCGACGGCCTTTTCCCTTGCATTGGCTGCCCCGCCGAGGTTTTACAACGACCTGTCAGGTAGGAGAACCTGGCGAAGCGTTAACAGGCGAAGAAGCGGAGTTTACGTGCTGTAAATGAGCATTCTCAGTCTGTTTTTAATGCAGCATCACCGCGCGCAGGCACTTTCCGTACAGAGCCTAAGTGATAGCGGTTGCAGGTAACCAAATGGCTTAAAACCAATTCAAATTAACCACAATTCTGCGCTCGGAATTGGTGGCGTAGGATCCGCAGTGTCGGGTGCCCATTGGAAAAGTGATCAGCCGGTTTTCAACGCAATCGATTGTTTCGCCGGTTTCAAAATGCGTCGGTCCGTCGGTTGTGTTGAAATAAAAAATTGAAGTTTTCATGACATCGTAATATTGTCTGGCATCTTCAATATCGACGTGCATGCCTTTGCGGGTGACCGTGTCTTTGCGCAGGGACATGTTCATTTTTGCGCGCAATAAAGTAACAAATCCCTCCAGATTTTTGAGCAGCGGCGCGCATATTTTATCGAATTGTTCGTACTTGGTTGGTGCCAGGTATAACGGGTGAAAAAACTGCATGTCGCCATCGTTGTGATAGACGGAGCTGGAGGCAAAGCGCCAGGCGACTTCGGTGGACATGACGAACTTTTGTATTTCGGCAAACGTTTGTTTGTCCAGAAAATTATCGATTACTTTCATGGGGTACTCCCGTCTGCCTTTCGATATTCATCGCTGCGATTGCCTCCCGGATAGTTTTGTGCCCTGATGTTTCAGGAACCTGAAGCGGGGCGGCAGACGCGGCGATACTGTGTTTTCGTTAACGTTATGAGTGTGCTTTCGTGACCGCTATAAACGTGACATGACGCTGGCGCAATTCGCCGGACGGCTCGGAATTGTATAGGAATGGTCCTGCTTTTTCACCCCGACGGCCCCTTGCGCATCCCCGGCTATTGGGTGAGACTAGCCCCCAATCAAATCGAGGGGATCCTCATGCGTCCCAATACGCACTCAATTGTCATCGGCTATATCGCCTGGATCTTCGGCTTCATGGGAGCCCACCGCTTTTACTACGGTAAACGGATCAGCGGCACAATCTGGTTCTTCACGCTCGGCCTGCTTTTTATCGGCTGGATCATCGACCTGTTCTTAATCCCGGCGATGGATCGCGAAGCGGATGAAACCTATACGCCGGGCATTTACGGCTATAACGTCGCCTGGATTTTGCTGACGTTCCTGGGTCTGCTGGGCATTCACCGCATGTATCTGGGCAAGTGGATTACCGGCATCATTTACTTCTTTACTGGCGGACTTTTCCTGATCGGTGTGCTCTACGATTTGTGGACTCTGAATACCCAGGTCTCCGAGCGCAACACGTTGACCGCGCGGGGTTGACCGCGAGCCGGCGCCGTGAAAGCTATGATCATATGAAAATTGCGATCACATGAAAACTGCGATCACATTAGAACTGCGACCAGGTAAGAACTGCGGCCACGTAAAAACCATGACCAAAAGTATTCTTGTTACCGGCTGCTCCAGCGGCATAGGTTACGCAGCCGCCACTGCTCTGCGTGAGCGCGGCTTTCGGGTTATCGCCAGCTGCCGTAAAAGTGAAGACGTGGCCCGATTGCGGCAGGACGGCTTTCCCCATGTGCTGCAGCTGGATCTGGCCGACAGCAACAGCATCGAAGAGGCTGTTGAAGCGACGCTTGCGATCACGGGGGGCGAACTGTTTGCGCTATTTAACAACGGCGCCTACGGGCTGCCCGGAGCGGTTGAAGATCTCACTCGCGATGCTCTGCGCCGGCAATTTGAAACCAATCTTTTCGGCACTCACGAACTGACCTGCAAACTCCTCCCGACACTACTGCGGCAAGCCGATGCCCGCATCATCCAGAACAGTTCCGTGCTCGGATTTGTCGCCATGCGCAACCGTGGCGCCTATGTGGCCAGCAAGTTCGCGCTGGAAGGGCTCAGCGACACCTTGCGACTGGAACTGCGGGGCACCGGTGTGAAAGTGGTGTTGATTCAGCCGGGGCCGATTATCAGCAATTTTCGCAACAATGCGCTGGCGGCGTTCAGAACGGAAATCGACGTCTCCAGAAGTCGTCATGGGCAAATGTATCAACGGGCCATTGAACGTCTTGAAACAAAAGGCCCCGCGAGCTGGGGAACGCTGCCGGAAAGTGCGGTGGTTGCGGTGCTGATTAAAGCACTGGAAAGCGCGCGGCCAAAAGCGAGGTATCGAATCACCACGCCCACCAAACTGATGGCCGGTATGAAACGGTTGCTGCCGGGGACATGGCTGGACAGCATCGTTGCCCGGTCGGGTGGCTGAGAGTTCCGGGGTTTAGGGGCATAAAGACACTTTGTACGGGCATAACGATTGGGGAATCATTTTTCATTTTTGCGGTATAGCGAAAATTAATCGCAAAACGACTTCATGACTCGCAGTCCAGTGCTATATTGAGAATGAATCTCATTCGCATAGGAGTTCAGATCATGACCGTTAAAGATTTTATGAAACGCTATGACGGCATCCAGTTCAATGACGATGAACTGTACAAACGGGATCATTCACTTCAGGCCCTCGCGAAACATCGGGCGGCGCAGCCGGGTGGTATGCGCGTCGGCACCGCCTTTGATTGGGAAGATTTTCACGATTACCAGAAGGAACTGGCGCGGCTCGATCGAGAGGGAGCGGCGAGATCTGGTAATTGAACAAAGTTGGGGTAGAAGTTGCCGCCTCCCGGCCTCCCCCCTTGGCAGGGGGAGGAGTTTCAGGCTGGGTTCCTTGGCGGGGGAAGGAGTTATTACCCGCGTCGAAGTCCGCTCACAGACCTTTGCTTTGAACTTCCCAGCTGCTGTTGCGACAGAATCCGCAGCTGCTTCCTGTGAATTCGGCGGCGGCGCTGGTGTCGCCTTTTAACTGGTAGAGAAACCAGGCGGTGGTGATTCCGCGGAATCCGCCGCCGTTACCGGTCGGTTCAAAATGGCTTGCACCGCGCAGAATCGCCCAGAAGACCGGAACGTTGGCATTGCGGAACAGCGATGCATGGTTCGTAGTGGGATTGACCAGCGTGTCGGCACTACCCGAGAGCAGCAGCATGGGCCCGGACTGGCGGGTGTGAGAGCTGCGGTTGTGACCGAGTCCAAGGGTGTAGCCTTCGATGGGCGCAGTGGTTGTGATGCGCGGATCGGTTCCGGCCATGATGGCACCGCCACCACCCTGGGAGTGACCAGAGGTACCGACCTTTTTCAGATTTACCTGGCTTGCCAGCGACGACCGCTCCAGCCAGTCCAGGCAGGAAAGCATGGCTGTCCCGGTACCGGCGTTGGTGGTATTGGCGGCCACCACGACGAAGCCCCAGGACGCCCAGTGCTGGAGCAGAGAGCCATAGGTGCGTGGAGATGCGCCAGTGCCATTCCCCCACAAAATTACCGGGTGATCACCTGAGAGGTTCGTTGGGCGATATACCGTACAGCTGGTACCGCCGCTTTGCGAAGTGGTGGAGAAAGTGCCCGATGAATCATATCCCGATGGGCCTGTGCCGGACCCGCCGCGACCGCCCAGAGCGAAAGTCATAGCGGGGGCGAAGACAAAAAGTAGTGCAAGCAGGGTGCTTGCAACGTGTCGATTGTGGTGAATCATATTTCCTCCAGCATGTTTTTTTAAGTGGGAGCCCTCGCGTTTTCTAACATCGAATTAAGAATGATGTTCAAAACGTGCAGTTGGCGCAGGGTCTGTTGACGTTTCGTCGGCACAACTGCCGGCGGCGCGTGTTCAGCCAGTTAGCGATGGAGGACGCGGCTTGTAGTTGTTCTGCATGAGCGATCGACAAGCGCTGTCGACTTCATCGCTCAGCATTTGACATCAAGCGGCGTAATAGAAAATCAACTGATGCGCCGAAGAAACGTCAACCGACCCTCGGTCAATAGTATTAAAGGGCAAAGTGACAATAAGTGAATCGGGTTATTAATTCGACCACTAACCGACGAATTACTTATATCGAAAAGGCGCAAGTAGAAAGCCTCTTATTGTCGAATAAACAATAAGAGTTCCGGGACAAAAATGCGGCGTTGGCGCTGAAATGCAGGTGTGATCGGCGAGGTTAATCGGGGAGAGTGGGCGATTACCTCCACATTCGCGGAAGGACGTCCACATGGCCAGAGGTGCGTCTGTGCCAGAAGACCATAAATACATGTCCCAGAGCGAGGACCAGCAGACTCCAGCCAAGGATGCCGTGGAAGTTGTTGCCCAGCTCTACCATCCAGTCAATTTTGGGATCGCTGAAACCTGGAAACACAGGTATGCCCAGTGGTTCGAACGCGCGGCCGGATCCATATTGCCGTAGTAACGCAACTGACGGTATGAAGAGCATGAGCGCATACAGCAACGCATGTCCGGCGGTCGCCGCCTTGCTGACGGAAGGTGGTCTTTGGGAATAACCCACCGGCATCCAGGCGAGGCGGATCAGGATCAGAACAAACAGCAGAGCGCCCAGAGGTTTGTGTACAGGCCACAACAGTGCTTCAAGAGCGGTATCTTCAAAAAGGAAGTGACTGGCGGCGGTCAGGAACTGAATCAACAGCAGAGCGGCCATAAGCCAGTGCATGATGCGACTGAAACGTCCGTAGCGTTCAACGAGAACCGGGGTGCGCATGGTAGCTCCTCATGTGGCAGGCGACCGAGCTTGCACCGACTCTAGAGCGCTTGTCAAATACCGGGAAAAAAGAGAGTGTTTGACTGGCGTCGGCCGATGCAGATGGTCGCGAAATGCCTCTGTCTCAGCTAATCTTTGGAATTTCCATGCGGGGCGGCTGGCTGAAGCTCAGAGGTGTTTGTGGGTTTATCTGATGATCGCGCTCGTTACTCCAAATCTGCTGCGCTGGCAGCTTTGCTACTTGGTTTCCTGGCCACTATGGCGGGCGTCGACCGCTACCTGATGCCCGCGCAATCCACGGAATTTGAAGTCCGGGAATGGGAGCTGCCGGAAATTCTCCCTACAGTCTCCGGCGACCAGATGCTCCTGGAGCGATCACTGGCCAGCCTGGACTGGCAACTGGGGCAGCCTGAAGGTATCAACGCGGACAGTGAGAAGGCGCTTGTGGTAGCGGTAGCCGCTTTCCATCCAGAAGATACCGAGCCGTTGCCGTCGCCCGTAACCGATTTCATTTCCCGATCATTCCCCGATCGCGGCGCGCAGTTAGGGTCCTTGCTGGGATGCTTTGCAGGGTACAAACAGCTCGAAGCGGCGACTTCCCCGGCTGCAGACGGTTCGCTGGAGGGCGTGCTCGCGCATCAGGTGGATCTGCAGACTGCCTGTTTTGGCGAACCCCTGGCAGCGCGCCTGTTCGAGCGTTACCAGCAGATGCACAGCAGCTTCGTTTCTCCAGACGGTTTGGAAAACGGCGCCAGTCCCAGCCGGCTCCCCATCGAATGCGACATTGCGGCGTGTCAGGCAGTGCGTGGCGATCTTTATGACTGGTAGAGGCAGGATCCTCCGGCAATCGGGGATTGCGGCGTTCGCCGGTGGTCTGCTAGGCGTGTGCTTTTTATATTCGGGTCTTTTTCTGGTGGCCTGGGTCGCGCTGGTGCCCTGGCTTGTGACATTAAAAGGCGCGTCCCCGGGCAGAGCCTATGGGCTCGGGCTGATATTCGGGGTCTGCCTGCTCATCGCGGGATCCTCCTGGATAGCGCCATTCATTGATGCCATTTCCCATCTGGAGCCCTGGCAGGGGTTACTGGTGGCGGTGCTTTACTGGCTTGTCTCGGCTCAGGCCTTCGCGGCGCTGGGGGTGCTGCTGGCGGTCGCCAGAAACAGACTGAACTGGCCTTTCGCGCTGAGCCTGCCGGTTTTCGGAACGCTTGCCTTCGAGCTGCTGCCGTACATTTTCCCGCTGAATCTGGGAATCACTCAGGTGGATTTTCCGCTGAGTCTGCAGGCCACTGATGTGACCGGGCCCGCCGGCATGGCAATCGTCATCCTTCTGGTCAATGCCGTGGTGGCCGATGCGGCCGATGAGGCGCCTCATCGGTCCTCATTTGCAGCCAGTGTGGTGCTCACGGGTGCAGTCATGCTCGGCTGGTTTGGTTATGGCATCCACACGCTCGGCTCTTGGGAGTCTGCCCAGGCGGGCTGGACGGAGGAGATCAACCTCGGTGTTGTGCAGACGAACGCCCCGGCGGTGCTGAGCATCCCGCCGCCCGAACCCGGTTACAGCTATTCGTGGCCGCCAGAAATGGCGTTTTACGAACACTTGGCGGGGCAGGGAGCGCAGCTGGTGATCTGGCCGGAAACCCGGTTCAAGGGCTATCACGCGATGGCACATGTCCGTGCATCTTTTACGGCCTATGTTCAACGTTACGGAGCTGGTCTGCTGTTGCAGGATCTGCAGGAGGATCAGACGGGAAAAACCTTTAACACCGCCGTTTTTCTCGGTCCCGCGGGCGCTGACCAGATCTATCGAAAGTCCCGGCTGATCGCCTTCGGTGAAACCACGCCGGGCGAGGGCTTTATCCCCGGCATGTCTGCCATGGCGAGGCAGGTGTTCGGCGATTTTCACACTCCACTCGCTGCGGGTGACACGTCGCCCTTTTTTCATCAGGGTGAGACGGCGTGGATTCCGTTGATCTGCTATGAAGTCGCCTTTGCGCCATTCGTGGCCGCTGCTGTCAGTCAATCTCCGCGGCAACCGCAATGGATTTCAGTGCAATCCAACGACGTCTGGTTCTCCGGCACCCGCCAGCCTCTCCTGCATATCGCGGTCTCCCGAATGCGCGCCGTTGAAAACCGGCTGCCATTGGTGCACGTCATTAATAATGGACCGTCGGTGGTGATCGCACCCACCGGCCGCGTGACTTTCCAGACCGTGCAGCACCAGCGTCGGGGCTACCTGCTGCAGCTCGCCGTCCCGGCGGGGGGGCAGCCGACGTTCTACAACCAGTATCCGCTGCTGGTTCCCCGTGTGGTGGCGGTGCTGGCCCTGGGGATGCTGGCGCTGATGGCATGGTCTATTCGCACCGCCGGGGAAAGACCTGCGACCGTTCGTCGAAAGGATAGAGAGCGCTGAGATATGGTCGACAAAACAATATCCACGTGATTGCCTGCAAGAATATTTCCTTTTAATACTCGCCATTAATTCTGGAGTTAAGCATGCAAAACCATTCGTCAGCTTCCCGTGGGCGCGGCCGATTTGCAAAAATCACGTTGATTTCGATTCCTCTTGTGGTTGCTGCCCTGATTTATTATCAGAACGGAACCGATACAACTGGAGCAGATTCCACCAGCAGCGTCGAATCTTTCCAGGCGCCGGAAACTTACCCGATACCCGCGACAGTCGATCTGTCACCGCACCCGCAGACAGCATCTCCAGCGAAGCCTGAATCCCGGCAAATTCGCAGCAATCCGCCGCATGACGCGGCGGCACCGCAAATTGATGTGATGACAACCCTGTCCCTGCTGGAAGAAATCAAGCGCGATGACAGCGGCAAACTGGTGGTAGACACCGATTCCCTGCGTCTGTTGAACAAGACAGTGCGCGCGCTCAATGGGCACCCGGATGACTCATCAATGGCCATGCTCGGAGAATTTATCGAAGCGGAACTCCCGGGTCCGGAAGGAGAAAAGGCCAGAGAGATATTTTCGACTTACGTGGAATATAAATCGGCTGAGGAAGAACTGGTAAGCCGGGCCACCGATGCGGAAGTGACAACTGCCGCCGCCACCCTGGAGCAGCTCAGTGATTTGCGCCGCAGCTATTTCGGTGATGATATCGCCGCGCAGCTTTTCGGGGAAGAAGAGCAGTTTCTTCGAAAAACCATTGCCGCCATGGCCGAGGCGGAGAAAGAAGCCACCACCGACTGAGCCGGGTGCTCGCAATTGCGATAAGTATCTTGTCTGCTATTATCCACTGCAAACGTTCAGGGGGAGGGTAGCGATGAAGAAGTTACACAGGCTTCCGGCAATCGCAGCATTTTTGCTGTTTTCGGCTTTATGGGCTGGACTGAGTGGATGCGCCACCAGTTCCGGTGCAAATGAAAGGCAAGCCGCAGTACATGTCTGGGAAATGCAGGAAATCGTTTTGCACGCCCAGAAGCAATACGCCAATTACTACACGGACGTGGATGTCTGGGTGCAATTGCGCGGCCCTGACTTCAACAAGCGGATTTACGGTTTCTGGGATGGCGATAACCGCTATGTTGTCCGGCTTGTCGCAACCCATGCTGGCCAGTGGTCGTGGGAAAGTGGCTCAAGTCAGTCTGACGATGCGGGACTCAATGGTAAAACAGGCGCCTTCGCAGCGCTTGAATGGTCAGATAAACAGAAGCAGCAAAACCCCAATCGTCGCGGCTTTGTCGGGGTCACGCCCAACGGTCATGCGTTGCAGTACGCCGACGGGACGCCCTTTTTCATGGTCGGCGATACCTGGCTTGCCGGCGCTACCTGGCGGCTTCCTTATCGCAACGCCACACCACCGCAAAACTATGAGCCCGGTCCGGGCATCGGTTTTGAAGACGCGGTCGTCTATCGCAAGCGCCAAGGCTTCAACTCTGTCAGCATGATCGCCGCCTTCCCGAACTGGGACGCCGACCAAAAGCCCAGCACCTATGCCAACAAGGACGGAATATATCTGCGCAACGCCTGGGAGAAATTCGGTTACGACATCGGTGAAGGCAAGGGCACTGATGCATCCGGCGGGGTGAGTTACTGGGGCACCTTTACCTCGAAAAGCATGCGTGATGAATATGGAAACCTGCCCTTTGCCATGTCGGAAAAACACGCGGGTGTGTCCGATTTCAATCGCATCAATCCGGACTATTTCCGCACCCTGGACAAAAAAATGAATTACCTGTCGGAGCAGGGATTCGTGCCGCTGCTGGAAACCGTGCGCCGCGACGTCGGCCCTTCGTGGAACGCTTATTTCAATTTCAATGAAACCTTCGCGCGTTACACCCAATACCTGATTTCCCGCTACGGCGCGCAAAATTTTGTATTCAGTGGAATTCATCTGGATTGGGTGCCGGCGGATTTCAGCCTCACTGCGGAGCAGTTTAATGAAGCGCTCACCTGGCATTTGAAGAAATACGGTCCGCCGCCGTTCGGGCAGATTCACACCACCCTGATCGACCGCTCCACATACACAACCTTTGGCCACGGTGACAAAGTACCCTGGATGGACATGCACAGCGTCGGCAACAAACCGCGCGACCATCGGGTGGCCGACGCCATCGAAACCATTTTCAAATTAACCGACCCGACACTGCCGGTAATCAATTTCGAACCGTATTACACCGGCTGGCTGCATGAGATCAACAAACCTGCCGGTGAAGAGCCGCCGGCAAACTCACCCCGGGACAATTATTTTGCGCGCGCGCAGATGTACGGTTCAGTGCTGTCCGGCGGTCTTGCCGGACATGTTCACGGGACAGCGGCCTACGACGTGACGAGCACAGGTGAACCTGCCGGCGCGCGGCCGCACATTTGGGACGCGCTGCAATATGAGTCCGGCGATTACATGCGTCATCTGGAAAGCTTCATGTTTTCCGAAGGAAAGAAATACCAGCATCTGCTCCTGGCATCGGCAGATATTCACCCTCGCAAAGCACCCGGCGCGCCAGAAGACGGGCTGGACGGCTGGTCGTACATGATGCGCACGGCCGACAATTCACTGGCGCTGCTCTATTTCGAAAACGCAGCCGTATTACCGACACTCAAAGGCTTCACTGCAAACGGGTCATATCGACTGCAATGGTTCGACACCATGACGGGCGAGTGGCAGAAAGCGGTCAACCTCGCTGCCGACGCTCAAGGCAATATCCACCTGCCGGGGTTTCCGGCGGGCGGCAAAATTGGGGAACGGGATTGGGCGGCGAAAATCGTCGCGAAGTGACAACGGAAGTTTCAGCAAGCCCCTCTTCGTCCGGGGAGGGGTTCTGATCCGCCATGGCTCTATCGCCTGTCAATGCCCGCGTCGAGACATGGACAGAGAAACCGCTACACTTTTCAGACGGGCCCCCTCCTGATTCGCATCGCCATGCGAGGGGAGTCGGAGCGCGCATCCCGCCAATGGATCGATGAGGTACGACCCGTGAAATTAACAGTCGCTGTCACTGCTGCAAGTCTTCTTTTAACGTCCGGTGCGAGCCTTGCTCAGCAATCGTCCGGACATTTTCAACCCGGCGGTTACTTTGGTGTGGGACTGGCCAATGCCAGTACCTCTCTGGACGGCGGCGGGCAAAGTTTTGATTTCGTCAACGCGGAACTGAAATTGGGGTATCAGTTTCATCAGAATTTCGCGGGGGAGCTGTGGACCTCGGTCGCAGTGGCACCGAAGCGGGACGACATCATGTCGGAGCTGGTGGAGCAACGGGTGGAGTCGGAGTATGCCGGCTACGGTGTTTTTCTCGTGGCCAGCTACGGTGCGGAAGTCTACGCCAAAGCCCGGGTGGGGCTGGCCGGGTCCAGATTTACCTATTCCGCCAGCGGCTACCTTGATGAAGACAATGCAGACCATGGCCTGGCGTATGGCGGGGGCGTCGGTTACGCAAAAAACAATCTGCGATTCGAGCTGGACTATATCGCAATGCCCGATGTAGACGATCCCATCTGGCCAGATGACCGTTACAGCACGAACCTGGTATCCGTTGGAATTACCTGGCTGTTCGGGCTTTAGGCAATTCAAAAACAAAGAACTTTGCCCTGACTGTTCGTCACGCACGCGCTGGCTCACTAAACTCGGGAATAGCAGTCGATTGGAATGAAAATAACTCCCGCGAGCTGAGCGGAGGCGGCGCTCGCGCGCGGATGACGATGGATCCTGCGACTACGCGCAGGATGACAAGGTGGGGCGAAGGATGATATGGATAGGCCGGTAGATCGGCTACCGGCCTTCTTGTCAGCAATTGCTGATAATGACTTTCAGCGCCTTCTCGGCCGCCGCATTACTGAAGACTTCGTAGGCGTGGAGAAAATCGGCGAACTCGAACCGGTGAGTAATTAGCCCTGCCGGCTTAAGCGTGCCGGCCTGCACGGTCTTCATCAGCATCGGTGTGGTGTTGGTGTTGACGAGTCCGGTGCGCAGAGTGATGTTCTGAATCCACAGTTTCTGTAATTGAAAATCCACACTCTTGCCATGAACTCCGACGTTGGCGATGTGGCCGCCGGGGCGGACGATGTTCTGGCAAATGTCGAACGTCTGGGGAATACCAACCGCCTCAATCGCCACGTCGACACCGTCATCGGTCAGGCTGAGAATGGCATCAACCACGTCACTGCGACTGCTATTGATTACATCGGTTGCACCGAATTGTTTCGACATTTCCAGGCGTGACTCGTCCAGATCGACCATGATAATTTTGGCCGGGGAATAGAACTGCGCCGTCAGCAGTGCGGCGATGCCGATCGGGCCAGCGCCAATAATCGCCACCACGTCTCCGGGTTTTACGTCGCCATACAACACCCCGATCTCAAAGCCGGTGGGCAGGATATCACTGAGCATCACCAGCGCTTCCTCATCGGCACCATCGGGGATGTGCAGCAGGCTATTGTCCGCGTGAGGTATGCGCACATACTCCGCCTGGGTGCCGTTGATCAGGTGACCAAGAATCCAGCCGCCATCTTTACAATGGGAATACAATTGGGTTTTGCAGTATTCACATTTGCCGCAGGACGTAATGCAGGAGATCAGCACACGGTCGCCTTTCTTGAAATTCTGAACCGCACTGCCCACTTCATCAACAATGCCAACGCCCTCGTGGCCAAGGGTTCGGCCCGGCGTCACGGCGGGAACGTCGCCCTTCAGAATATGAAGATCCGTTCCGCAAATGGTGGTCTTGGTAATCTTGACCACCACATCGGTCGGCTTTTCAACCTTTGGACGAGCAACCGATTCCCAGGATTTTTCCCCCGGTCCTTTGTATACCATCGCTTTCATGTCGGAATTTGCCATTGAAGACCTCGAATTCAAGAATGAATATTGCGTGCCTAATGTTAGCTTTACGGCCGTCTGGTCAGCGGGAAGATCATTAACAGGCTTTTCGAAGCGATGCTATCCCGGACAAGGTCAGGAGGCTTTGATCTGTAACAAGAAAAGGGGAATGAAAGGAAATGGAATTAAGGAGATAAAGCTGCTTGAAACTCTGGAACTAAGGTAAAAAGCGGCCAGCCCGAGCAAGCTGACCGCGGAGGGTATTTAGAAGGTAAAGCGGCCTTGAATGCTTAGCATGTCTGCTTCGTCGATTTTTTCGAACGAGGCTTCGATACCGGCGAAGTCGGAAAACTTAAAACCCGCGCCGGCACCGATGCCGAATTCCCAGTCGCTTTCCCAAGAATCATCACCCCAGAGTCCACCGGAAACTCCCATTTCCAATTTGGAATAGCTAGGAAGTGCAAACAGATAAAACCCGTTTTGAGTATCAAACTGGGCGCGCATTTGCAATCCGTAAAAACTATCTAGCTCATAGTCGGTATTGCCGATAGAGTCATCGGCGATACCGAACCCAATGCGAGCTCCAGGCGTCAGCGAAACGGCTTCGTTAAGCGGAATGCGGTAGCCGATGCCCGCCACTAATGCCCCGAGGGTAACTGCGTCGAGATCTAAACTGGAATAACCGGCAGTCGCTTCAATCTGCGCCGACGCTACGGCGGACAGGGAAAACAGTGCAACTCCTAAACAAACCTTCTTCAACATGGGTAATTCTCCTGTGGTTGATGCAATCGTTCTGCATTCAGGCGCTATCATAGGGCTCGAAGCTTAACCTAACATGAATTAGTCCGGCCAGTGACGTATGCCGATTCCTGTTGACATGCGTGTTTTATAAAATCTTCGATGTGGGTCGGGCAAGAAATTCCTGCAAGGGTTTTATGAATTGCTCAAACGCCTCAATATGCGGCATGTGTCCCACGTTATCGAGTTCCACCAGTTGTGCGTTTGGGATTGCATCACGGGTTTTCTTACCCAGCTTCGTATACAAACCCATTGTCTTGCGCGTTTTTTCGTCGACCAGTGGTTTGCCCAGGGCGGTGCGGTCGCGGGTGCCGATGATCAGCAGTGTGGGTGTCCGGATTTCGGGGAATTCGTGTACCACGGGCTGGGTAAAAATCATGTCGTAGGTGAGGGCGGCGTTCCAGGCGATGCGGGCATAATCGGGGTTCGTTGTCCAGCCGGCGAGCAGGTCAACCCAGGGTTGATATTCAGGCTTCCACTTGCCGTCGTAATAATTTTCCTGCTGGTACTGCCGGATTTTCGAAGCCGTCTGCTGAAGTTCGCGCTGGTACCATGCATCCACACTCTGATAGGGCACCAGCGGGCGGTAATCTTCCAGACCGATGGGGTTCACCAGGACGAGCTGCGTGACGGTTTCCGGGAACATTAACGTAAAGCGGCTGGCGAGCATGCCGCCCATGGAGTGTCCGACGACTGCGGCCTTTTCAATTTTCAGATGATCGAGCAAGGCTTTGGTGTGATCGGCCAGCTGCTGAAAGGTGTATTGATAATGGGCAGGTTTACTGGATTTGCCAAAGCCGATCTGGTCCGGTACCACCACCCGATGTCCCTGGTTCACCAGCGCTTCAATGGTGGTTTGCCAATAGGCGCCGTTGAAGTTTTTGCCGTGCAGCAGCACCACGGTTGAACCGGCGGGCTTGTCCGGCCGGATGTCCATCCAGGCCATCTTCAATGTCTGCTGCTGACTTTGAAGGGTCAGCTTGTGCACAGGATAGGGGTAGTCATAGTTCCCCAGTTCAATATCCAGCCAGGCTGGTTCTTTGGCGGCGGCGACCGCGCTGAAGGAAAGGCCGAAAAACAGGGCGAGAATGACGTTCATTGGATCTCCAGAAGTTCCCAGGTGTTGAATGTCGGAACTATAGATACGAAGTTCCGGGCGTTTGAGGGCTGTTTCGAATCAGGTGGGGAGGCGCCCAAGCAAACTTTTGCGCGCCTCCGGATTCACTGATAAGGTTGTGCCCGCTGCATTGCCTGACGGCTTGCTGAATAATTCAAATATCCGGCGTGGCCGGGCGTGATAATGGGGGCAGAAATCATGAACAAAATGAGTACGCGAATTGCACTGCTGATCGATTGTGACAACGTCAGCCACGATTCCGTGGAAGGCGTGCTGGAGGAATTGGCGAAATATGGAACGGTCAATATTCGGCATGCCCATGGTGACTGGAAAAAGACCAATCTGTCGGGATGGACAGAAAAGCTGCACCCGAACGCCATCAGGCCGATCCAGCAGTTCGCCTATACCTCCGGCAAGAACGCGACGGATTCGGCCATGATTATCGATGCCATGGACTTGCTTTACAGTAATGATGTGGATGCCTTTGCCCTTATGACCAGTGACAGTGACTTTACACCGCTGGTGCTGCGGCTGCTGGAAAGCGGAAAAATCGTCTATGGGTTTGGCGAACGCAAAACGCCGACTCCCTTCGTTCATGCCTGTTCGCAATTTATCTTCACCGAAAGCCTGCAAACCAAAACCGAAGGTAACGAAGCCGCGCCGTCAACCAGAAAGTCCCGTAAGGAATTGCGCGGCGATGCCTCGCTGGTCAAACTTTTGCGGACCGCCGCGGAGCAGACGTCCGAGGAAGATGGCTGGTCTCATTTAAGCCGGGTGGGCAATTACATTTCCAACAACAGCTCCTTTTCGTCCTTGAATTACGGATACAAAAAACTCAGTGATCTGATCAAGGCGACGGAGCTGTTCGAAGTGCAGGCTCGCAGTCAGAACGCGATCTATATCCGGGACGGTCGCCAGCCGGCTTCCTGACCATTGTCGGCACCGGGTTCACGTCGGTCAATTGAACCTGAAATTAAAAGAATGATGACCGAGTGAGCCAGAAAAATTAACGAATTCCGGGCCGTTCATGAAAATCGTCACAGCAGGAAATTTCCGATTGAAAACCCGGACGCGGGCGTCTTTACCGGCTGCCATGGTTGCATGGTGTGCTTTGGTGTTTGTCGACAGCGTGCGGGCAGAAGCTGCTTATAGTGACTACGAGTCCTGCCTGCTTGCGAAAGTGGAAATCGCACCGGAAGCGGTGGTGGTGTCCGAGTTGCGACAGGAATGCCGTGAAGAAGTTGTTCTGACGGACTCTGAAGAAGCCGGCATGACGCGGCACGAATATTCGATATCGACGGAAGATTCATTGCTGTACCAGCGCCTTGAGCGCGAGATCACGGTCGAGAGTTTTCCCTCGATCCTGACGCCGCACAACCGCAACTATATTTTGCCGGTCAGTTACATCCACGAACCCAACGGCGCGCCCTATCAGTCCGCCCATGGGGATAGCGCGTTCGCCGACGATCTGGATAATCTGGAAGTAAAATTCCAGCTGAGCATCAAGTTCCGCCTGGCAGGTGGATTTCTTCATAAGAAAGACCGGCTCTATTTCGGTTTTACCGCGCTGTCGTTCTGGCAGGCTTATAACACCCAGGTGTCGGCGCCATTTCGCGAGACGAATTATGAGCCAGAAATTTTTTGGGTTTCTTCTTTACCGTGGCGTCCGCTCGGAATTGATGGGTCGTTGATAGGCCTGGGCTACAGCCATGAGTCCAACGGCGGCACCGGCCATCTCTCGCGCAGCTGGAACCGCCTTTATGCCAACCTGTCATTTGAAAAGGGGCGCTATGTATTCAGCATAAAGCCTTGGTGGCGTATTCCCGAAAGCGAGAAGGAATCGCCCCTGGATGCGTCGGGAGACGATAATCCTGATATTGAGCATTACATGGGGCATTTCGAATTTGCTGCCGCGCAACGCATCGGCGAGCATGAAGTGAGCCTGATGCTCAGGAATAATCTGGATTCTGAAAATCGGGACGCCATGCGTCTTGAATGGGCCTTTCCCCTTTGGGGGAATGTCCGCGGGTTCGCCCAGTATTACAACGGTTATGGCGAAAGCCTGATTGATTACAACGTCCGGATTGAGCGGCTCGGGGTGGGAATTCTCATCAGCAGTCTGTTCTAAACCAGCGTGGAAAAGGTCCGGCAGCGGCAGACGCTGTCCGGACTTGACCAGAATTCCTGACTCACACCTTTTTAACAAATTCCGATTTAAGCTTCATGGCACCGATGCCGTCGATTTTGCAATCGATATTATGGTCGCCGTCGCACAGCCGGATATTTTTAACCTTGGTGCCGACTTTAACCACCGATGAACTGCCTTTGACTTTCAAGTCCTTGATGACCGTTACCGTATCGCCATCCTGCAAGGTATTGCCATTGGCATCCTGCACGGTCAAAACATCCTGAGAAACCGCTTCACTGTTCTCCGCCCACTCTGTGCCGCATTCAGGGCAAACCAGCATGTCGCCGTCTTTATAGGTGTATTCGGAACCGCACTGAATGCAATTGGGATAAGCAGACATAGTTAAAATTCTCTTTAAAATGAACTCGGTTTCAACAGGCCCTACGATCTGCATGAAAAGTCGTCGAGCGAAGGTCAGGCAAGGCAAAAACAGGCGAAGAAGCGGAGTTTACGTGCTGTAAATGAGCATTCTGAGCCTGTTTTTAACGCAGCATCACCGAGCGCAGGCACTTTTCGTACAGAGCCTAGATTGCAGCGGAATCAATTCCCCGTGACCGCCTGAGAATAAAGCGCAGGCGCAGTATCATCAGCACGGCGGCGCAGCTTAAACCGACGCACAGGGCCAGCCAGAATCCCGCCGCACCGTTCGGCTCGCCCAGCATGTCCGTAAAAGTCAGCACGTAACCCAGAGGCAATGTGATCAGCCAGAATGACAGCAGCATGATGAACATTGGCATGCGGGTGTCCTCACTGCCGCGCAAGGCGCCCACGGCCGCGACCTGCAGGCCGTCCACAATCTGGAAGATGGCGGCGATCATGAGTAATTGCGCGGCGAGAGTTTGCACCGCGATATCGGTGGTGTAAAGCCGCGCAATGTGATCTCGCAGCAGCCACATGAACGGCGCGCTGACACAGGCGAGTGCCACCACCAGCAGCAGTGAACTGAAGGCGAGGGTGCGGGCGATGTCAGCCCTGCCGGCGCCGAGCAGATAGCTGATGCGCAATGTCAGCGACATGCCGAGACTCAGAGGAATCATGAACACGAGTGAAGCCACGTTCAACGCAATCTGATGAGCGGCGACCACTACGGCACCCAGGGGCGCGAGAAACAGGGCGATGACCGAAAATAGGCTCACTTCCACAAAGACGGTGCAGCCGATTGGAATGCCGATGCGCAGAATGCGACCGATAATCTCCGGCGCAGGCGGCATGCGCGCGCTCAGCAAGTGGAAATTTTTATAGGCGCTCGCACGGGTGAGGTAAATGGCCACAGCGACGGCGCCGATCCAGTTGGAAACAGCCGTTGCCCAGCCGCAGCCCACCCCGCCCATGGCAGGCAGACCGAGCTTCCCGTGGATAAGCATGTAATTCAGCGGCGCGTTGACCAGCGTCACCAGGACGGAAAAAATCATGGTGACCCGGGTATGGCCTATGCCGTCCATCAAGCCGCGCATGGATACCATAAACAGCATGGCCGGCGCGCCCCAGGCCACGCCGCCGAGGTAGCCCTGGGCGATGCCGGCGGTCATGTCGTCCAGCTGCAGAGCGCGCAGCACCGGGTGCACATTGAACAGGATCAACATCATGATGACCGTTGAAACCGCCCCGATGTACAACCCCTGCCAGACAACCGGCATGATCCGGTCCAGTTGCCGGGCACCGCAGTGGCCGGAAATGATCGGCTGCATGGCGCCCAGAGTGCCGACAAAAAACAGGAATACGGGGATCCAGAGGCTACTGCCAATGCCCACGCCTGCCAGATCCTCGGGGCTGACACGACCGGCCATGACGGTATCGATGACACCGTTGGCCATCTGTGCGAACTGGGTGATAAGGATCGGACCGCCGAGCACTGCCAGCTTTTTCCATTCCTGCCATATTTGACTGAATAGCATGTAGATCGTCGTCTGACTTGAGAGGCCGACATCTTAGCCGATCTGACGGTGGTAGGGGGTTGACGTGAGGGGAGAAGAAGCGGAAGGCGCCCCAGGAGATGAGGCGCGGTGGGTGCGGGTTTTTCAGCGACCCGTTAGGCCTTGTACGAAAAGTGCCTGCGCTCGACGACTGTTCGTACAGACCCTAGTCCCAGTGCAGTGTGTATGCCGTCACGGTGTTGCTGAAGAAATTCGGTACTACCAGCAATTTCTCCCGCTTGCTGTAAGCAAAATCGGCGGTATTGATGCCGGCGTCGACGCTGTCGAGGAGGAGAGTGGACTCGCCGCTTCGATTCAGCCAGTGGACTTGTCCTTCCCACATGGATACCACAAAGCCGCCGGGACCGACTGGTGCTACGCCGTCGATACCATGGGGAAGCCCTTCGGCCAGCACGGTGGCTTCTTTGTCAGCATCATACTGAACCAGACGGGGACCCGCTCCGACCAGCAAACTGCCACGCCGGGTGGTGAACAGGCCATTGGCGCTCGGGACATTGTCCAGATACACCTCGGGAACACCATCTTTCAGACGGATGACCTGACCGTTTCCGGTGTCCGATACGTAAACCACGCCGCGCTTATCGACCGCGACGTCATTGAGAAACGCCGCACCGGGTACGGCAATGCGGGCCGTGATTTCGGCAGTGTTGACATCGATCACCACGACTTCATCGATGTCCGACACGTAGAGCTGGTTGCGATGCAGGGCCATGCCTTTGGGAGCGCTCAAACCGGTCACCCAGGCCTGATCGATGATTTCCCCGGACGGACTGAGTTTGGCGATGCCGCCTTGCTGGTCTTTAGCGGAGGGGTCGCCATCAATCAGCGAAACCAGAAAATACTGTTCCTTGCCGCGCCTGACCTCCAGCACCGCCTCGGGAACCGCCAGTCCCTCTGCCTGCCAGGCGACTTCCAGCGTTGGGGGTGTGGCGTGCTTTTTGGCATGGCAGTGACGTTCTTTCGGGCTGTGATGGGCGTGAACAGGGTGCACGTGGTTATGCTCGGCGTGGTCAGGGCGCGCGTGGTCATGCTCGGCATGCTTATGGTTTGCATGGTCATGCTCGGCATGGTTCGGCCGCGCAGGGCTCTGTTCGGCATGGATAGAGGGAGACAGTGCCAACGACAGGGCTAACATCGGAAGCATTCGATTGATTGATTGCATGAAACCTCCAGCAGAGAAATGTGTGGGGTGAATGTCAGGCTGAGCCGGGACAACTGCATCAAAAAGACGCCGGGAACTTAACATGACAATTAAAGCGCTGTACAGGATCACCCCGGCGCGGCGGCAACCGATCGCCGGCGACGGGATGATTTTAAGCGGCATCTGCGGCACAATTCGCCGCAACGTCCATCCGTAAACACGCAGGAATCACCATGGCATTACACGAACGCGCCGGTCAGCCGGTTCAGGATTGCGATCTGATCAATATTCCCCGCCTGGTCAGCGAGTATTACACCCGGCAGCCGGCGGGTGATGACCCGGTCAGCTTTGGCACTTCCGGACACCGCGGCTCGTCCTTTTCAGCGACTTTCACCGACACGCACATTGCCGCGATCTGCCAGGCCCTGGTGGAATACCGCCACCAGCAAAAGATTACCGGCCCACTCTACGTTGGTGTGGACACCCATGCACTGTCCGAATGCGCTTTCGCCACTGCAGTGGAAGTGCTTGCAGCCAACGATGTGCAATTGATCGTGCAAGCCGGACGCGGTTATACCCCCACCCCCGTCATCAGCCACGCCATCCTTACCTACAACGCGGGCCGTCAGAGCGGATTTGCCGATGGCATCGTGATCACGCCGTCGCACAATCCGCCTCAGGACGGCGGCTTCAAGTACAACCCACCCAACGGTGGCCCCGCCGATACGGACGTCACCAATCTGATCCAGGCGCGGGCCAATGCCATCATCCGCAGCGATCGCGGGGCAATAAAGCGGCAGTCCTTCAGCTCCGCGTGGACATCCGGTCGCGTGCATGAGCAGGATCTGATCAAACCCTATGTGGACGAGCTCGCGGAGGTCGTCGACATGCCGGCAATCGCAGCCGCCGGCATCCGCATCGGTGTCGACCCACTGGGTGGCAGCGGCATTGCCTATTGGGATGTGATTGCTGACACCTACGGCGTGAATATTGAAATGGTCAGCCGCAAGGTGGACCCGACCTTCTCGTTCATGACGCTGGACAAGGACGGCAAAATCCGCATGGATTGCTCGTCACCCTATGCCATGGCCGGGCTGATCGGGTTGAAAGACAAGTTCGATATCGCCATCGGCAATGACCCCGATTACGACCGCCACGGCATAGTCACCCGGTCGGCGGGGCTGATGAACCCCAATCACTATCTGGCCGTTGCCATTAACTATCTGTTTGCGAACCGGCCCCAGTGGTCCGCAGAGCTGGTGATCGGTAAGACCCTGGTGTCATCGAGCATGATCGACCGCGTGGCCAAATCCCTGGACCGGCGGCTCGCCGAGGTTCCGGTGGGTTTCAAATGGTTTGTGGACGGGCTGTTTGACGGCAGTTGCGGATTCGGTGGAGAGGAGAGTGCGGGCGCATCCTTTCTGCGTCGTAACGGCAAGGTGTGGACGACCGATAAGGACGGCATCATCCTGGGCTTGCTGGCGGCAGAAATCACAGCCGTTACCGGCAAGGATCCGGCGCAACACTATCAAGGCTTGACGGAACGGTTTGGCGCGCCGGTTTATACCCGCATCGACGCTCCCGCCACCGGTCCCCAGAAAGACGTGCTGAAAAAGCTGTCTGCCGAAAGCGTCTCGGCCGGCACCCTGGCCGGAGAGCCCATCCAGCAGAAGCTCACCCGCGCACCGGGCAATGATGCGGCCATCGGCGGCCTGAAAGTCACGACCGAAAACGGCTGGTTCGCCGCGCGTCCATCGGGCACGGAAGACATCTATAAAATCTATGCGGAGAGTTTCGCCGGCGAGACCCATTTGCAGGCGATCCTTGAGGAAGCGCAAGCCATGGTGGGTGCAACCTTTAAAGCGGCGGGCGTCTGAGCGGAGTCGGCAGGGGGCGTCACGTCCGGTTCACATCCGGTGCTCGCCCCCGCACTTTCAGAATCGATAGTTCAAACCAATCGCGAGGCGGGTTTGTTCATGCCCTGAAAAGGCGAAGGTGAAGTTGTTCGTCTCCGCGCTCCATTGCTCTTCCAGGTCCTTGTGGAACATCTTTTCTGCCAGTCCGTACACCGACAGGCGACCGTTGATGGCGTATTCGAGACCCGCGCTGGCTTTCAACGACCAGCCGCCATCCTTCAGTTCGTCCACCAGATTACCGGACAGGTAATGGCGCGAATAGCCAACGCCTGCACCCAGAATCCCCTTGATGCCCTCGTAGATGTCGGGGAGCCAGTAGCCGCTGTAATAAAGGGATCGCGTCTCCAGCTCCGATGCACCCCCGTCAAACACCAGGGGGGAGGCATTCACGGAAACCTCCGAATGATACAGCTCCAGCATGATCCGCATAGTGCCGTTTTCAATCCCTGCTGCCAGGGAATAGCCCGTGTCCGACGGCAGATCCAACGCCCCCTCGGCGATCGTCGGCGCACTGGTCTCGCCATCGACACTGGTCGCGTGGGTGAAGCGGTAATCTGACGAGGTGTCATAGGAACCGACGTTGAACCCCGCGACCCAGTGAGTGGTTTCCCCGACCACTTCAGTCGCTTCGGCCACTGCCGCCAGCGGCAACAGGCATGTGAACAGGGAAAATGTCAGGCTCTTGCGAAGAGGTGCGGTCATGTCAATGTTGATCCTTCTGCCGAAAATGTGATGTATCCAGAACGGATTACGAGCCAGCCGCATTTTACCTCAGCCTCTGAATGGATTCGCAATCTTTCTCTCAGACTCGGCAAACTGCTCGAGTTTAGAGGTTTTGTCAGCTTGTAGGAAATCGGCGATCTGTTCTGTAAGCCTTTCTGCCTATCGCCAGTTTCCATATTGTAGGTCGTCAAATCTACCCTTAGAATCGCGAACGCCGCGCTGAGTGCACGGACACAACGGCCTCGGCTACGAGGATTTATCACCGACTGATCTGGGACGAACATGCTGACTCACGCCACGCGACGGAATTTCTTCACTCCACGGATGCTCGCACTTTCCATTTTCCTGTTAACCACCGCAAATAATTCCGCGTATGCCCAGCTAGAAGACATTCCAGCCGGCTGCAGGAACTGGGTGGCCAAAACTGACGCAATTCCTTCACCACCTGCCTGGTCACCAGGATGGGTTCGATGCATGGCGGATTGTACGAGTGCTTCGGTTGGTCTGGGTACTTACACCTGCCCGAATCATGCGTGTGAACCCTGGTGCGGCAGCGGTGAAGAGGGCGATGACGAATGCGACGGTGAAGAAGATCCGCAGCTGGGTTGTTCAAACCGGGAGGATGGCCCACCAGAATGCCCCGCCGGCAATCCGGTTTCTATTGCGTCCGGTAACAAATATCAAAAAGAAACCGATTTCACGTCATCTGGTCCTTCTGGAATATCCATCGAGCGCCACTACAATTCCTCCGGTGGCAAAGGCACCTGGCGCTTCAGCTATCGGCAAAAACTGCTGGTCGAAGAGCACAATGGCAATCAGGTTCTTGTCAGCGAACGCGCAGACGGTTCACAGCTGCGTTATGTTTTGACGAACGGTGAATGGCAGTCATGGGCGGATGTCACCGCGAGGCTTGCTCAACAGCTCAACGCAGACGGTGAGGTCACCGGTCGAACCTTGAGTTTCGATGACCAGACGGTGGAACATTACAGTGCGGACGGTGATTTACTGAAAATTACCCGACCATGGGGCTCTGCCATCGAATTGTCTTACAGCAAGAATTCAGCAGGCGAAACGACAGCAATTGCCATTGAATCGATGGGTGTATCCGTCAGTTATCAGCTTACCGGCGATCAGATAGATTCAGTTTCCACGGTCCAGGGTGATATCCGTTACGAGTACGACACCAGCGAAAACAAGAATCTGGTGCGCATTGTGTTTCCGGATACTACGGCCGATGACAGCGATAATCCGGCGCGCCAGTATCAATATTCCAATACCAGCTTCCCCAGCGCGCTCACCGGAATTGTGGATGAGACAGGAATCCTGTTTGCCCAGTGGGAATACGATGATCAGGGGCGGGCCATCAAAAGCTGGCACGCAGCCGACGCAGACACCACAACGCTGGATTTCACCTTTGCAGACGATGCGTCAGACCCGCGCACCACGGTTACCAATAGCCTCGGCAAACAAACTACCTACCATTTTGAATCCATCAACGGCAAAAAGCGCGTGACCCTGATCGAAGGTCACCAAAGCGAAAACTGCGTTGCCGCTAACCGCGTTAAAACCTACGACGACAATGGGTTCGTTGCGTCCATCGAAGACTGGAACGGTAACATCACCCGTTTCGAGCGCGACGCACGGGGCCGGGAAATCAAACGCACCGAAGCTGCAGGCACGCCCGCCGAGAGAAGCATTATCACCCAGTGGCATGCGACCCTGAACCTGCCCGTGCAGGTAACCGAAGGAGGGCGCAGTACTCATTACGAATATGATGCCGCCGGACGAGTCACCGCCACACGCGTAACAAAAATTCAGTCAGCGCAGTAAATTGCAAGCTCATCAAATGGAAATTCCATTTCAAATGAAATGGAATTTGACGAAACGCACATCAGGACGCAAACAATGAAGCTGGAAAAAAGTCGATGGAACCGCACCGCAGCACTGGGTGTAATCAGTGTGGTCTGGATGATCGCAGGGCAGGTTAATGCGCAGGACTCAGAGCAAGCGTGGCAATACAGTTATAACGAACTGGGGCTTATAGAAACGGCCGACGGCCCTCGTACAGATGTTGAGGATCTCACGCGTTATGAATATGACGCTGTCGGTAATCTCATAAAAGTCACCAACGCCCTCGACCAGGTCACCACCTACGGAGATTACGACGCCCACGGAAATGCGCGCACCATAACTGACGCCAGCGGTGTGAAAACGCAGCTCGAATACGATTTTCGCGGGCGGCTGCTTAGCTCGACAGTGGTCACCGGAAACAGCGCCTCGGATTTTGTCACCAAATACAGCTGGTACCCCGATGGTGAACTCCAAACCGTTTCCAGCTCCGGCACCGGCCAGCTCACGTTTACCTACAACGACGCCAATCAACTGATTGGTATTTCCAATGAGGCTGGTGAAAGCATCGAATATACGCTGGATGCGGCCGGTAACCGAACCAGTCAGCGCATCCGCAACAGCGCGGGTGCCATCACCTATTCAATGCAACAGATATTTGATGAGCTGAGTCGTATCATTGCCGTGGCCGGTAATGATGGTCAGAGCGACCTGATTGCCTACGATTCCAATAGTAACCAGACAGCTGTTGAAAATGGGCGGCAGGCCCTGTCATCACAAGTGCATGACGGACTCAACCGCGTCATCAAGCAGATCAATCCGATTGGTGCCGAAAGTGTTATCACCTATGACGAACTCGACCGGATTCGCACCGTCACCGACGCCAGGGGCAATACCACAACTTATGAATACGATGCCTTCGGCAATCTGATTTCTCTCAGCAGCCCCGACACAGGTATCGCCCGCTTTTCCTACGACGCGGCCGGTAACCGCATCGAAGCAACCGATGCCCGGGGCGTGGTCACCCAATTTTCTTACGACGCGCTCAACCGGCTGACTCGTGTGACTTATCCGGAGTCGTCACAGAACGATATCACCTACCTGTACGACGACATCCAAAATGGTATTCATGGTGTTGGTCGTCTCACGGGTATTCAGACTGCTCAGGAAGAAATCAGCTGGACGTACAACGAGCTGGGGCTGGTTGCACAGAAGACTGTCGTTCAGGAAAATGGCGCAAGCGCTACCACCCGTTACAACTACGCTGCCGGTGGTTTGCTGAAAAACATCATCTATCCGTCGGACAGGCGCGTCCATTACGGGCGGGATTCTCTGGGTCGCATTGTTCATATCAGCACCCAGGCTGATCGCAACAGCGCCACGCAGACTGTGGTCCACAGCATCGAATATCTTCCGTTTGGTCCCGCGTCGGCCTTCCGCTATGGCAATGGTCTGGGGCACGCCAACAGTTACGACACCGACTACCGCCTAAAAAAAATCAGCATCGACGGAGTCAATCCGCTACTTGGACGCAATTATTTTTACGACGTCACCAACAACATCATCAGCATCGACAACGCAGTTGAAGCCGATAAAAATCTGACCTTTGAATACGATCTCGCCGACCGCCTCACCCATGCAGAAGGTCCCTACGGTGAGCTGGGGTATGCCTACGACGACGTCGGCAACCGCATGGCGGAAATGCGCAATGGTCAAACACAATCTTACGAGTACGAGACCGACAGCAATCGCCTGATAGCGGTGCAAGACGCCGACATTGCGCGAGATTTTATTTATGACGCTGCAGGCAACCTCATCAGCGGTACCAGCGCCAATGGCGACGCCATCGACTACGGCTATGACGCCAGCGGTAGGCTCACCACTGTTTCCATAAATGGTCAGCCCACTGCGACCTATCACTACAATCCTCTCGGCCAGCGCACCGCAAAGATCCTCGCAAGCGGTGTGGAGGAGCATTATTACTATGACGAAGAAGGTCGGCTGCTCTCCGTGCACGATTCAAAAGGACGCGTGCAGCGTGAATATCTCTATTGGGATCACCAGCAGATCGCCCTTGCCGCAGTGCCGGGTAGTGGCGCAGTCGGATCAATCCCCGCGCGGATAGAAGCAGAAGATTTCACCGACGCCTACGACACCACCCCCGGCAACAGCGGTGACAGTGTATGCGGCACCGGCGACGTCGACAGGCAGAAAACATCCGACACCACCGGCCACTGCCACCTCGCATGGACCCGAGCCGGCGAATGGACCGAATACACCATCAACAACTCCACAGCAGGGTCATTCAATCTATCCCTGCGCGCTTCAAGCAGCTCCAAAGATCGCATCGTGCGCCTGCAGCTCAATGGCCAGGATCTCGGCGAGCCTATCGTCATCAGCGGCACCAGCTGGACCCAGTTCCAGAACTACAGCGTCGAAGCCAACATCCCCGCAGGCAACAACACCCTGCGCGTAGTCTTCGACACAGGCTCAGTCAACGTCAACTACATCGACATCACCCGCACAGGAGAAGACCCAGAGACCGCCACCACTTCACAAACCGCAGCCCTGTACTTCATCCACAGCGACCACCTCAACACCCCACAAATGCTCACCACCCAGAGCCAGCAAATCGCCTGGAAAGCCGACTACGAACCCTTCGGCAAAACCACCAGCATC
>CAZHZR010000012.1:0-27767 GCA_964537095.1 uncultured Roseivirgaceae bacterium
ATTACGATGGCCATGGGGCATTTTCGCCAGATGGAAAATGGATGATAACAGATACTTATCCGGGCGAAGAAATGCGCGAACAAAAGATACTTTTAATGGACATGCAAACGGAAGCCGTAATGTCCCTGGGCAGGTTTCACGCACCGGAGGAGTATAAGGGGTGGTGGCGATGCGATATTCATTGCCGATGGAGCCCGAAGGGGGATATGATCGGATTTAACTCCACCCACACGGGAAGCCGTCAGGTATTTGTGATGAAGCTTGACTTTGATCGTTAAGGATTTTTATATCAAGTGTAAATCTATTACATTCCAAAGTTTAAGAGAAAGTCATGTTAAACCACTTATATCCGGAACTATACGTCAGATTTATAGATAACAGTAGAAGTATATACTTATACCAGAAGGTATTATTAAAGCTGTATGGGATGGGTATAAGCTTATTAAAGAAGATTCGAGAGGGATTTAGATAAACTATTTCAAATAATGAAAGATAACCATAACTCAAGACGTGATTTTATTAAGAAATCACTGTTGGGTACTGCTGCTTTTACCATTGTTCCCAGATTCGTATTGGGAGGGAAGGGCTATTTGCCACCAAGCGATCATTTGACCAAGGGCATTGTAGGAGTAGGTGCTATGGGACGAGGTCACTTTAATTATGCAGGTACCAAAACCGTGGCTATATGTGATGTGGATACCCGACATTTAGCTATGGCGCAGAAAGTATTGGGAGGAGGGGTTAAAGAAATTCATGATTTTCGAGAATTGGTTCAATTGCCAGAAGTAGATATAGTCCATATCGCGACACCTCCACATTGGCACGGAGTTATGGCTGTAGAGGCTGCACGTGCAGGCAAGGATATTTGGTGTGAAAAACCTATGACCAGAACCATAGGAGAGGGAAAAAAGGTGAAAGCAGCAGTTGAGCAGCACGGTAACATCTTTAGGCTCAACACCTGGTTTAGATTTGAAAGTGATTTCTATGGCATCAATGCACCGGTTAAGAAAATCAAAAAGTTGGTTGACACGGGAATGTTGGGTTGGCCTCTAAAAGTGACTATCAGTAAACACACTGGTTTTGATTGGAAGTTTTATTGGGTAGGAAAGGAAAATCTGCCAGTCGAAACCGTCCCCAAAGAACTGGATTACGATATGTGGTTAGGCCCCGCACCCCACAAACCATATAGTACTCACAGAGTGCATACTACTTTCAGGGGATATTGGGATTATGATGGTGGCGGACTAGGAGACATGGGGCAGCATTATTTGGATCCTGTTCAATATTTCCTGGGCAAAGATGGCGAAAGCCCTGTAGAAATTGAGGTAGATGCTCCTCAGCAACACAGTGATGCCGTAGGCACCTGGCGCAGAATTACATATCGCTATGCTGATGGCTGTGAAATCATCCTGGATGGCGAAGGCAAAGATGAAGGGATGGCTTATATAGAAGGGCCTAAAGGAAAGCTCTACAAAGGATTCGTCTCTGATATCCCTGATTTAGATAGGAAGCTGACGGAGTTTCCGGATCCAGCACCTCAGGTAACAGATTTTTTAGAGGCAATCAGAACCCGTAAAAGCTTTGCGTTAAATGAGCAGAATGGATATTACTCATGTACCTTGGTCAATTTAGGATTAATAGCCTTGAGGTTGAATAGGTCTTTGAAGTTTGATTCCAAAACTCAAAGATTTTTAGACGACGAAGGAGCAAATAGATTGATCGATCAACCGATGAGGGGGCCATGGATTATTTAATAACTACGCTACAAAACATGAAAAGAATAGGATTTATATTAACGCTATTGTTATTTATAAACTATCCATCCTGGAGTCAGTTGCCTGCCAATCGTACCAGTGCTACTAAAATTGCGGATCTGTTGGCAATGCAACCTTCTGATGATAAAGCGAATTTTACGATGGCAATGGAAGAAATGGAGGGGTTTTCGAGAGACGACTTCTCCCTACTGTTGCAAGGGTTGTCGCCTGCAGGTGGTAAAAATGATAAAATAGAATATGCCTCCAACTCATATTCTTTCTATGCTTTACAGGCTGGCAAAGAGACGTTGAGAAAAACTTATGCTGACGGATTGTTAGATGCGCTGGAAAAAGTAGGCAATAAGGATAGCAAAGCATACATTTTGAAGCTGCTTCAACAATGCGCAAAGGATGAGGCGGTCAATGGAATTTATCCTTTCTTGTTTGATGAATATTTGGCCGGAAAAGCAGCCCGTGCATTGAATGGTATTCAGTCCCAAAAGGCTGTATATGCATTGTCTAAGGCGCTTGATGAGGCTGCTAATCCGCATACGGTAATTGCTGTGGTGGCTGCCTTGGGTGACTTGAAATCTTCTGACGATGAAAGTAAAATTATCTCCCAGCTGGGTAAACACGACCATCCCGAACTGGAAAAAACAGTCCTGTTTGCATTGAGTAAAATTGGTGGTACATCATCACAAAAGATATTTGAGCAAAAACTGAAGCAAGTTGATTATCGCTATGAGGATAGCAACGTCGCCGGTGCCGCTATAGACTATGCCCTCAATCTATATGCGAATGGAAATAAGCAAAAGGCCCTTAGCTTTTTAAAAGGCCTATACAAAAATGCGGCCTCTGCTCAGGCATTTCAGACACAAGCTGCAGCATTGGAAATTTTGAGCACGTGGAACCCGGATAAAGCCACCAAAAACCTGTTGACAGCCGCCCATTCGAGCAATGCCCGATTGAGGGATGTTGGCTTGTCAAAGTTAGGTCCCAACGAGGCGGCGAAAGCTAAGCTTTTGAAATCTTTGATAAAAGCGACACCGGAGGTACAAGAAAGCATATTGCTTTTCTTCTCGGAGCACGGGACGTCGGCAAATATAGCGCAGATCAAGCCGTCTTTAAATTCAAACAATCTGAATGTGCGATTGGCTGCACTGCAAGCAATTCACAATATCAGCGGACAGCGTGAGGTTCAGTTATTGATAGATCATTTAGGCAGTGGAAATGCTGCACAGGATGCCTTTTTGACGAACCTGCTGTTAACTACAGCTACTGGTGACCCCATAGCTGTTGTTAACAGCAATCTAGCTGCGGTAGACGACGCCCGGAAGCTGCTTTTGCTGGATATACTGCGTGTAAGGAAAAACGATGGAACTTTTGATGTGGTTTACCCCTTGACGAAGGCTGCTAGTGCAGAAGTTAGGAAAAAAGCTTTCCAGGTTTTGGCCAGCGTGAGTACGGATGCCCATGTAGATATGCTGCTGGTAGACCTGGATGATTTGTCTGGTGATGAGCTCGCAAGTACACAACATGCTATCGTAGCATCATTGGCCTACAGCAATAAAAAAGATGATAAAATTAAACGCTTGTCATCTTTGATTTCCAGGTCTTCCGCCCCTTCTGCCGCTAAGTTCTTCCCTATATTTGCGGGTTTAGGAGGCGAAGAGGCATTGAAAGCAGTGAGTAATTATCGTCACTCTCAATCGCCGGAACAAAAATCAAAAGCATTAGAAGCTTTAGCTGATTGGCACAATGCGGAGGCGCTTCCAATCTTGATAGGACTGTACAAAGAAGATCAGAATGATTCAGATTTTGATGTAGTCTACAAAGGATTGATTCGGCAAATCAATGACAGCGATGAAACTTTAGAACGCAAAAGTTTATACCTGAGAGACGCTTTTGCATATTCTCGTACCGATGAGCAGAAAATCTTGGCTTTATCGGCCATGCAAAATACTGGTACGTACCAATCCCTTGTGTTTGCTTCTCAATTTTTGGACGACGAAGCGCTGAAATCTGTTGCGACAAAAACAGCGATGAATATTGCCATGGATCATTCTGAATATCATGGTGGTACCGTTCGGGTCATTTTACAGAAGGTAATGGATAATCTTTCGGGCAGCGAAGCCTCATATTTGAAAGAGGCGATTGTTAGACATTTGGCTGAAATGTCCCGGGAGGAGGGCTTTGTGTCCTTGTTTAATGGCAAAGATTTAAGTGGTTGGAAGGGTTTGGTCGAAAACCCGATCAAGAGAAAGACCTTATCTGATAAAGCACTCCAAATCAAACAGCAGGCAGCCGATAGCGTGATGAGACAAGGTTGGGAGGTAATCAATGGGGAACTTGTCTTCAATGGTACAGGAGATAACATTGCCACTACCAAGCAATATGGAGACATAGAAATGTTGGTGGATTGGAAATTGGATAAGGAAGGAACAGAAGGTGACGCAGGAGTGTATCTGAGAGGGACGCCACAAGTCCAGATCTGGGACGTTTCACGAACCGATGTTGGTGCTGAAGTTGGATCCGGAGGCTTGTACAACAATCAAAAGTTCGAGTCCAAACCTCTGAAAGTCGCTGACAATCCATTGGGCGAATGGAATACATTTAAAATCCGCATGGTAGGTGATGAGGTCACTGTGTACTTAAATGGGGAGTTGGTAACCGACAACGTGCCTTTAGAAAATTTTTGGGATCGCAAACAGTCCATTTTTCCGAGTGAGCAAATTGAACTGCAGGCCCATGGTAATCGTGTTTATTACAGAGATATATTCATCAAGGAATTGCCTAGGAAGAAGCTTTTTGAATTATCTCCGCAAGAGAAAAGTGAAAATTTTGAAGTTTTATTTGATGGCACGCATCTGAATAAATGGACGGGCTCCGATAGTTATACCATCAATGAGCAGGGCGAGCTTTGGGTGAATCCTGAGACTGGTTCTGGAGGGAATTTTTACACCAAAGAAGAGTATGCGGATTTTGTATTCAGATTTGAATTTAAATTGACTGGAGGCGCTAACAATGGAGTGGGTATCCGTACTCCTTTAGAAGGCGATGCAGCATATGTAGGCATGGAGGTACAGATATTGGACGATGAGGCAGATGTTTACAAAAACCTGGAGGAATATCAATATCATGGGTCGGTTTATGGAATTATCGCTGCCACCAAAGGCGCTCTAAATCCCGTTGGACAGTGGAATACAGAGGAAATTTATATCAAAGGAGATAAAATAAGAGTAACGCTCAATGGAAAAGTTGTTCTTGATGGTGACTTGAAACAAGCTACTAAAAATGGAACATTGGACGGAAAAGACCATCCGGGCTTGAATAGAAAAACCGGACATATCGCTTTCTTAGGTCACGGTTCGAAAGTGTTTTTTAGAAACATAAGGCTCAAAGAGTTATAAAAGCAGCGACTAGTAGCTGAGAAATGATTAAAAAGTAAAAGAAGCCTGGCAACGAAATTGTGTAGGCTTTTTTTACGTGGTTCAAAATAATCTCATCTCAGCTGAATTCAGCCTTGATTTTTTTGCCCCGAGGTTGCTCTCGGGGGCCCGTCCGGCGAGGACGAAGAAGATGAATCGAACTCAGGTTAATAGGTAGCTAAATGCCTGTTAGGAAAAGTTCGGAGTATAGGTGAATACGCTGCACAACGATTGAATCACCTTTCCAGGTGCAGGTTTGCAAAATTGATAAATTGCTCCCAGTCGAAATCTGTCACATCATGTCCTCCGCTCCTGATATGGTATCCGATAGTGGTCATGACCGGCTTGTTTTCTTCTGGCTGATGCGGAGAAATCAGGCCAGGTTTCCCAAATAACGCATAAACGGGTGTGGCATGATAAGCGGATAAATATTCCCCTTTTGGATCTGCCCATTTATCTTCTATACCGCTTGCAATGTAAACAGGCCTTGGAGCAATAAGGGCTATAAGCATGTGCTGATCAAATGGAAGCTCGTTTTCTTTATAGTCATATTTCGATAAGTTGTCGCAGAACCAATGTTGAAAATAGCCATTCATGCCCCCCAGTCTTTCTCCATATTGCCTTCTGGCAAGGGCGGCTCCTCCACTTCCTGAATTATTAGAAATAACGATGGCGAAGCGTTGGTCCTGGGCGCCGGCCCACAAAGAAGCTTTGCCTAACCTGGAATGCCCCATTACAACAACCTTTCCTGCATCGATATTGCTATCCTGCTCAAAGTAATCCATGGCACGGCTCAGTCCCCAGGACCATGCTGAGATTGCTTGCCATTCATGCGGAAGTGGCTTGGTTTGTCCTTGTTTGTATAGCAAAGGATGCACTCCATCGGAAAAATCATTGCCACCTTCACCGAATTTATCGGGATCAACATCTCCATAATACATGGTGGCGAGGCCATAACCTGCATCGAGGATCTTTTGTACCGCCCAGCGACTTTCCTGAACTCCCCTGGATTTTTCATTAGGCTGATGGTCTGTAATGCCGAAATCCGCATTGTTAAGCGTCCAGGATGTAGGAATGATAATTTCAGGATCATGGGCTATAGTATGATTGCCGTAAAAATTATACCCAACAAACAAAGGGGCTTTTTCAACACCGGAAGGGAGGTAAATCAGTAAGTTTACATCAAGTTGCTTGTCATTTTTCTTGAAGGTAAGCAATAGTTGTTTCCGAATAGCGCTACCATTCAAGGCATTCTTGTCTTCTTCTAGTATTCTCCAGGAAGATAGTTTGAGGTCGCCTGGTACCTGGCCGTACATGTTTTTTTCAAAAAGAGAAAGTATCTCGGGCCTGCGTACTTTCATCCAGCTTTTGCTATCGGCTATATCTATTCCGTTTTCTGAGATTAAGAGTGGAGGCAATTCGTAATCCGGCACCTTGCTTTCGTCGTAATTTGTTTGACTTTTAGAATAGCCGGTAGCCATTAAAATAATTGTGAATAATAAATATAACTTTCGTATCATAAAATTCGGGAGATTCGGTTTTACTTAATTAAATATAGAAGAAAGCGCAATCGCCAGCAAGCTCCTGCCTTCTACCTCAAGTTTTTAAATTTAAGGTGACATGGTTAACCAATGTAAACAGAGCTTGAAAAACGCTCCTCAGTTGCAGCAAGTAAACCCTGCTATTAACAAATAGGCTACTTATTCTGCCATGAGATATATTGCGGTAGTAGCAAAAACCATCCCGAGTATTACAATGGTGTGTGGAAATACCGCATAAATAACCAAAGATATTACTATAGTAATCACGGGGGCAAGGGCAGTCATGGGAACCACAATGATGGCTTTGCCATAACGGATCGCATATACCAGCGTTAGTGCACCTATGGCGTTCAAAACCTGAACTATAGCCGCAAGGAATGGGCCGTCGAGTCCCCAGTTTATATCTTTCGAGAAATCGGTCATGAAAAGCGCTATTGGGATCAGCATTACGCCAGAGACCATCATATAGAAAAAGATGCTTTCTGCTTTCATGCTTTCATTCGATACTTTCATAAAATAAGCTTGTACCCCCCACATAAGGAATACCAGTATCGAAAGTATTAACCATAGATAGCCTCTGAAATTCTCGACATCCGGCTCCTGGTAAGATAAAAGGAGTATAGCGATGATGGCCAATACAATTCCAGTCCAGTGCTTTTTTGTGGTGGTTTCTTTTAAGAAAATAGTAGATAAAAATATCGTTACAACAGGAGACAAGGAAATTACAGGAAATACTATATATGCAGGACCTTCACGTAAAGCCTGAAACAAAATCAATTGCCCCCCTGCTCCCAATAACCCGACGATCATTCCATAAGCAATTGATTTTGCATCACAGTCTAACCTCCACTTATTGATACGTAATGCTACAAGAGCACAAGGGATCATTGTGAGCGCCCATACGGAATACCCTAACGTGGCAGGGAAACCGGCCTTCTCTGAAGATTCAATGAAAGCACCCCAGATCCCCCATAAAACTGTAGTAGAAATAGCAAATATTAACCAAGGGCGACTTTTCATAATTTTATATTTTTAGATAATGATTTAACTCCTTCATAGATCATCCCTGAACTCGCAGGGGGCGTGCAGTGACTTTCACTCCATTTATTTAATTGCGACACTATAAGTACTTAAATTTGACACAATCATTCTCCAAATAAAAAAAATAAAATAGAGTTTGACAAGGAAATATAAATTTATATCTTCGTAACGAAATGAAACGAAATTGCAAAGATTGATTTTCACGACTTATTCATTATGAAACTTTCGCTATGCGCATAGTTTTTTTAAAGTGAATAGCAGCCCATTTAAATTGTTGAAAAATAACTAAGCTTGAGAGAAATTGGTAAGAGAAGCATCTGGTCTAGGATAAGAGAAGCATGGTTATCGTTAGGACCTGGAATAATTACAGCCGCACTTGTATTCGGACCTGGTAGTTTAACAGTGACAACAAAACTTGGAGCAAACCATGGGCAGGAGTTGCTGTGGGTAGTTGTAATCGCAACAGGATTGATGATATCCTTCGCAGGTATGGGGGCAAGAATTGGTATCGCCACCAATCAATCTTTACTCCAAACCTTTAAGCACAAATGGGGCAGGTGGAGCGCAGTAGTTACAGGTTTGGGAATCTTTCTCGTCGCAGCCTCCTTCCAGGCAGGTAATACTATTGGAGTGGGAGTGTCTCTTTCCGAGGCATTTAATACGTCTTCAACTCCATGGATTATATTTATATCAATGCTGGGAATCTCATTGCTTTTCTATAAGTCCTTTTATAAGGTTCTGGAAAAGGTGATGATTGCAATGGTAGCCATTATGCTCATCTCTTTTGTCATTACGTTAGTACTAGCAAAACCAAGCCCTGCGGAAGTAATGGAAGGATTAATTCCCACTATCCCTGACAAATCCTTGCCGCTTGTGATAGCATTGGTGGCTTCCAGTTTTTCTATAGTAGGTGCTTTTTATCAGTCCTATCTTGTTCAAGAAAGAGGCTGGAAGAGGTCAGAAGCCAAGCGCGCTAAAAGAGAAAGCTTTACAGGGATACTCATTTTGGGAACGATATCTGCCATGATTTTAATGAGTGCCGGCTCCATTCTTCATCCTCAAGGCATTGAGGTGAATGTTGCTACAGACATGGGAAAGGCACTGGAGCCGCTTTTTGGATCCTACGCTACAATCATTTTCATGGTAGGTCTTTTTGGGGCCTCTTTTTCCTCCCTTATAGGAAATGCTGCCATAGGCGGTTCACTGCTTGCAGATGCTATGTCGATGGGCAGTGATTTAAGTAAAAGACCAGTAAAATTAATGATTTCCATGACCATTATTTCCGGAGCTGTTATAGCTATTAGCTTTGGCAAAATACCACTGGAGCTAATAGTTTTTGCCCAGGGGATCACCATTTTTATAGTGCCGTTTATTGGGTTGGGGATCTTCTTCATAGCCAGGAATAAAAAGATAATGGGTGATCTGGTAAATTCTCCAACCACTAACGTGATTGGCATAATAGGTATTTTGATACTTTTTGTGCTGGCTGGAAGTAATTTTTACAACATCTTTTTGTAGCCGTGTATGAGTTTATGGTTTAATATTCAAAAATATATAGACATATGACGTCAGTTGAAGAACTTGAAAGGAAGTTAACCACTCCATCTTTGGAGCTTGTAAAAGCAATAGCCGATATAAAAGGCGATATTATCATTTTAGGGGTTGGTGGTAAAATGGGGCCTAGCCTCGCTAAGCTGGCCGTAAGGGCTGCTAAAGAAGCCGGAATAAAAAAGAGAATAATAGGAGTTTCCCGTTTTTCGGATGCCGGTGTTAGAGATGACCTGGAGCGTTTCGGTGTAGAAGTAATAACTGCGGATATATTGAACAATGAGGAGTTGCGAGCCCTTCCAGAAGTGGAAAACGTAATTTTCATGGCAGGTAAAAAATTTGGTACTACCGGAAATGAACATTTTACCTGGGCAATGAATACTTACCTGCCAGGTATGGTTGGGGAAAAGTTTAAGAACTCTAGAATCGTGGTTTTCTCATCAGGGAATGTTTATCCTTTCTTATCCTATGGATCAGGAGGAGCTACCGAAGATGTGAAGCCTGATCCTATGGGAGAATATGCTCAATCCTGTTTGGGAAGAGAGAGGATATTTGAATACTATTCTCATAAATTCAATATCAAAATGCTCATCTATCGATTAAATTATGCTATCGATTTACGCTATGGTACACTTCTTGAAATCGCTAAATTGGTAAAGGAAGAAAAACCAATTGATCTTACCAATGGACATTTGAATGTGATATGGCAAGGTGATGCCAATGAAGTAGCAATAAGATCTCTACTTATTTGTGAATCCCCACCTAAATTATTAAATGTTACAGGGCCGGAGACTTTATCTGTCCGCTGGATTGCCAGTGAATTTGGAAAGATATTTAAAAAAGTACCCGAATTCGTCAATTCCGAAGCCCCCACCTCATTATTAAATAATGCGTCCCAATGTCACAGCATATTTGGCTATCCTAAAGTATCTATCAGAGAAATGATCGAATGGACAGCCTTATGGGTAGATGGCGGAGGAGAAACTATCGATAAACCCACTCATTTTCAGGAACGATCAGGTAACTACTAAACAACTATGGCTATATCAACAGAAATAAAAGAGTTATTGCATGAAGGGGTGGTAATCCCTGCCCATCCTCTGGCCTTGGATTCTTCTGGAAAAATGGATGAGAAAAGGCAGCGGGCCTTAACAAAGTACTACCTCGCCAGCGGAGTGGGAGGAATAGCAGTAGGCGTACATACCACGCAGTTTGAAATAAGAGATAAGAAATATGGATTGTTTGAACGGGTTTTGCGCTTGGCCGCCGAAGAGGTGGAGCAGGCAAATTTGTCCAGGCCAATTATTAAGGTGGCTGGAATAGTGGGGCGGACTGAGGAAGCATTAAAAGAAGCGGAAATCTCAAAATCACTCGGCTATCATCTTGGCTTGTTAAGCCCTGGAGGATTAGATAATTGTTCTGAATTAAACTTGATAAAACGTGCAGAAAGAATTGCTGAAATAATTCCAATATTTGGGTTCTATTTACAACCCTCTGCAGGCGGAAGGTATTTAAGCTTTGATTTCTGGAAAGATTTTGCCCAAATTCCTAATGTTCAGGCTATAAAAATGGCTCCCTTTAATCGTTATCAGACCATTGATGTAGTGAGAGCAGTCTGTTATTCTTCACGGTTTAAAGATATTGCCTTATATACCGGCAATGACGACAATATAGTTGCTGATCTGCTAACAACCTACAGATTTAATGTGGATGGGGAATATCGTGAGAAATCCATTGTGGGAGGTTTGCTGGGTCATTGGGCGGTATGGACTAAAAAGGCAGTAGCATTATTTAATGAGATAAAAAAGACGAAAGTAGAAGGAGGCTCTTCCTTTGAATTATTAAAAAGAGGTATAGCAGTTACGGATACCAATGCTGTATTTTTTGATGCCTCCAATCATTTTAAAGGATGCATACCAGGTATCCATGAGGTTTTAAGGAGACAGGGCTTGCTTGAAGGAACTTGGTGTCTGAATCCGGAAGAAACATTATCAGATGGCCAGTATGACGAAATATCGAGAGTTTATATGGACTATCCTGAGCTGAATGACGATGAATTTGTAAAAGCGAATCTTTCTGCCTGGCTTCGCTAGGGGTGCAGGACACACGCACAACCTTGTGCTATCCATAGCACAGGTCAGAACCCTCCAGCTGGTAGTTGCAGTTTGGGCAGTAGTTAAGGTTTAAAGAATTGATCGTCCTCCAGATGTTGGAGAGCGCCTTCAGTAAATTTATGGCTGTTTACGAATCAGGGATCTCACTAAAATAAATCAAAAATGAGCATTAGATTATTCTTGAAGGTGTTGATGATGTCGTTGCTGTTTACCTGTCAATCAGAAATTCTGTGTGCGCAAGATAGTTTACGCGATAGCGAATCCCAGGTCAGGGGCTTTCATTTGGATTTGAGGATTCAGGTAATGACCCCAGACGCTTTAAAGAGTTTTGCAAAAGAGCTCTCGGGTTTTGGAATAAACACGTTGGTTGTAGAGTGGGAAGCTACCTTTCCTTATGAAAAGCATGCTACCATATCCAATGATTTATCCTATAGCCGCAATGAAATACAGACATTTATCAACTATTGCAATAGGTTAGGCATTTCGGTTATCCCCTTGCAGCAGAGTTTTGGGCATGTGGAATACATCTTAAGAAATTCACGCTATAGTCACTTAAAAGAAAACCGGAAAGATATATCTCAGATTTGTCCTTTAGAAAGTGAAGGAAATTTGGCCCTCTTTACGGATCTTTTTACGGATATGGCTACGTTGCATAAATCCGATTATATCCACATCGGCGGCGACGAGACCTATCTCCTCGGGCACTGTGAGAAATGTTCATTGAAGGCCGAAAAAGAAGGAAAATCAAAATTATTTGTTGATCACATGAAAATGATCACCCAGATTGTTACCGGTTTGGGTAAAAAACCTGTGATGTGGGCAGATATCCTTCTGACATATCCTGAGGCAGCCGAAGAGTTGCCCAAAGAGACAATATTTATTGACTGGAACTATGGTTGGAAGACAAATTATTTTGGTGATATAGGGGCCCTGCAGGAGAAAGGGTTTACATTTTGGGGTGCTCCGGCCATCCGAAGTCATCCGGACAACTGGTACGTGACCGACTGGGAAAAGCATTTTAATAATCAACGCGATTTTATACCTTATTCCAGAAAAGCTTCTTATGAAGGTTTAATTATGACCTCCTGGTCAACCTCTGGCCTATATGGGTTCACTTGGGATGACGGCTATGACCTGGTGGATATGGAGCAAATAAGAAATGCCTACCCTTTATCCGGTTTCAGAATTCTGGTGGCAGCATATGCACAGGCACTAAAGCAATCAGAACCGATTATTCCAGAAACATTTGTGTCTGAATACGCACAGGAAAGATTCGCATTATCAGTTGAAGAAAGCAAAAAATTATGGGAGGCGTTAACATTGGAGCCAGAGCTGATCAGAAATGGCAAGCCTGCTAAAAGCAAAACGATCTCGGAGATGATCGCCAAAGCAGAGCATGCAAGAAATATATTATATGCGATAAAGCCAAAAATGAACATCAGCGAATTTGAGCATTTTAGATTAATGGTTGATTTAAGGAAGCATTACCTCGAATTTAAAGAACTGGAGTCCGCCTTTAATTCAGAGGATTTTTCAAGACAGAAGGCTGGAGAACTACTCCCCGGGTTGGAAAAGCTAATAGCAACATCTAAAACCTTGGATAAACGTTTTTCGACTTCTCATAAAGGATTTCTTTATGAGAAAGAATTAAACGAACAAAATAGGATAAGAAACAGGCCACTTATAATTCTGCATGAGCGTTTGCTTCAAATAGCAAAATAGTTTTATCCTCTTTTACTAAAGTTTATAGACGTTTATTTGATACCCTCAACGACGAGAAGGCGTGAAGCATGTAATAAGAAGGTCGATGAGAATGCAAGAAAAGGAGGTCAGCAGGGGCTGCGTATGAGTTATTCGTCGGTTTTATATTGATGTTTCGAATCGGACAAAAATGAAATCGGCGCACCAATTCCTGAGAAAATACCTCGAAAGATGTACTTTTATAAATTGTGATGCGTGCACCAATATTTCTACTCACCGGCACCTAACTCCTCCAACTCATAATCCTTAGAAATACCAAAACGAATAAGATCCTGGAAGTAGAAGGTTTCAAGGCTGTGGAGATCTTTTACCTTAAAATCATTTTCTGAAATTTTTTCGAGTACTTCAAATTCAGTACGCTCGTCAAAATTTTTCAGGTAATACCTTAATCCTATTCTTAAATTGTCAATCGAAATGGCCATGTGTAATTGAGTATCAATCGTATTGCGTCTAAAATAAGGTTATCTAAATAAATGCACTTTTTCCCGTAATGGCGCGGCCTACAATCAAAGAATTAATTTCTTTGGTGCCTTCATAAGAGTATATGGCTTCGGCATCGGCAACAAATCGTGCGATATTATAATCGATCAGAATTCCGTTTCCACCGAACAATTCCCTGGCGTGGCTTACAATATCTCTGGTTCTGAGCGAACAAAAAACCTTGGCTAATGAAGCCTGTTCGTCAGTAAGTAGGCCTTGATCCTGCAACTGCGATAGGCGAAAAACCATGGTTTGGGCGGCGGTAAGGTTACTTAACATTTCCACCAGTAGGTCCTGCACCAACTGGAAGGAGCTGATGGATTTGCCGAACTGGTGACGTTGATGTGTATATGCGAGCGCATTCTCATAAGCGCCCCTTGCGCAGCCAACCGCCTGCCAGGCCACTCCGGCCCGCGTCATCCGCAGCACTTTGGAAGTGTCCTTGAAGCTGTTAGCCTCCTGTAACCTGTTTGCTTCGTTAACCTTGCAGTTTGTCAAGGTGATCAGGGCATTCTGAGTAATTCTTAAAGCCATTTTGCCGGTCATTTTCTCTGTCTGAAAACCAGGGGTTTCCTTCTCTACAATAAAGCCTTTAACCTGATTATCATCGACGTCCCTGGCCCAAATGATGGTGATATCCGAAAAAGTGGCATTTCCAATCCATTTCTTCTGGCCATTAAGGATCCAACTATCTCCCTCTCTTTTTGCTGTGACCGTTAGGCCTCCCGCAACAGCAGAGCCCACTTCAGGCTCCGTCAATCCGAAGGCACCGATGATTTCCATGCGTTGCATGGGGGGCAACCATTTTTGTTTCTGCTCCTCAGAGCCACATAAATATATAGAGCCCATTGCCAGCCCGCTATGGACACCAAAAAACGTTGAAATGGAAACATCTATTCGGGCCATTTCCATGGCTATAATCCCTTCAAGTATAAAACGTTGATTTGGGCAACTATAGCCTTCGTATGTAAGGCCGGCGATGTTTAGCTTCGCCATTTGCGGAATCAATTGGAATGGAAACTCGTCCCGGAGCCAATATTCGTTAGCAATTGGAGCGACTTCTTTCTCCATAAACGCTCTCACCTTCAGTTGAATCTCCCGCTCATGTGGTTCTAAAAGTGAAGATAAGTCGTAAAAATCCCCATCAATAGGAGGCAGGGCTTTTTCTTTGTCGCCTCCCTTTAGCAGTTTCATCAGTTGATAAAGTTCTGCATTGTTCATTTTAGAGACATTATTAAAAGCCTCTACAACATCGATTTTGCTAAAAAGCTTTGCTGCTTTTTTGAAGTCTATCTTCTTAAGGATGCTAAATATTCCGGGAGACTCTTTGCTTTCTTTTGTTGACATACAGGATCGGGTTTTCAGTCCTCTAACTTACTTTACAAATATTTGTTTCTACTGTTCTCTGTGAGTAAAATGTTTTTCTTCCGAAAAGTAATGAAGCAAATGTTGCCAATTATAAGGTTTATAAAAGAACCAGCCCAAATTAGAACAGAAACGACTGGGTGAAAAATTGTTTCATTGTAATCAATTTGGAATCAACAACTTAGCAGTAAAAATGCAGCTTTTTATTTCAATCCAAGATAGTCAGCGAAACAAAAGCCATTTAATCCTCGTTTCGCTACTTATCCTATTATTTTTCGAAGCAACAATCTCTGGTTGCATTTTTTTGTACCGGAAATATCCGGGTTTGTACTATAAATTTTTAAAACTTATGAAACGAAATTTTATCTTTTTGAGCTACTGTCTCTTGTTTTTTTCTATGATCACTTTTCTTAGTTGTTCTAGTGACGATGACAGTTCGAATGTAATTCCTGATGATCCTATTGACGAACCGGAAGTGCCGGGTACGGAAGATCCTGATGTAAATTATGATGATTTTCTGGTTGCGTATTACAAGTTTGATGGTAATTTGGAAGATGCTTCTGCCAAAAAATTGGATGCGACTCTTGTAGGTGAATTTAATGAAGTGGAGGCAGTGCATGGTGCCGGAATATTTTTGAATGAGGAAGACGGTGTCAATGAATGTGGCAAAGCGGGAGGCTCTTTTGTGCAACTTCCGGCCCTAGATGAAATATGGCAGGAGGGATTTACCGTAACTGCGTGGGTGAAATTTACCGAAAATAGAAAATTTGAGCGTATCATTGATCTCGGCAATGGATGGGGAGAAGATGAGGGGCTTCCTATTACACTTTCAAGGAATGATACTTTGAACGATCTTGTTCTTACAAGCTGGATTAATAAAAATCCAGTAACAAATCGTGACAAGGGAAGGCTTATAGCCAAAGATGTCATTAAGAATGGTGAGTTTCAATTTGTAGCGGCTACTATTAGTCCTGCAGGTGAAATGAAGTTATACATCGATGGTGAATTGGTAGCTGAAAAAGCAGAGGGCCACGGCATTGTGAATGTTCAAAGAACTCAAAACTTTATCGGGCATTCGAACTATTGTGAAGAAGACGATGACTTCAGAGGGGTGATGGACGAACTTAGATTGTACAATAAAAATCTTCCGGCGGAAGAAATAGCCAGGATTTTTGGGCTACAATAAGTTTTAAGCAGACTCAGATTGTCTCGGGTCAGGTTTATGGATTTTACTGACCCGAGACAATTCAAGCTATTCTAGGATTTTCTAGGATTGTGCCACAGCTTTTACGCTCATAGTTCTATCCCGACTCAGCTTCGTCGCCTTGTCAATACTGGCGTTAATTTCAAAACCGACTAATAAAACCACGCTTAATATAAAGAGCCAGATCATGGTTGCAATTAATGCCCCGATAGAACCATAGAGTTTGTTGTAGGTGGCAAAATTGTTGATGTAAAAAGAGAACCCATATGAAACGCCTAAGCTTAGTAATGTGGCGATAAATGAACCAAATGAGAAAAAGCGCCATCGGTCACGAACTGCCGGAGCGAGATAATAAATGCAGGAAATTCCTGTTAGGAAAATAACAAATACGACCACAAATCTCAAAACAATGATGAGATAAACAACGAAATCCTCAAGAAAAACATAATCTTTGAGCGCAGCTATAAAAAATTGTCCTATAATCAAAAGTAAAACAGCGAGGAATAAAGCAAAAGCCAAAGTAAATGTGAGAGCAGTTGCTATCAACCTGGTTTTGAGAAAACTTCTTCTTTCTACTGTTTTGTAACATTTATTGAAGGCCTGCATCAGTGAACTCATCCCGTTTGTAGCCAGATACAAGGCCAATATAAAACCAAAAGACAGTAATCCTCCCCGAGGTTTACTCACAATATCTTCAATAGTGGAGGCGGCAGCATCGTACATGCTATAAGGCATCACATCTTGTAGAAAGCGTAAGATTTTCACATCGAGCTCCGGTGGGTAGGGGATATAGGGGATAAGCGTGAAAATAAATATAATAGCCGGAAAGATGGCTAGGGTAAAATTAAAGGCTACGCTATTTGCTCTTTCGAATATCTCGTCTTTCTTTACTTTTTCTATAAAGACTATGATGACATCATAAACCGAGATGTTCCTTTTTTTGATGTAAATCTTTTTAAGAACTTCTAAAAGCCGAAGGTATCTTCGCGAACCTCTTATTTTTTCCTCAATTCTCTTTTTCATCGAAAAAAGGTTTTAACAACTTCACCATCAACTCCGGAGCTTTGCAGGGTCGAAAGGTTTCCACATTCACAAAGGCCAACGTAGTATCACCGCTATGTATCAGTACATCATTTACGAAAATTTCATAATAGAAAGTGATCCGTGCAGTTGGTTCCGATTTCAACATCACCTTGATATCCAGCAAATCATCATAGCGGGCAGGTTGAAAATACAAAGAGCTGTTTTTTATAACAGGCATCATTACCCCCGCATCTTCCACCTCTTTATAGGACAGACCAAGGCTCCTCAGAGCTTCTGCCCTTGCGACTTCATAATAAGTAGCATAATTTCCGTAATACACATACCCCATTTGGTCGGTTTCAGCATATCTTACCCTTAATGAGTGATGGTATATAAACATCCTAAAGCTTTTACTTGTACAGTTTTGCTCTGTTTAGAGCATTTTGGTAACGCCTGGCATTGTTAAGGTGCTGGCTCAAATTGGTCGCAAAATTATGATATCCGGAAAAATCTTCTTTGGCACAGAAGTAAAGGTACTTATGACTTTGAAAATTTAAAACCGCATCAATGGCCGAAATGGGAGGAATATTGATAGGTCCCGGTGGTAAGCCGGCATATTTATAGGTGTTGTAGGGTGATTCTATCTCCTTGTGTTTATTTAATACTCGTTTGATCGTAAAATCTCCGGCAGCATATACCAATGTGGGGTCTGCCTGCAGGGCCATGCCTCTTTCCAGTCTGTTGATATAGACGCCGGCAATTGTCGGTTTTTCGTCTATTCTTTTGCTCTCTGCTTCAACAATCGAGGCCAAAGTCGATACTTCCTGAGGACTTAATCCTATTGCTTCAGCTTTTTTCGTCCTTTCGTCATTCCAGAACTTGTCATATTCTGTTTTCATACGCTGAAGTAATTCCTCCTCAGAAATAGTCCAATATACTTCATAAGTATTTGGAATAAACATGCTTAATATGGTATGTTCATTAAACCCGAGGTTTCTGATCAGTGCCGTATCCTGAAGCAATTCATAAAACTTATCACTATCAGCTCCAATATTTGCACATATTTTTTCAGCAAGTTCTTCTTTTAGTCTGATATTGTTAAAAGTAATATCCAAAGGCTCCTGACTTCCCGACCTCAGAAGCTTAATGGCTTCAAGGTTGCTCATATCCTTTTTTAACAAGAACCTGCCAGCTTTTACATTTTCATCATAATCCATTAATTTAGCAAGAAAGCTAAAAGCTACCAGATCCTGAACATATCCTCCATCGTACAGTTTATCTTGAACATTTTTAAAAGAGGATCCTTTTGGTATAATAATGGGTGCGTCTGCCCGATCTACTAATATATTGGGTGTTTTTATTAATTGGTAAAAATAGAGCCCAAAGGACGACAACAGCACCGAAAACACCAGAATAAATATTACAAAAATCTTTTTCTTTTTCATTACCCTTTTAAATCTCTATTCAAAATAGTTGAAGGAATAAAGTTAACCAATAACCGCTTGCAAAAGTGCCAGCGCATAAGTTGTTGAGCTTTATTTTAGGATTTTTACTAATTAACACCTTGCAACACTTATCTATATATCCTGTTGCTTTTTTAAAACTGGCCAACAAAGGCAGCAAAAATAACGATTTGTTCACCAAAAAGTGCCCTTATTTTAAAACCTTGTAAGTATTAGATGAAACTTTCACTAAATTTATAGGTATATATACCAAAGCATTTCTCTTCCAAATAGTGTTCTTGATAGCAATCGCTATATAATTTAAGAGGAGAAGAAAAAAGTTTATTCAACCTGATTTTTTATGACTGCTGAATTTATAAAATTATACGAAGAAAACCCGGAACAAAATAAACTTGACCAAATTGTAGAGGTGCTACGAAATGGAGGTGTAATTATATATCCTACTGATACGGTGTATGGTATGGGCTGTGACATCTTCAATCAAAAAGCCGTGGAAAGAGTTTGTAGAATTAAAGGAATAAATCCTGCTAAAAACAACCTCTCTTTTATCTGTTACGACCTAAGTGATATTTCAAGTTATGTAAAGCACCTGTCCACACCCGTGTTTAAAGTAATGAAGAAAGCATTGCCCGGACCTTTTACTTTTATACTTGAATCAAACAGTCAGGTGCCTAAAATATTAAATGCGAAGAAGAAGTCTGTTGGGATTCGTGTTCCGGATCATAATATTCCCCGTGCCATTGTAAAGCAACTAGGGAACCCAATTATAACCACCTCTATTCGTGATGAGGATGAATTAATTGAATATTCAACGGACCCGAGTTTGATCTATGAAAAATTTGGCAATTTGGTTGATATCGTCATTGATGGAGGGTATGGTAATAATATAGCTTCAACAGTGGTGGACTGCACGCAAGATACCTTTGAAGTCCTAAGGGAGGGTAAGGGAGATATCGAGCAGTATTTCTAAAGCCCTTTCTTTTTTATTCCTATATTTGGTCTTATGACCGCTTTAATTCCTCTTCATTATCTTCCATGTATTGAGTATTTCATTTGCATACTGAAACATGAACAAATTTTACTTGAAGTTAACGAAAACTACATAAAGCAGACCTACAGAAACAGATGCTGTATTAAAACTTCGCAAAAAACTGAATCATTGATAGTGCCGGTCCGAAAGGGTAACAGTAATATCCCTATTAGAGAGGTGGAAATTGATTATGAACAGCGGTGGGTCGCAACGCATTGGCGTACAATCCAATCTGCGTATGGCAAATCTCCTTTTTTCGAGCATTATGCAGATTTGTTTCAGGCAGTTTTTAAGAAGAAGTTTGAAAAATTATTCGATCTGAATTTGGACTTGCTGACACTTTGTCTGAATTTGTTGGAAATAGATTCTACTTTGTCATTCACAACTTTCTATGAAAAAGTCGCATCATCGCCCATAAATGATTTCAGGAGCACGATACACCCAAAAGTTTCCTATAAAAATAATGGTTTATTAGAGCCATGTATATATAATCAGGTTTTTGGCAGAAATTTTGCAGAAAACCTTAGTATCATTGATCTGTTGTTTTGTGAAGGTCCAAATGCTCGTCACATACTCCTGCAATCCACAATTAAAAAATGAATCTGAACAAATATTTTTCTTTATTGGTTTTGTAGTTGATTGTCAAGAATAATTTACCTTTATTAACAAATTAATAACTGATCGAAATCATTTTTACGTATATACATTTATATTTAGATAAAGAAATCCTCGAATATGGAAGCAAAATTTTCAAATAGAGTAAAAGAGGTAATATCACTTAGTAGAGAAGAAGCATTGCGGCTTGGCCATGATTATATAGGAACAGAGCATTTACTTTTAGGAATGATCCGGGAGGGTGAAGGCGTGGCTGTAAGTTTGCTTAAAAAGTTAGGTGTTGCATTAGATGACCTTAGGATTGCAGTTGAACAGGCAACCAAAGGCACTGCAACCAACAATGTGAAAAATCTTGCTAATATCCCTCTTACTCGTCAGTCAGAAAAAGTATTAAAAATAACGTATCTGGAAGCAAAGATTTTCAAGAGTCAATTGATTGGAACCGAGCACTTGCTGCTGTCCATATTAAGAGATGAAGATAACATTGCTACGCAAATAATGGAAAAATTTGATGTCAATTATGATGTCGTGAAGGAACTGCTGGAATACCAAACGCAGAATCCTATGGCATCCTCTGACACTGATGATCCTGATGATGATTCATCAAGAATTTTTGGGAGCTCATCGTCTGGAAAAGAACCTGCAGCAGCGAAAGGAACAGAGAAATCCCGTACGCCTGTGTTAGACAACTTTGGCAGGGACCTTACAAAACTTGCAGAAGCTGACAAACTGGATCCTATCGTAGGTAGGGAGAAAGAGATTGAGAGGGTGGCGCAGATTTTGAGTAGGAGGAAGAAAAACAATCCGATTTTGATTGGAGAACCTGGTGTTGGTAAAACGGCGATTGCGGAAGGTTTGGCTTTGAGAATCGTGCAGAAGAAAGTTTCAAGAGTGTTATTTAACAAAAGAGTTGTAACGCTTGACCTCGCCTCTCTGGTAGCTGGTACCAAATATCGTGGCCAGTTTGAAGAAAGGATGAAGGCGGTAATGAACGAGTTGGAAAAGTCGCCGGAGGTGATTTTGTTCATAGATGAATTGCATACTATCGTTGGTGCAGGTGGTGCTTCAGGTTCGCTTGATGCATCCAATATGTTTAAACCCGCCTTGGCGAGGGGGGAAATCCAATGCATTGGCGCAACCACGCTGGATGAATACAGGCAGTATATTGAGAAGGATGGAGCTTTGGCAAGAAGGTTCCAGGTGGTTATGGTAGACGCTACTTCACCTGAAGAAACCATTCAGATTCTTGAGAATATCAAGGATAAATACGAAGACCATCACCACGTTATTTATACAAAGGAAGCTATTGATGCTTGTGTGAAGTTGTCTGATCGTTATATAAGCGACAGGTTCCTTCCCGATAAAGCTATTGACGTGTTGGATGAAGCTGGTGCCCGTGTTCATATAAATAACATCCATGTTCCTGATGAAATTCTTCAGTTTGAAGAAGCCATTGAGGATATTAAAAAGGAAAAGAACAAGGTTGTAAAAAGCCAGAAATATGAAGAGGCAGCTCAGCTTCGTGATAAAGAGAAGAAGCTTCTGGATCAGTTAGAGAAAGCTAAAACCAGGTGGGAAGAAGAGACGAACTCTAAAAGATATGAAGTAAACGAAGAAAGCGTAGCCGAAGTCATTGGCATGATGACGGGAATCCCTACCAATAGGATCGCTCAGAACGAGAGCTTGAAGCTTCTGGGTATGTCAGAAAAGCTACAGGGCAAAGTGATTGGCCAGGATGAAGCCATCAAAAAGTTGGTGAAGGCTATTCAAAGAACCAGGGTGGGATTAAAAGATCCTAAAAAGCCTATTGGGTCATTTGTTTTTCTTGGGCCGACAGGCGTTGGTAAAACAGAATTGGCCAAGGTTTTGGCCACCTATTTGTTCGATAAGGAAGAAGCACTTATCAGAATTGACATGAGTGAGTATATGGAAAAATTCAGCGTGTCAAGATTGGTAGGAGCGCCTCCTGGTTATGTAGGATATGAAGAGGGTGGGCAATTGACCGAAAAAGTGCGGCGAAAGCCTTATAGCGTTGTTCTTCTGGATGAAATTGAGAAAGCGCACCCGGATGTTTACAACCTGTTGTTGCAGGTATTGGATGACGGGATCTTAACCGATGGGCTTGGACGAAGAGTCGACTTTAGGAATACCATCATCATTATGACATCCAATATTGGTGCGAGAGATCTGAAAGATTTTGGTTCAGGAATTGGTTTTGCTACTGCATCTAAGGTAGAGGGGATGGATGATTTGATGAAATCAACTATTCAGAATGCTTTGAAAAAGGCTTTCAGTCCCGAGTTCTTAAATCGTCTGGATGATGTGATCGTGTTCAATTCCTTACAGAGAGAACATATCCATCAAATTATAGACCTTACCTTAGGTAAATTATTTGCTAGAATTACATCTCTGGGCTACACGGTAGAGTTGAGTGATAAAGCCAAGGATTTTATTGCAGACAAAGGTTACGATCCGCAGTATGGAGCAAGGCCTCTGAACAGAGCGATCCAGAAGTACCTGGAGGATCTGGTAGCTGAGGAAATCCTGAGAGGGGAGTTGGTAGACGGTGACGTAATTGTAGCTGATTATGATGGCAAAGGAGAAGCTTTAAATTTGAAGGTAAAAAAGAAGAAGATTCCGAAAGAACAGAAAGATCAGAAGGATTAAAAGTTCATAGCAATATCATTATTAAAAGCTGCCGAAAGTGTTTACTTCCGGCAGCTTTTTTTATGGAAGTATCTGTACCTCCAGAAATGCTATTTGCCCAATTTGCTGGCAATTGATAGTGCTATTGAAAAAAGTGATGGTTTTTAGGCTTGCAGGAGGAATGGCTACAGTTTTTTGTTCACTACCGTGGTTTCCCGTTGCTTCTTCTATTATTGCCAGTGTTAGGGCCACGGGTGCTGGATAATCATTATATACCTCTACTTCCCATTTTGTGAACTTCGAGCCGTTGAATTGCTCGCCGGAACAGAGGTACCTGTACTGTATGCCCGGACTATCTACGTCTTTGGTCCATGAGGTCCAGGAGTAATTTTGCCTGGCTGAGGTGCAGCCTGATAGCAAGTCCAGCGAGAGCATCAATAACATCAAATTTAGGCGCGGAAAATGCTGAAAAGAGGATATCAGTAGCTGCCATTGTATTTTCTTAGGAACCATTCCACAGAAATTAGTAAGATTAACAAAACAAAAAACCACCAAAGGTTTATAACCGGCAAAAACTGTTCTTCTGTATAGATGATGCTTTTCACTTCTTGCTGCAATAAATCTTCTTCCAACGAATTGAAGTTAGCAGGCAGGTAAAATTGTCCTCGCGAATTTGCCGATATTTTTCTTAACAGCTCATGATCAGCCATCAGGTTGATATTCTCCAATTGCAGCTTTTCAATAGAGAATTCTCCTTCAATATCGTATTTCTTCCCGTCTATCGTTGTCTCAGCACGGTACTGATAGATTCCTTCATCTAATCCAGTGATGCGGTAGCGGGTGTTGGAAGGGTTGGTTGTAAATTGAAAACTTTCGCTATTCCCTGCTTCATTGGAAATCACAAGATGAATCGTATGATTAAACACCGGGTCGAAAATTTCATTGTAAATTTCTGATTCAAAAATCACGGGTTCATTATCAGTATATTCATTCTTCAAAGGGTATACCTTGAACCTCCTTTTGTCATCTTTAGCAGAGAGATATTGAACCGTCTTTGAAACAAAATCATCAAACCCATCTGCGTTTCCTGTTTCCGCATATTCCTGGATTCGCCATTTCCATATTCCCTCACCTGCTAAAACAGCTGTTTTTCGGTTCTGCTGGCTTCCTATTACCAAAAGAGGCTTTTCGGTCGCAATATTACCGACTTTCTGATATAAAACGCTTTGAGCCCCCCCTCCGAGCATGTACTCTCCATAGGGAACCGACACCTGGGGAAAGAGGGACAATGCCTCATAAAAAGCTTCATTAAACCTAAAGAGATTAAAATTGGCTGCTAATTGTGGTAAAACCTGGTCGTTTTCATTTACAATTCTTTGAATGGCGAGCGTATTGTTTTCATTGTTGAAAGCAACCAGGTCGCTTTGATTGCCCAAAATATACCAGGTGGCAAGTCCCTTTTCCATTAATGAAGTGATGCTGCTGCTGAAATTTATCGGGATCTTTGAAGGAATTTGGTGAAGGATGATAGCATTAAAATCCGGTGAGGCCAGAACCTGTTCAGGAATTTCCTGGATGCCTGGTATATATAAGGTTACCTCATAATTTGGGTTTTTTCCCAAAGCGTTTAAAATCGCTTTCATATCTGGATGCGGAGATGCTCCCACTAATAGAATTTTTTCTTTGCCTTCGATCACCTCTATGTAGGCATGGCGTAAGTTGTTTTCATGTGTAAATTCATCGGTGAGTGTGTCTACCCGCACTACATAATGTTGCAAGCCTATGTCATCTGCTTCAAGCTGGAAATCCACTTGTTGTAAATCTTCCTCTAGAGTTACAGATTTACGTTGGATTTCTTTCCCGTTGCTTTCGACCACTACTCCTACATTAGCCCCCGTGAAGCCGTTCTGTCCGATCTCCGCCACCAATGGAAACTTGTTTCCCTGATAGGAAACCTTGTTGTAATACAGTGCTTTAAGATTAAGGTCTTTTTTGGGAATTGTGTCGCCCAGGCCGAGCGTAAAAATCGGAAAGTTATACCGGGCATACTCCGGAGAAATGCCCCTGTTGTAAATTCCGTCAGACAATAAGATCACCCCGGCAAGATTTTTCCCTTCAAAATCAGATCGAATGGATTGCAATAGTTGATGCAGATCGGAACTGGGATGCGTAAAACTGATTTCAGAAAGATCAGAAGCAGCCAAATTTCCCGAAAAACTTCTTATTGAGATTTCATAATCCTCGTCTTCCAACTTCGTACGCAGGTTGTCCAACCGATTCATGAGCGCGGAATCTTGCAGACTACCATTGTTGTCAGCAGATATTGAAAGCGAATTATCTATTGCCAGTACATACGAGGGCGGGACGTATGAATTTTTTAACTGCTCAAATAAAGGTTCCAGAATTAGAATGGCGATCAAGGATGCCAAACAAAATCGAAGAAACGCAAGCATATAGTTCGTGCGCTTGCTCCAGGGGCCTTTTTTTTGATATAAGAAATAGGCATAACCTGCTCCCAGGAGCAGGCATAATATGATCAGCCAGGGTGATGTTTCAAAATATAAATGACTTCTATCCATTAACGATTGCCTGATTCCCAATTAAAAGCCTTAGAAGCTGTTGGATTTAACCCAACGTTTCCTAAGCTGCTGCTTAGTTCTATGCCTGCCGACTTCAAGTGTCTGGCTGTGTTAAGTAAGCATCCCTCCGTCGACCTGTATTACCTGGCCTGAGATGTAGCTGGCCATATCTGACGCCAGAAATACAGTGCAATCGGCAACATCTTCCGGAGTTCCGCCTCGTCTCAGCGGAATAGCATCTCTCCAGCTCTGAACGGTTTTTTCATCCAGCTTATCGGTCATTTCGGTTTCAATAAAACCCGGCGCTATCACATTCGCTCTAATATTTCTGGAGCCCAGTTCCAAAGCCACAGATTTTGTGAATCCAATTATACCTGCTTTGGACGCAGCATAGTTTGCCTGCCCGGCATTGCCCTTAACGCCCACTACAGACGACATATTGATTATGCTTCCGCTTTTTTGTTTCATGAAGGTTTTCGTAGCGGCCTTTACAGTGTTAAAAACAGATTTCAGGTTAATCGCCATTACATCGTCCCACATTTCTTCAGACATTCTCATGAGCAGGTTGTCTTTTGTGATGCCTGCATTGTTTACGAGTATATCCAGCCCGCCAAAGTCAGCAACCACATCATTGATTAATTTTTCTGCTTCCTGAAAATTCGAGGCGTCAGATCTGTAGCCTTTCACTTTACTGCCAGCACCTGATAGCTCTTTCTCCAAAGCTTCTCCTTTTTCTACACTGGAAAGATAGGTGAAAGCAACATTCGCCCCATGGGCTACAAATTTCTCAGCGATGGCTTTTCCTATTCCTTTTGAAGCACCTGTTATCAGCGCTGTCTTACCTTCTAAAAGTTTCATAATATTATTTGATGTGTTAGTGATTTTCTTGCTCAATTGATTCTGCTACTAAATAAAGCATCAATTTCTAATTTTAAAAATTTGACGGTAAAATCCTGCAAGGTAATGTTTTCGGCGGTGAATACCGAAGGCAATTCTTGCACCCCGATGTGAGAAATAAGTGGAGGTCTATTGCCGCCAGATTAGATAAATTAAATAAACAATATATCCTATCAGCAATATCGCAGCCTCGCCTCTGGACAGTTTCTTGCTTTTTCCCAGGAATAGAATAAATAAGAGGACAGTTCCCGCAATTAAAACGTACATATCAATGTTCAACTGCGTGTCATAAGGCATCGGCTGCATAAGCCCACTCACAGCAAGAATAAACAATATATTGAATATATTGGAACCCACTATGTTTCCTATGGCAATATCGCTGTTCTTTTTAAAGGCCGCCACAGCAGAAGTCGCTAATTCAGGAAGCGATGTTCCTGCTGCAATAATGGTCAAACCAATCAACTTATCACTGAGGTTGAAACTTCTTGCTATTTCCACCGCATTATCGACTACCATTTGGCCGCCGATTACCAGACCCGCCAGGCCTCCCACTATCATCAGAATCATAACTCCCAGTGAATATACTTTTGCCGTAGAAGGTTTTTCGGTTGGTGTTGTGGAGATGATTTCTTCTTTTTTCTGATTGATGAAAACATATACGAGGAAAAATATGAAGAAAACAATTAATATAATGGCATCTAATCTTCCAAAGATATTTTCTTTTCCCCATAGGAAGTCGTCATTTGTTAAGATCAATAACATGATGGCAGCAAATAGCGAAAAGGGAATTTCTTTTCGGATGGTGGATTTTTCGACTACAATCGGATAAATAATGCCGGAAACTCCCAGGATAAAATACAGATTGAAAATATTGCTTCCGATTACATTCCCGAACACCACTTCGTTTAATCCTTTGGCGCTAGAAACAATGCTTACAATCAACTCGGGCGCAGAAGTGCCAAAAGCTACGATGGTCAGCCCGATTACCAATTCAGATACATTGAATTTTTTTGCCAGTGCGGAGGCTCCTTTTACCAAAAAGTCGGCACCTTTAATAAGAAGTATAAAACCTGCGAAGAGAAGTATTATTGTGATTGTCATTGGAGTAAAAGACGCTTTTACACGTGAAAAAAGAAAATTAGCCTATATTGAAATCTTGTGTGATGGAAAAATATAACATTTGCTATTTACGGTTTTTTTTCCAGAAAATGCTTTTGTTGAAGCTTTTAAAAGCTTTAGTTTTAGTCGAAATTGTTTTTCGTTAAAGGTGTATGCGAA
>CAZHZR010000013.1:0-25883 GCA_964537095.1 uncultured Roseivirgaceae bacterium
GAATCAAAGCCTTTGGTATTGAATTTTGAAATGTAAATTTTCTTAAATCCCAGTTTTTGTGCCTCAGAAATTCTACTTTCAATTCGGTTGACGCCACGAATTTCACCTCCAAGGCCTACCTCAGCAGCAAAACAGACATTTCCTGAAATGGGTCTTTCTTCATAAGAAGAAACCACCGCAGTGATCACGGCCAGATCAATGGCAGGGTCTTCCACGCGAAGTCCCCCTGCAATATTGAGGAAGACGTCCTGCACTCCCAGTTTAAACCCGCCACGTTTTTCAAGTACTGCCAGGAGCATATTGAGCCGTTTCGCGTCAAATCCGGTAGAACTCCTCTGCGGCGTACCATAGGTGGCAGTACTTACCAGCGCCTGAACTTCAATCAGCAACGGGCGATTGCCCTCTAGTGTGGCGCCAATGGAGACACCGCTTAAATCCTCATCTTTCTGCGAAATCAGAATTTCAGAGGGGTTAGAAACCTGCCGTAAGCCATTCCCCTGCATTTCGTAAATTCCTAATTCAGAAGTGGAGCCGAACCGGTTTTTGCTTGTTCTCAATATACGGTAAGCCAGGTGCCTGTCGCCTTCAAATTGTAGCACTGTGTCGACCATGTGTTCCAAAACCTTGGGCCCTGCCAAGGTTCCTTCTTTGGTGATATGGCCAATTAAAAAGACCGGGGTTCCTGATTCCTTGGCAAATTTCATCACTTCCGCTGTGCATGCCCGCACCTGCGAGACACTTCCGGGCGAGGCCTCAATGTGTGCGGTATGCATTGTTTGAATAGAATCTATGATCAGGAGATCCGGGTCAAATGCTTCAATCTGCTTGAAAATATTTTGTAGGGACGTCTCAGTGAGAATGTAAGTTTCAGCAGATTGGAGCTCCATTCGTTCTGCCCGCATTTTAATCTGGTGTTCACTTTCTTCTCCGGAAACATAAAGGACTTTTAGCTGCTTAAGCTGAAGCGCGATCTGAAGCATAAGGGTGGATTTTCCGATTCCCGGTTCACCACCAATCAAGACCAAAGAACCGGAAACAATACCGCCTCCTAATACGCGGTCAAGCTCCGAATCATTACTCAAAATACGATCGGTCTCCTCATATTTAATGGCAGCTAGTGCCTGCGGCTTATTGGCACGTTGTGTAGAGGTAGAGGTGCTTCTCCAGGAGGATTGGTGCTGATCTTCCTTATGTAAAATTTCTTCTACATAAGTGTTCCATTCGTTACAAGAAGGGCATTTCCCCACCCATTTTGCGGATTGTGTTCCACAGTTCTGACAAAAAAAACTTGATTTTACTTTGGCCACTGTTGTCTCTTTATAAAAACGAAAATCAAAACAAATATCGGCTTTTAGTGAAATGAACCCTCACATTAGGCGCCTTTTTTGGGCACATTTGGAAGAAACTAGTCTAAAGGAGGACTTAATCTAAGAACCCGGATCCTCTGATTGCAATCGATATGAGCTGTATGCTCAACATGCTGCCAAAAAACGGGTCATATTTTTTTCCTTCGGCAGGTATTTTTAAATTTACCCTTAAAAAATACATACCAAAGATTCTTCGTTGTTTTTAAAAAACTTTACTGAATAAAAAGATTAATTTTATATTTAATTAAAGACAATAAATTTTAATTGACGGGCAACTTATTCAGAAAAAATTTCATTGTTCTTGTAATATCATTAATTTTACCGTAACCCACTAAAGTAAAAGGTTGTATGTTCAAAAAGTTTCTCTACCTCAGTGCTCTCGCCGCATTTTCCATTTGCGGCTACCACCTCACCAACTACTATTACCCCGCGCATGAAATCTCTGAAGATTTAAAGAAAGAGGCCCTTCCCCAAGAAATACAGCCTGTTGTTGCCGAAAAGGAACCTGAAATTTTGTATGGAATGGTCGTAGATTCACTGGTTGTGATCGATGATGTAGTAAAGCCAAACCAAAGTCTATCGGAAATTCTATCCCAGTACAACGTTTCATTCCAGGTGATTGATGCACTGGCCAAAATGTCAAGGGATGTGTTCGATGTTCGAAAGATAAACGCCAACAGAAAATATACACTTATTTGCTCACCGGATTCATTAAACACTGCAAAATGTTTTGTGTACGAACCGAACCCATTGGAGTACGTGGTTTTCAACCTCGAAGATTCGCTACATGTATATATGGGTGAGCGTGAGGTTGAGATCACTGAGAAAATCATTACAGGCGAAATATCCACCTCACTTTCAGATGCCATGATAGAACAGGGTGCTAGTTCTACATTGGTAAACCATTTTGCCGATATTTATGGTTGGCAGATAGACTTCTTCCGATTACAGCGAGGAGATAAGTTTAAGTTAATTTTTGAGGAGAAACGGGTAGGCGATCAATTGGTTGGTTATGGAAATATCCTGGGTGCACATTTTGAACATATAGGGCATTCTTATTACGCCATACCTTTTGACCAGGGCGACGGCATTGATTATTTTGACCAGAATGGTAATAGCTTGCGGAAAGCATTTTTAAAAGATCCCCTTGAATATACAAGAATTAGCTCCAGATATTCTCCAAAAAGGTTTCATCCGGTACAAAAAAGGTGGAAGGCCCACTTAGGTACTGATTACGCGGCTCCACGTGGAACGCCGATCAGGTCAGTTGGTGACGGCACTGTTGTAGCCGCAGGATATACGAGTGGGAACGGAAATTACGTGAAAATCCAGCACAACAGCACCTATACGACGCAATACCTCCACATGTCTAAGTTTGCTCCTGGCATAAAGACCGGGGTAAGAGTTAGACAGGGACAGAATATAGGGTATGTAGGCAGCACAGGATTGGCTACCGGGCCGCACCTTTGCTATAGGTTCTGGAAAAATGGCAAGCAGGTAGATGCATTAAAAGTAGAGCTTCCGCCGTCACAACCCGTTCTTGAGGACTATCAGGAAGATTACGCGTTGGTAAGTGCCAGAATTATGCAATTGCTGGAAGATGTCGAACTTGCTGAAAAGGAATTAATTGCATCTTCTGAAGAAGAAGGGCGAAATGGTGGCAGCACTATGAATAACAATGCTGTGAGGATGTTTCGATAAGACGATGAGTAAACTAGCCCAGTCATATTTTACTGAGGCTGAATTGTTGAAACTCTTATAAAAACTGAAAAAATTAGAAAGTAAGGCATCTGGTCTTACTTTTTTTCGTTATGGATCAAATTGCTTTATATCAGCTTCTTTAGAATATTAATTTACTTTATTCCTATGCTTTCTTGAGTATGCTCGCAAAAAGAATCTTTCTTCTTTGTCTATTAACGCTTGGCATTAGCGCGCAGGTTTACAGTCAAAAGGTGGCCCTGGTGCTAAGTGGTGGTGGCGCTAAAGGCCTTGCACATGTGGGTGTACTACGGGCACTTGAGGAAAACGAAATTCCTATAGACTACATTCTGGGAACTTCTATGGGAGGTGTGGTAGGAGGATTCTATGCGGCTGGTTACTCACCCGATCAAATTCAGGAAATTATTTTATCAGATGATTTTCAACGCTGGGTGAATGGGGTTCTGGGTGACAACTACAATTTCCATTATTTTAAAAGGGAAAATAATGCGTCCTGGATTACGGTAAATCTTGCTGTTGATTCAAGCTTGAATGCTACCCTCAACTCGAACCTTGCCAGTGATGTTGCCCTCAATTTTGCATTGGCAGAAATGCTGGCATCGCAAAGTAAAAAAGCCAATTATGACTTCGATAGTTTGCTGGTTCCTTTCAGAGCCGTTGCATCCGATATCTTTACTCAAAATGAAATCGTATTGGAAAACGGCGACCTTAGCGATGCACTTCGGGCTACCTTAAGTGTGCCTTTCTTTTACAGGCCTATAAAAATTGACGAGAAATATCTGTTTGATGGAGGCATTTACAACAACTTTCCTATCAACGTGGCGAAAGAAGCCTTCAATCCGGACATCATCATAGGTGTTAATGTTTCTTCTAAAAAATACGAAACCTATCCTTTTGAAGATGATGAAAAGCTCATAAGGCAATCCCTGCTTTTTATGCTAATGAATAAAACCGACATCAGTCTGTTAGACTCAAGCGATATTTATATTGAGCCGAACCTTACAAATTATAGTTCTCTTGATTTCAGTTTTGCAAGAAGTATCAGCGACAGTGGTTATGTTGAAACTCAACGGCAGATGGATTTAATTTTTCAAAAAGTTTCCAGGCGAGTTTCCTGTGAAGATATTGGAAAAAAAAGGATGGATTTTAACCTGGATTTGAAGCCCCTCAAGTTCAAAGAAATCGGACTGGTGGGCTTCAAGTCCACACAGCGAAAGTATATAAGAAGCCTCTTTAACATAAATCAGGAAACCCTGAACATCCACGATATCAAGTCAGGATACTACAAACTGGTTTCTGAAGAGTATTTTAAGGACATATACCCGAGAATTCATTATGATAGCAGTTCCCAAGCCTTCCAATTTGATCTATATGGTAGGCCCCGGGACTATTTGAACGTAGAGTTTGGTGGAAATCTCGCCTCTAGAAGTATAAGTCAGATATTCCTGGGGTTAAACTTTAGTCATTTTAATAGAATTTTATTCAACCACAGTCTAAATTTTTACACGGGACGGTTTTACCAGTCTTTTCAGGCAAAGTCGCGTATAAACGCGCCGCTTAAGTTTCAATTTTACCTTGAGCCTGAATTCACCTACAACCATTGGGACTATCTAAGTGCGAATGAAGTGTTTATAGAAGAAAAATCTCCTACGATCATTAAAAGAACGGATAGAAAAGCAGGATTAACTTTAGGCTTTCCAATTGGGACAAGGGGCAAGTTGGTTGCTTCCGGAAGTTATATTAGTAATATAGACAGGTTTAGTAACAACCTAAATCTTGTTTCAACAGATACACTGGACCAAGTAAAGCTAAAGGGCTACCGTTATTCCCTGAATTTTAGCAAAAGCAGCTTAAACAGAAAACAATATCCTTCATCGGGTAGCGAGATTTATCTATCATTTGATTACTTTGACTTACTTGAACAGTATACGCCCGGCAACACTTCCACCGTAGAAGATGAGTTAGAAGAACTACGCAATTGGCTGAGGTTGAAAATACACGTCGAAAAATATTTTAAATCCGGGTGGTATAGCTATGGTTATCTGGTGGAGTCAGTCCTGTCAAACCAGCCCTTGCTTACCAACTTTAAAGCATCAAAAATGAATGCTTCAGCATTTTATCCCTTAAACGACAGCAGAACATTATTTTTGCCTCATTTTTACGCCTTTAATTATGGAGCGGTCGGTTTGAGAAATGTTTTTAGTATCAAAAGAAATCTCGACTTTAGGTTGGAGGGATACCTCTTTAAGCCTTTCAAAGAGATTAGGCAAAAATCCGGCAGTCAGGATCCCGCGTTTCTAGAGGATTGGGAGAGGATATATCTTAGTGCATCATCAGCATTGGTATTCCATAGTCCAGTTGGCCCTATAGCATTTAGCTTAAATTATTATGACGATCCTCAAAACAGATGGGGCGTATTATTGCATATCGGATATACTATTTTTAACAAGCGATCCTTGGAATAGCTAAATCTGATAGAATTTTTTCTTATTTATATAACTTATTTGGCCAATTTAAGTACTTGAAATAGGAACAATTTAAACTATGGCTAAATTCTACGTTTTTCTTTTCATCTTTTTCTTCCCCGTCGCGCTCATCGCACAATACAACCTAACCGGGAAAGTGGTCGACAATGCAGATGGTTTACCATTGGCGGGAGCTACTGTCAGCAATTCCAATGATAGTCTTCTGGCCATTACGGATGCGCGGGGAGTTTTTACCATTGAAACCAACGTGCCACAATTGCTTGTTATACGCTACGTCGGTTTCGAGCCAACGGAGGTTATGGCAAATCCAGGAGAAGGCATTATAGATATTGCGCTTATTCCGGACACTCAAATTTTACAGGAAGTAAAAATTGAGGCCTATGAGTCGAACAGACCTATAAAAGAGGTGGCTGGTAGTATCGGCCTGATCCGAAAGCAGGACCTGCAGCGATTTGATGAAACCTCGTTAGTAACTGCAATGAATCAAGTGCCAGGAGTACGGATGGAACAGCGATCTACCGGAAGCTACAGGATCTCCATTCGCGGAAGTGCATTAAGGGCTCCCTTTGATGTACGAAATGTGAAAGTGTACTGGAACAATATTCCACTTACAGAACCTGGCGGCAATACGCCGTTCAACCTTCAGGATAATAGCAATATCGATCAAATTGAAATAATCAAAGGGCCGGCAAGCAGTTTATATGGAGCGGGGATAGGAGGTGTGGTAAACCTTAAAAGCGAAGACGCATTTAAGAATGAGAACTCTATATCTACAAGCTTTAGCGTGGGTAGCTTTGGATTACAGAGACACACCTTGGGTGCCGATTTTAGTGATAGCCAAAAAGCTTTTACAATTAACTACGCAAACCAAAAATCAGACGGCTATAGAGATCACTCGTCCTTTCAAAGAAAAGTGTTTCATCTGGGAAGCACCTTCAAAAATGAACGTGTAGGTGAATTTAGAACCGACATTGTCTATACCGACCTTTTTTATGAAATACCGGGAGGGCTTACCAAAGAAGAATACGACGCAAATCCGCGGCAGGCTAGGCCCGGGAACCCTTTTGTTTTAGGTAGCGAGCAATCTAACGCATCCATTTCTGTAAAAACCCTTTTGGCCGGCATTACTTATGACACCCGGCTTAGTGATCGCCTGGAACTCCTTACAACCTTATATGCTAACGTGGCGGACTTTGTAAATCCATTCAATCTGGATTACAAACGTGAAGCACAGCAAGGCTATGGAGGAAGATCAAGAATAAATCTTCATGGAAGGCTTGCCAACGCAGAGACAAAGTTAACTGTAGGCGGAGAATATCAGTTCCGGTTTGCATCCGCAAGAAATTATGGGAATAACATGGGCTTGCCAGACACCCTTAATTTTGACGACGAACTTCGAACCCGTCAATACCTGGGATTTGCTCAATACGAAATTTTTTTTCCCGCAAACTGGATCCTAACCGCGGGCCTGAGCATCAATAACGTAAAATACGATATCTACAGACTTGTGGACAGCGAGGGGGCCGATGGCGCAAGAGTAAATAAAAAATTCGAGACACAATGGATGCCCCGTATCGGGCTGGTGAAAAGTTTTGGCGATATCGCAATGCACGGGAGTATAAGTTATGGCTTTTCTCCCCCCACATTGGAAGAAGTGCGTACAAATGAAGGCAGCATCAATCTGGACCTGGAAGCTGAAAAAGGTATCAATTACGAAATCGGGTTTAGGGGAAATACTTTTAGCGAGAAATTAACCTTTGATGTCAGCTTTTTCTACCTTCAACTGTCAGAAACCATAGTAGATTATACCAGCGATCGAGGTACTGATCTCTTTCGGAATGCTGGAAGTACGGATCAAAAAGGAGTCGAAGCGGGTTTGAATTACAAGCTTTTAAACGATCCTTATGCTACTGTTTCCGCTCTTAATCTTCGTCTCAACTATGCTTATCATCATTTTGAGTTCAATGACTATGTGAGAAATGAAAATGATTTTTCAGGAAATAACGTAACAGGCGTTGCACCTCATACTTTTTGGCTTGGGATTGACTTGACCACCGAAGCTGGAATTTATGGGAATTTGAACTATAATTTCACTGATAAAATCCCTTTAAACGATGCCAATGAGGTCTTTGCTGACAGTTACCAGTTGGTAACTGCAAAGCTTGGATTTAGAAAGACCATCAGTGATAGTTTTATTTTTGATATTTATGCCGGAGCGGATAATATTTTGGATGAAAAATACAGCCTCGGCAATGATCTAAATCCTTTTGGTGGCAGGTATTTTCAACCGGCGCCAGAAAGAAATTACTATGCCGGATTGTCTTTAACGTATCGGTATTAGGTTTTCGCTAGGTATTGTGTCTCAGGGACTAGGCGTTGGTGTTGGCTACGAGGTGTCTTTGTCGTTACTACAGATTGATGTTCTTGAAATAAACCAAAAACCATAAGCCTTCCAGCTTTTTGAAAGTTCTTTCCACTATAAATCCGGAATTTTCAAGATATATTTTTTCGACCACCAGTGAATCTAAAATATTTTTTTCTACAATAAAATCGGTGGTGTCCAAATTAAAATCATGATGGAGTTCCCAGTTACTCTCTGTCCAATGGTAAACCGTGTCTTCCATCTGCATATGATCGGTGTTAACTCCTGGCAGTGGAAATTGAATCCTGCTCATCTGGAAAATACTATCTGCATGAAAACGATCAAAGAACACATCAAAAGGCTCATCTGCTGGAATGCTCTTTGCCAGTTGATTTTTACAAGATACGAATACAAGGTTCAGCGTCAGGAAAACTAATAAAAGCAAACCTTTAGTATTTCTTCGATTTTTAAAATTTAAGTTACTATTCATAATTATAAATTCAACCCGTGCATTATTGTGCAACAGCCAACGTAGCCAAACTGATAGAGTTGCATCCTCCCTCTAAAAGTGGTTGCGCGGACGCAAAAAGAGTGGCGCCGGTCGTAATCACATCATCCACCAATAAGATCCGCTTGTCTTTAACGGCGCCGGAAGATGCTAAATCGAATATTCCTGCCACATTTTTAAATCTTTCTGCTCTACTTTTGCGGGTTTGCGTTTCGTTTTTTGACTTTCTGACCAAAGCTTTTCCGTCCCATGGTACCTCAAGTGCCTGTGAAAGTCCCTTCGCAAAGAAATCACTTTGGTTATAGCCTCGTTTTCGGAGTTTGCTCAAATGCAAAGGCACGGGAACGATCAAGTCAAACTGGTTCAGAACACCTGCCTCTTTCAAATCCGTGCCATACCAATTGCCGAGAAGCGTGCCTATTTCTGGACAGTTCTGATATTTTAACTTCTCCATGATCTTCTGGACCTTCCCGCCTTTGGTAAACTTTAGATAGGTATAGAAATTATCTATGGGCAAAAGCCCGCCATATAATTTTAACAAGGGATTCCTCTGCGATAAGTGTATATTGGTTCTCGGCAATATCAACCTGCAATTTGAACAAATATATTGCTCACCTTTCACCAAATTTTCTCTACAGGTAAAACAGTAATTTGGAAATAAGAGGGCTATAAAGTCATTTATCAATTCAGTGGCTTTTAAGTCCTGTTTGTTTTTGCATATTGCGGTATATTTGTAAAAAGCCACAATATAATGGATTTAGTAAAAGATTTCAATGACTACAGGAGCACCATGAATGACAAAATCATGGATGCCGACAATAAGACTATCAAAAGATTATTTAACCTTGATACCAATGCTTATGCGGAGGGGGCTATAAGCGTAAAAAACAAGGAAATGATAGGTCTCGCATGTTCAATGGTTTTGAGGTGCGATGATTGTATAAAATACCACTTGGGTAAGTGTAAAGAGGTGGGAATGTCTAAAGAAGAGGTATTTGAAGTATTTGCGATTGCTAATATTATAGGCGGTACAATTGTAATCCCTCATTTAAGACGCGCCGTAGAATATTGGGAAGCACTGGAAAATATGAGCGATGTTTAAAAAAGATCTGGATCAGGAGAGAAGGTGGCACCAACTTTTGAACAAGCTTGGAGAACTAATCGGGAAGAAACCTGCTGATATGAATGCGGTTCTATTTCTTGTCGGAGTTCAGGAGCTTGGTCAGGGGAAAAAGGTTTTTTCAAAAGAGCAGAAGCAGGATTTGATGCACATCGCCATCTGCAAGGTATTGAGTTTATCGGGTTTTTACGAGCTGGAAGGTCTTGATGAACAAGGGTGGCCTCATTGGAAACTGGTAAAAAAGCTACCGCACTTTGACCTGCTGGAACAGGAAAAGCTACTAAAAATGCATGTGATAGAATATTTTGAGAAGGAAGTAGAGCTGGACTTTTAAAAGAAAGCCTACTATTTCCTTTCGGGGACTACTGATGAAAATAATTACTTATAACGTAAACGGAATTCGTGCCGCTGTAAACAAGGGCTTTTTGGATTGGCTTAAAGCAGCAAATCCTGATATGCTTTGCCTGCAGGAGGTGAAGGCCAATGCCTCTCAATTAAATTTCGAGGTGTTTGAAGCTTTGGGATACCACGTATACTGGTTTCCGGCCGAAAAATTGGGCTACAGCGGCGTAGCCATTTTGTCCAAAGTAAAGCCAGCCGCTGTAACCATTGGCTGCGAAATAGACATGTACGATGCAGAAGGACGAGTTTTAACGCTCGATTTCGATGATTTCTCTTTAATGAGCGTCTACATGCCTTCTGGATCGAGTGGCGATTTACGGCAAAAGTTTAAAATGCAGTGGCTCGAAGATTTTTATAATTTTATTGCTGATTTCAAAGTCTCCAGACCCAATTTAATAATCAGCGGCGACTATAATATTTGCCACCAGGCTATCGACATACACAACCCAAAAACAAATAAAAACTCTTCAGGCTTTCTACCTGAAGAAAGATCCTGGATGGAATCCTTTTTGAATGCTGGTTTTATAGATACTTTTCGGCATTTTAACCCTGAGCCACATAACTACACCTGGTGGAGTTACAGAGCTGGAGCACGTAAGAAAAACCTGGGGTGGCGAATTGATTACCATATGGCGAGCGAACCGATGCAATCACGCCTCAAACGTGCTGCCATCCTCTGTGAAGCATACCATTCTGACCACTGCCCTGTATTGTTAGAAATTAACTAAAGAATGCCTTATATTTGGTATATCTATTCTTTTTCTTCATGAGTTTCATGCAGTATCCTTACCGGTGTACATATAGCAGGAAAGAAACTTCATCGATCGATAGAATGGCGCAAAGAAAATGTTGAGGTGAAAATGAATCATTATCCTTTATATTTTGGTTATTGTCATAAGGATTTCCCTTTGATGGTTTTATGAATATAAGCTTTGAGAACTTACTGAACTGGCTAAACGCCTACAAGAAAAAATATTATCAAAATTTATTGATAAAAGGAAGCATGTTATCTACTGCTTTGCTTTTGTCTATTTTTTTGGTCTTTAATTCTGTCGAGTACACACTTCGTCTCTCGAGCTCCCTACGCGGCATTTTATTGCTTACGTTTATTGTTGTTTTACTAGTGGTTTTATATCTATGGGTGCTGTTGCCCATCAGCAGATTGATGAATCTGGGGAAGCAATTAACACATGAAGAAGCCGCAGTTCAAATCGGCAAATATTTCCCTCAGATAAACGATAAGTTGCTGAATACCATACAGTTACATAAAAACAACTTAGAAGATAATTCACTCATCCAAGCGAGTATAGCCCAAAGAACCAAAGAGTTAAGCTTGTTCAATTTTCCGCAGGCGGTAAATTTTAAAGAGAATCAACGATATTTAAAGTTTCTGGCCCCTCCGGTTGTTATTGGAGTGGTGTTGATGATGTTTATTCCGCAATTCTTCTCGGAGGGTACGGAAAGGATCATAAATTTTAACAAGGAGTTTGTACCTGAAGCCCCTTTTGAGTTTTATCTGGAATCGAATAATTTGCAGGCTTTTAAAAACGAGGACTTTTCCGTTGATCTTCGCTTCAAGGGTAGGTTTGAGCCATCTGAGGCTTACATTGTAATTGGTGGGCGAAAGATAAAGATGCAATCGAGTCAGGATAAGTTTTCTTACACTTTTAATAATATTCAGAAAGCTACATCCTTCAATTTTGAAGCTGCTGGCTATCCTTCACAAAACTACCATATTGAGGTTCTGTCCCGCCCAAATTTAAAGGGCTTTAACATCGACCTGACTTACCCTGCTTATCTTAAAAAGGATAGAAAAAGGATTGAGAACGCGGGTAATCTCCTCATTCCTGAAGGCACCGTGGCACACTGGAGCTTCAAAGCCCAGGACGTGGAGTCTATCCAGTTGAAGTTTGCAAAGGAAGAAGCTGTATATGATGCAACCGAAGTGGGCAATCAACTATACGACTTCAAAAAGAAAATGCTAGCTCCTGATATTTATGAAGTAGCACTCACCAACAAAAATGCCGCTAACAAAGACGAAATTAAGTACAGTATTGATATTGTCAAAGATAAATATCCTACCATCAACGTCGAAATATTTGAGGATACCGTTCTTTATCAATATCTGGTATTGGGTGGAAATGTAACAGACGACTATGGGCTGACTCGTCTTAACGTTCGATACCAAATTGAGGATGAGGAAAAAGGAGCGTTTAAGTCGTTTCCTTTATCGATCTCTGATAATCAAACCAGTCAGAGTTTCTACTTTCCCTGGTCTGTTGATTCGTTACAGCTTCAGCCAGGCAGCCAAATAAATTACTACCTCGAAGTATTCGACAACGATGGCGTAAATGGACAAAAATCAACGAAAACAGCTCTTTATACGTTCAAGGTTCCATCAACAGCAGATGTGAAAGAAAAATTGGAAAATGAAAGCAACAACACCAAAGAACGAATCGCCGGAAGTAAAGAAGATGCCACTAGCCTAAAGAAGGATATTGAGGACCTGGAGAATAAGCTGCGAGGAAAAAAGCAACTCGACTGGCAGGATAAGAAAAAAGCGGAAGATTTAATAAAGAAGAAGGAAACGCTGAATAAAGCAATTGAAGAATTACAGCAGAAGAATCAGAGCAATAACCAACAAAAAGAAAGGTTTTCCGAACAAGACGAGCGTATCAAAGAGAAAACCCAGCAACTGCAACGTCTGATGGATGAGTTGTTGGATGAAGAAACGAAGAAGCTTTACGAGGAATTAAAAAACCTTCTGGACCAACAAAAAGATGCTTCTCAAATTCAAGAGCAGATCAGCAAAATAAAAAATAAGGAGCAAAATCTTGAAAAGGAGCTGGAACGCGCACTCGAGCTATTCAAAAGGATGCAATTTGATCTTAAACTTGATGAAATAGTTTCGGATATCGACAATCTTGCGAAAGATCAGGAAAAACTCTCTAAGGAAGGAGAAGATAACAATAATGAAGAGATGTCGTCTCAGCAGGAGCTAGAGAAACAGCAGGAATTAAGGCAAAAGTTTGAGGAAGTTCAGGAAGATATTGAGAAGCTGAAAGAACTTAACCAGGACCTTGAACATTCCAATCCGATGCAGGACACCTCGGAAGAAGAAGAGAATATCGAAAAAGCTTTGCAGGAAAGTGAAGAGTCGCTGGAAAAAGAGAAAAAGAAGAGCGCCGCGAAGCAGCAAAAAAAAGCCGCTGATGAAATGCAGAAACTGGGTAAGAAAATGCAGGATATGCAAATGGGAATGGAAATGAGCATGATGGAGGAAAACCTTGACCATCTCAGGGATATTCTAGACAATCTTGTTAAGCTCTCTTTTGATCAGGAAGCCTTGATGAACGACTTCAGAGAGGTTAACCAAAGCGATCCAAGATTCGTTAGATTATCTCAGCATCAATTAAAGTTAAAGGATGATGCAAAAATATTAGAAGACAGTCTGTTATCATTGGCAAAAAGGGTGTTTCAGATTCAATCGTTCGTTACACGGGAGGTAGAGGAGATGAATAGCCATATGACGGGAAGCCTTGAGTCTCTAAGAGAGAGACATCAGGCCAAAGCAATCAGTTCTCAGCAATTCGCAATGACGTCAATGAACAATTTGGCATTGCTATTGAGTGACGTTTTAAAGCAGATGCAACAGCAAATGGCAGATGCCATGGGGAAACCCCAAAAGGGCAAAGGAAAGGGGAAGCAACAGTCTATGGCATTGGGAGACCTTCAAAAACAATTGAATGAGAAGATTTCTGAGTTGAAGAAAAGTGGAAAGACGGGACGTGCCTTGTCTGAGGAATTGGCAAAACTAGCTGCTGAGCAGGAACAGATACGAAGGGCATTGCAAGAGGAATTACAAAAAGCTGAAAATGCAGCAGGGGAAAAAGGCGGAGGAAACTCAGCAAAGCAATTGATTGAGAAAATGGAAGAAACGGAGTCTGACCTTGTTAACAAGCGACTGAGCGAGAATACCATTAAACGGCAACAGGATATCCTTACGCGCTTACTTGAGTCGGAAAACGCCATGCGTGAAAGAGAAGAGGATCAGGAGAGGAAAGCAGAGCAGGCGAACCGGTATGAACAGATAATTCCAAAAGCGTTTGACGCGTATATAAAAGCAAAAGAGAAAGAAATCGAACTATTACGATCAGTTCCTCCCAAGTTGAACCCGTATTACATCCGGGAAGTGAACGAATACTTTAAGCGGTTAAACAACACAAATATTTAAACTAAGGAATGGATTCAATTAAAATTCAAATACCTTCATTAACTGAAAATATCAGAATTATTGAGAGTTTCATTGACAATGCCAAAGAGAAGTTTAGTCTGGATGACGACATCTATGGCAACATTATGATAGCGGTAACAGAGTCGGTAAATAACGCTATCAAACATGGGAACAATAACGATAATTCTAAGAATGTTTCCCTTTCACTATCGCTTAATGAAAATATAATTAAGTTCATCATTGAAGACGAAGGTAGTGGATTCGATTATTCGAACCTTCCGGACCCTACTTCACCAGAAAATCTGGATAAACCAGGAGGCCGGGGAATTTTCCTGATGAAACACCTTTCTGATGAGGTAAATTTTAAAGACAATGGTAGGGTGGTAGAACTGACCTTCTATTTCAATTAATACCATCACTGTATCAATACTTCTATTCAAATCTTCATGGGCAAAATTTCATTCTTTTATGAAGAGACCAACTTCACACTTCCGCAAGCAAGAAAAATAAAAGCGTGGCTCAAAACCATCATTGTGTCGGAAGAATTTGAGTTGAACTTAATAAATTATATTTTTTGTTCGGATGAGTATTTGTTATCTCTTAATGTACAGTATCTGGATCACGACACTTACACGGACATTATCACCTTTGACTATTCTTCCGAAGGGCTTTTGGAGGGCGATATCTACATAAGTGTTGACAGGGTCACTGAGAACGCTCTTAAGTTGAACGTGGGTTTTAGTGAAGAAATCCATCGAGTAATGGTACACGGCCTCCTCCATATGATGGGCTTCAAAGACAAGTCTCAGATTGAAAAAAAACAGATGCGCAGCAAAGAAGATTCTTGCTTAACTTTGCTTGCCAGTTAGGTTACAACTGTTCCACGTGAAACACTTTAAAAGAAAATACTAAGTGTTTCACGTGGAACATAAATTTACAGAGATGTTTCCAATATATGATGTAATAGTAGTAGGAGCGGGACATGCCGGATGCGAAGCAGCTCACGCCGCGGCAACTATGGGCTCGCGTGTGCTCTTGGTGACAATGAACATGCAAACCATCGCCCAAATGTCGTGCAATCCCGCAATGGGAGGTGTCGCTAAGGGACAAATTGTTCGTGAAATAGATGCCTTGGGAGGGATGTCGGGGATTATTTCCGACAAATCCATGATTCAATTTAGGATGCTTAACAAGTCAAAGGGGCCTGCCATGTGGAGTCCACGCACCCAGAATGACAGAATGAAGTTTGCTGAGGAATGGAGGTTAGCTCTTGAAAACAACCAAAATGTAGACTTTTGGCAAGAGATGATCACAGGTCTTATTGTCGAAGAAGGCAAGGTACGTGGAGTTATAACCGGAATGGGCATTGAAATAAGGGCGCATTCAGTAGTACTTACGAATGGTACTTTCTTAAACGGCATTATCCATATTGGCGAAAAGCAAATGGGAGGAGGGAGAACCGGGGAAAAAGCTGCCACAGGTATTACGGAACAACTCATCCGCTTGGGTTTTGAGGCAGGACGTATGAAGACAGGTACACCTCCAAGAGTGGATGGACGAACACTGGACTATTCGAAAATGGAGGAGCAGTTCGGAGATGAGGCACCGGAGAAGTTTTCATTCTCTGATACTGAACCCCTTCGGGAGCAACGAAGCTGTTTTATCACCTATACCAATGATTCGGTACATGAAACACTTAAAACCGGCTTTGACAGATCACCTATGTTCAATGGCAGGATCCGTGGCCTAGGCCCAAGATACTGTCCCTCAATTGAAGATAAAATCAACAGATTCTCGGAGAGGAACCGCCACCAAATTTTTGTGGAGCCCGAAGGCTGGAATACAGTCGAAATATATGTTAACGGCTTTTCAACGTCCCTTCCTGAAGATGTGCAATACAAGGCGCTGCGTCAAATCGAAGGTTTCGAAAACGTTAAAATGTTCCGCCCCGGCTATGCAATAGAGTATGATTATTTTCCACCCACTCAGTTGAAAACAACGCTGGAAACCAATCTAGTGGAAAATCTATACTTTGCCGGTCAAATCAATGGGACAACAGGCTATGAAGAAGCGGCGTGCCAAGGATTAATGGCGGGGATTAATGCACATTTAAAAACCAGGGAAGAATCGCCTTTTATCCTCTCTCGTTCTCAGGCATATATAGGAGTATTGATAGATGATCTCATCAACAAGGGCACTGAAGAGCCCTATAGAATGTTTACCTCACGTGCGGAGTTTAGAATCCTATTAAGGCAGGATAATGCAGACCTTCGTTTGACAGAGCTTGCATATAACATTGGATTGGCGTCAAAGGAAAGAATGGAACAAACGCATGCTAAGGAGAAGTCGGTTGCGGAAGTAGTAGATCATCTGAAAGGATTGAAAGTTAAACCACACGCGGTGAATGAATATCTCGGTTCATTAAATACCGCAAGCATAAAGGAGAAGATGCCAGTTTATAATCTACTGAAAAGGCCGGAAATAGGGATTCAGGAGCTGATAGTGATGGATGAAACCCTCAAAACCTTACTGGACAAATATTCGCAGGAAACTGTACAGCAAGCAGAAATTCAAATAAAGTATGAAACCTATATCGATAAAGAAGAAAAACTGGCCGACAAAATGAAAAACCTCGAATCCTTCAAAATACCATCTGAGTTCGATTTTGACAGGATCATGGCCTTATCAGCAGAAGCAAGGGAAAAATTTAAAAAAGTAAAACCAGAGACCATTGGACAGGCGTCAAGAATAAGTGGTGTCTCTCCAGCTGATATATCGATCATAATGGTTTACCTAGAAAAATAATATGTACGAAAGATTGGATGAATGCCCTCTTTGCAAATCGGCGGAATTTAAGAATCACATGATTTGCAAAGATTATTCTGTGTCACAGGAAAGCTTTGCAATAGTAAAATGCTCAAATTGTAAACTGTTATTTACAAACCCCAGACCTGACGAAAGCAACCTTTATAAATATTATCAATCGGATAACTATGTATCGCATACAAATAAGAGCAATAATCCTGTTAATGGCATTTACAAAGTAGCGAGGTACTTTACTATTAATAAGAAACTAAAACTATTAAGCAAATATCACCAATCAGGAAATCTACTTGACTACGGTTGTGGTACCGGCGAATTTATTAATAGCGCTAAAGAAAAGGGATGGAACGTTACAGGCTACGAACCGACGAAGACTGCTTACCAGGGAATGAGCAAATCCATCAGTGGGAATGTCATGGCGACGTTGGAAGAGGCCGACTATAAGAAACACTTCCACATAATAACTCTTTGGCATGTGTTGGAGCATGTATCCGATCTTACAGCAACAATAAAAAAACTCAAGAAAATGTTACGCCCGGATGGCTTCTTAATTATTGCCGTACCGAACTACGAATCGTACGATGCGAACTACTATAAGGAATACTGGGCAGCCTATGATTTACCCAGGCATTTGTACCATTTCTCGCAGCAAACAATGAAGACGCTCCTGACAACAAATAAATTGAAGTTGAGAGAAACTAATCCAATGCCGTTAGACGCGTTTTATGTGAGCCTTCTTAGCGAAAAATACAAACATGGTGCAAACAATTTTATGAACGCATTTTCTTTAGGTTTAAAATCCAACAAGGCAGCTAAACAAAATGGAAATAACTATTCAAGTTTGATATATATTATTAGCCACTAAATCTGCAACTATTAACTGAACCTTCATCATTTAAACTTTATTGTCATTGGCGTTAGAACATAAAAAACAAGAAAAATTTATACCATCAATGAAGTACGTGATCTTCAGCATCATCACAGTGCTATCACTCTCATTGTACCTGTACAGCTGCGCCAATAGAACGATTCCCACCGGTGGGCCAAAGGATACCATCCCGCCGAACCTTATCAGTGTAATTCCTGAAAATAAAAGCATAAACTTTGATGGAGATAAAGTCGTCCTAGTTTTCGATGAATTTATTAAGACAAAAGACATTAAATCCCAGCTAATAATAACGCCTAGAATAGACGAAGAGAATTTTTATAAAATAAATAAACAAACGCTTACTGTTGAGCTGAATCAAAAGCTTGATTCGAATACTACATATACCTTCAATTTTCAGGACGCTGTACAGGACATTACAGAAAGCACGCCCGCGAGAGACCTTGTGGTAGCATTCAGTACAGGCACCTACATCGACTCATTATCCATTATCGGTGAAGTTGTAGATCTATTGACCAATAAGCCTGTAAAAGATGCCATTGTTGCTCTATATGACGCAAATGATACCCTTGACATTTTTAACAGCAAACCTCAATATTTTACAAAAACGCGGCTGGATGGATCTTACCGAATAGAAAATCTTAAAGCAGACACCTTCAAAATTTACGCATTCTCCGACCAGAATAAAAATCTCACCAATCAAAGCGACAGTGAGCCCTACGGCTTTGCTGCAGCTCCGGTGATATTGGATTCGGTGGATACCCCCGTGAATATTCGAATTATAAAAAGGAATGTAAAAGAATTTATTGTCCAAAGTGCAAGGCCAAATGGCAAATATTATGAGGTCAAACTAAACAAGTTTATCGAAGATTATAGTATCAGAAATCTGGAGCAAACTGAAGACACGATTGTATCAAACCCTATCATAGAACAAAATGTCATACGGTTTTACAATACGATTAGCAAAGACAGTTTAATGACAGAAATAACAGCTATTGATACCGTAGGCCAAACACTTATTGATACTGTATCTATTAAATTTTCCGCTACACAAAGAGCAAGTGATCCCATTACCAGTAGCATCGAACCGAAATCGAACCAAGCGATTGAAGAAAACTTTAAAGCCGAGATCACTTTTAATAAACCAACGTACACGCTTTCTCTAGATAGCGCATTTATTTACTATGATAGCTTGTTCATTGATCAATTTACCCAGGAAGAGCTAACCTGGAACAAACATCATAACATACTAAAGATTAATAAAAAACTAGATAGGTCTATTTTAGCACGAATTAAAGCAACCAAAGATTCAATCGCATTACAACAGAAAAATATAGAAATAGACACTGTGACCAGTTCAGAAACAGAATTAGAGCCGATAGATCCGGAAGCAAATGAAATAAATGAGGAAGAAGCCGCCAGGTCACCACGATTAAACCGGACGGCTAAGGATCAGCCCGTTGTAAAAACCAGGAACAAATTCACGAAATCGAATGAGCAGGTCATATTATTTTTTAGTAAGAACTCCTTCATCAGCATTGAAAAGGATACTGTCCCGGAAATTTTGGCCACGTACCCCTTCAAAAACATAAAAGACACTGGGCTCATCAAAGGAAAAATTATTACCGATAAGCCATCGTATACAATACAACTCCTTGACAAAAGCTTTAAACCACTTTTTGAAGCACACAACTCGAAGAATTACCAATTCACCTTAATACCTCCGGGAGAATATATCCTTCGAATACTAATTGACAATGATGAAAATGGAACTTGGGACGCGGGAAATATTCTAGAGAACAAGGAGCCTGAAGAGATATATTTTTATGAAGAACCTGTGATTATCCGGGCAAACTGGGAAAGAGAGCTAGACGATATAACATTTTAAGAGACAGATCTTGTTGGTAAAATTGTGGATAAGTGTTATACCAATGTGGAACAAATTGCTTCATGGTGGATTAAAAAATTACAAGCATTAGTTTGTGTATAACTTTAAGTAAGTCAATTCTTAGCAACAGCATTATACACAAACATGAAATTGAATCTGCTTATCCACAATATCAAAGATATCAACAATAGTATCATAAGATATTGTATATCAACATATTATATTTAGAATATCGGTGGATAACCTATTCATAACGAAAGGCTTATAAACAACTTTAATAGTCAAGACAAATTTTAAGAACTTTTCCACTTATCCACACCTTAATAAAGAACAATAATATTTATTTATAAATAAAACTATTATTTAAAAGAACCTTCAAAATGTGTATAACTTTAAAAAAGGTTACAAATGTGCTTTTCGCTTTCTTCTGGTGTTTTTTAATGCTTGCTTCTAGCGGATTAGTAGCTCAGGAAATAAACCAGGCTCAACTTGCCCGACAATACCAGGCGCAGGGTGAGGTTGACAAGGCACTGGATATATATGAAAAACTCGTCCGCGATCAATCAAACATTCCTCTTATACACAATGCTTATCTTGAATTGCTGTTGGCACAAGAAGACTTTCCGGAGGCTATTAAATATATAGCAAAGGTTAATAAATGGTTCCCCGGAAATTATAACTATCAAGTCGATGAAGCATTAATTTTTGCACAAAGCAATCGACAAAAGGAAGCGGATCAAAAACTAGATGCAATAATTGCGAACATAAAGTCTTCACCCACCTTAGTTAGGTCAACTGCGCAATACCTTTTTCAGAAAGGCGAAGCAGACAAAGCGGTTGAATTTTATTTGCAGGGAAGAAAATCTTCTGGTAACAAGGCAGATTTTGCTATTGAGCTTGCGAATGTTTACAGGCGGATCAATAAAAAGGAAGCTATGATTGAAGAATACCTGACGTTCATCAATCAAAACCCTTCTAATTTATCTTATGTTCAGAATGTGATGCAAAGCCTTCTAACAGATACCGAGGATCTGGAAGCGCTGCAGGACGTTTTGTATGATAAAATTCAAAAATCACCAGATAATCTGGTATTCAATGAATTACTGATATGGGTCAATATGCAGTTGAAAGATTTTTACGGTGCCTTTGTTCAGGCCAGAGCTATTGACAAAAGGACAAAAGAAGGTGGTAAAAGGCTCCTGGACATTGGGATAATGGCGCTGCACAACAAGGATTATGACAATAGCGAGACAATTTTTCAATATGTAATCCAAACTTATAATGAAGGCTTCAATTACGAAATAGCCCGGCGTTATCTTATAAAAGCACGTGAAGAGCTTGTGAAAAACACCTATCCCGTAAATATTTCGCAAATAAAGAATCTTATCCAGGATTATGATGCGTTAATTCAGGATTTACCTTTGAGCCTTGTTTCTCTTGAGGCGATGAAAAGCAAAGCTTTGCTGCACGCATTTTACTTAGACGAGAAAGACTCTGCCATTAATTTGTTGCATAAAATTATTGATACCCCCAGAGCGGACCCAGAACTGGTGGCAAACGCAAAGTTGGATTTAGGCGACATATACTTATTACTGAACCAACCCTGGGAATCAACTTTATTGTATGGGCAGGTGGAAAAATCTGCCAAGGAAACGCAGATTGGTCATATTGCCAAACTGAAAAATGCGAAGCTATCCTACTACAAAGGGGATTTTGAGCTTGCTCAAAGCCATTTGGATGTTTTAAAGTTGGCTACAAGTAGAGAGATTTCTAACGATGCCATATCTTTAAGCCTGCTGATTCAGGACAATATCGCATTTGACACGACCGAAATGGCGATGAGAGACTATGCGCTAGTCGATTTGATTTTGTTTCAAAACAAAAAACAGCAAGCGCTTGATCACCTCGATTCTATGCTTTTAAAATATCCGGGCCATTCTCTAACAGATGAAGTCTGGTGGCGCAAGGCAAATATTTTACTAGAGTTGGGGGATTTTGAGGCCTCCGTTGCATTATTAAACCAAATCGTGAAACAATATTCCTATGATATTCTGAGCGACGATGCTTACTTTTTAATGGGTACAGTTCTAGAAGACTATCTCAACCGGCCCGCCGATGCTATGGACATTTATCAATCTCTGTTAAAAGAATATCCTGGCAGTCTTTATACTTCTGAAGCCCGTCAACGTTTTAGGAAATTAAGAGGTGACTTTGTGAATTAATGCTTGATCGGCGAGCTCGGGCATATGCATTCTTTCAGGAACGACGTCCGAAATGGCTGTAACTTTTTTCTATATTAGTATGCATGCATAATAAATTTTTTGTATGTTTGTTTAGGATGCACGTATGTCTGCATTCGATTTAAATCTCAGTAATCGATAGTTTTTAAATCAGAATTTGTTAATTTTCTTTAAAATATCAATGAGTTGGAGAAATATTTAAAGAAATTAAAAAAAGAGGAAACTGTAGATTTTAATATCAAGGCTTCGTGGCATGCTATTTCGCGAATGTACAACCAAAAGGCCGTAAAGAATGATATTACTACTTCTATTGGCTTCGTATTGTTGAACATACAGAGTGAAGAAGGAACTCCTGCAACTAAAATTGCACCCTTACTTGGTTTGGAAGCGAGGAGTCTTACGCGAATGTTAAAAACGATGGAAGAAAAAGGCTTTATTTATAAAAAGCCTGATTCTCACGATAAAAGATCGGTCAGAATCTACCTCACGGCTCTAGGAAAGGAAAAAAAAGAAACATCCAGAATTACAGTAAAGCAGTTTAACAGCGATGTAAGGAAACATATTCCGGAAGAAAAGCTGAATATTTTTTTTGAAGTGATACAAGAAATAAATAAAGTGGTGGAAAAAAGCCTCAATAGCTAATAAATTAAACATACGCAATGCGAATGACTTTATAGTTATAGGGGTCAAAGGAAGTTTGCATACCTCATCCAGAGTTAACGGATGAATAAATACATCAATCTGACCATTAAAAATCACTATAAACCAGATGAAAAAGTCATAAGCTATAACATACCCAAACGAAAATGAATAAGTGAAGTAGGGGCGGGTGGTACTTTAAAAGGAAGTGACTATTCTATTCCGAAACTAGTTCGGGACAAGACTGACAATTAAAAAACCAATTTATACAGATGAAACGAATTATCAAGAAAGTAGCAGTATTAGGATCCGGTATCATGGGATCAAGAATCGCTGCCCATTTTGCCAATATTGGTTACAGGGTGTTGTTACTCGATATTGTACCCAGAGAACTCAACGACAAGGAGAAGCAAAAAGGAATTTCAGAAAATGATGCATCCTATAAAAACAGAATTGTCAACGAGGCTTGGCAAAGTGCAGTAAAATCCAAACCAGCGCCGTTATATCATGATCATTTCGCTTCCCGCGTAACAACCGGCAACTTCGACGACAACATGAAAGATATAGCTGATTGTGACTGGGTAATAGAAGTTGTGGTAGAAAATTTGAAAATCAAACAGTCAGTTTTTGAGCAGGTTGAAAAACATCGTAAGCAAGGAACATTAATTACTTCCAATACCTCAGGGATTCCCATTCATTTGATGTTGGAAGGAAGAAGTGAAGATTTTCAAAAGCATTTTTGCGGTACGCATTTTTTTAATCCGCCCAGGTACCTTCGTTTGCTGGAAATAATTCCTACGCCAAAAACAGATCCGGAAGTCGTAAAATTTCTAATGCAGTTTGGCGATTTGAAACTTGGGAAAACGACGGTATTAGCAAAAGACACGCCGGCTTTCATAGCTAATAGAATAGGTATTTATTCCATCATGAAGGTGGTGGATACCATGAATAAGTTGGGATTAAACATTGATGAGGTCGACAAGCTCACAGGGCCGGTCATTAATCGCCCCAAATCTGCAACCTTCAGGACGTCAGACGTGGTTGGTTTGGATACCTTGATCAAGGTGGCTAAGAATTTACATGAAGGTTTGAAAGACGATGAAGCGCGGGAAGTCTTTAAGCTACCGCCTGTGATATCGCAAATGGAGGAAAAAAAATGGCTTGGCGACAAAACAGGTCAGGGTTTTTATAAAAAGACCAAAAACAACCAGGGAGAAACCGAAATATTGACACTGGATTTGCAGGACATGGAATATAAACCTAAAGGAAAGGTGAAATTCGATGTAATGGAAGTCACAAAAGGAATGGATGATGATACCCAAAAATTCAAAACGCTTTTTGCCGATAAGGGGAAAGCGGGGGAATTCTATCGCGATTCATTTTATGGACTGTTTGAATACGCCAGCAAAAGAATTCCGGAAGTAGCTGATGATCTTTATAAGATAGATGATGCCCTGCGAGCCGGGTTTGGTTGGGGCTATGGACCATTTGAGACCTGGGACATGCTTGGCGTGCAAAAAACGGTTGAAAAAATGGAAGCAGCTGGCTATAAGCCTCAGCAATGGGTTTATGATATGATTACTTCAGGAGCTGATTCGTTTTATAAAACTGAGAGTGGCAATAAGAAATATTACGACATTCAATCGAAGTCTTTTAAGACAATTCCGGGTACTGAAGCCTTTATTTTACTGGATACATTACGTGAAAATAAGGTGCTTTGGAAAAATGCAGGTGCTTCCATTATAGATTTGGGAGATGGCATCTTGAACCTTGAGTTTCACTCCAAGAGCAATTCTCTGGGAGGGGAAGTTATTGATGGGCTAAATAGGGCCATAGATATGGCCGAAAAGGAATACAGTGGACTGGTGATTGCAAACGAAGGCACCAACTTTTCGGTAGGTGCAAATATTGGAATGATATTCATGACTGCCATTGAGCAGGAATTTGATGAGCTCAATTTCATGATACAGCAATTCCAAAGATCCATCATGCGGGTCCGTTACTCTGCCATCCCTGTGGTTGTTGCGCCTCACGGACAAACTTTGGGTGGAGGTTGTGAAATTACCCTTCATGCGGATAAGGTGCAGGCAGCAGCCGAGACATATATCGGACTGGTAGAAGTAGGTGTGGGTTTGATCCCGGCTGGTGGAGGTACCAAGGAAATGGCCCTCAGGACGGCTGACAGATATACCAAAGGAGATGTGGAATTGAACGAGCTGCAAAACAGCTTTATGAATATCGCTATGGCAAAAGTAGCCACTTCTGCTTATGAGGCTATGGATATGGACTATATCAGAAAGAATGATGGTGTGTCAGTAAACCAGGACAGAAGAATAGCTGATGCAAAAGCTGTCGCCCTGCAACTGGCGAACCAGGGTTATGTGCAGCAGGCTCAAAGAACAGATATTAAGGTTCAGGGTCGTGCAGGAATAGCCTTATTTAAAGGTGGCATCGCGGGAATGCAGGTTGGTCGCTATATTTCTGAACATGACGCCAAAATTGCGGAAAAGTTAGCCTATGTTATTTGTGGAGGAGATTTATCTTATCCACAGGAAGTGTCTGAACAGTACCTGCTCGATCTTGAGCGAGAAGCGTTCTTATCGCTTTGCGGCGAAAAGAAAACCCTGGAACGAATTCAAAGCATTCTGCAGAAAGGAAAGCCGTTGAGGAACTGATTCGAGACGGTAGATTTTAGACGCTAGACGAGAATCGACAGCACTTAGCGTCTATCCCGAAAGCAATTATTCAGAGGAATGGTAAAAAATAAACCTTAGATCAAGTGATCTAATATTTCACCAACTTTTAAAGCTATGCATAATTTTAAAGAACTTAAAGTCTGGCAAAATGCCCGAAAATTGACCAAAGAAATTTATATCGTTACGAGCAAGTTTCCTCAGGAAGAGAGGTTCGGCTTAATATCTCAGATGAGAAGTTGTGCTGTATCTATTACCTCAAATATTGCCGAAGGATCAGGTCGAGGAACAGATAAAGATTTTTCACATTTCCTTGGAATGAGTTTAGGTTCTTCCTGTGAGCTTGAGACACAAGTAATTATATCGTGTGATTTGGAGTTTATCACACTTGAACAACATGATGAGTTGATAGAAAAAGTTTTGGAAATCCAAAGAATGTTGGTTGGTTTAAAAAACAGGTTAAAATAATAGAATACTTAGCTTTTAGCGGTAGTCAGTTTCATTATTCAATTTCCA
>CAZHZR010000014.1:0-25332 GCA_964537095.1 uncultured Roseivirgaceae bacterium
CTAAATAATTTCGAAGCTCATGAAATTGTTGATAGGCACTTCCTGGTAGTTAACGCTGGAAACTTGCGCCCTTTCAGGCCCTGTTTTGCAGAACTCCATAAATTCTCTAAGCTGCTCTACCGCTCCTTCAACTTCTATTCTCACGGATCCATCAGGTTCATTGGTTACCCAGCCGGTAATCCCGAGGGACTCAGCCGTCTTTTTTGTACTGGCTCTAAATGAAACACCCTGCACTTTTCCCGTTACCCGAACCGTGTAATGTCTAACATTTTTTGAGTCCATCTATTTATTTATAAATTATGGTTTTGGAGCGCCTCTTCATCTACTATTTCAACACCGGAAGAGGTTCCGATTCTATCTGCTCCGGCCTCTATCAGGGCTTTTGCCTGCAGATAGTTTTTTATACCACCAGAAGCTTTTATTCCTACGTTTTTGGGAAGAACAGAGCGCATCAACAAAATGTTTTCTAAGGTAGCTCCTTCTGGAGCGAAACCCGTTGAGGTTTTAACGAAATCGGCACCCGCATCCGCGCATATTTTACAGGCCTTTTCAATTTCATTTTTAGACAGGTAGGCAGTTTCAACAATTATTTTTAACAGACAATTACTGGCGTGCGCCAAAGCGGCACTTTTCGCAATTTCTATCTTTACCCAGGGCATGTTGGATTTAAAGGCAGAAATATTCATTACCAGGTCGAGTTCATGCACACCGTCCCGAATAGCCAGCCTCATTTCCTCGAGTTTCGTTTCCGTCATATTGTACCCAAGTGGAAAACCTGCCACTGTAACAATTCTGACATCAGAATGCTGTAACTCTCTGCTCGCTTTCTTTACCCAAAAAGGAGGAATACAAATACCGTAAAATTTGCGTGATTTGGCTTCTTCAACCAATTTGTAGATGTCCTCGTCAACCAGCAGTGGTTTTAAATTTGTATGCTCAATGTATTGGCTTATGTTTATCATGCTATGAAACTTCCTTTGAGCCAAAAAGTAATAGGTTTACTGAATCAGAAATTAGCATGGCTGAAATGTAGTTAATGCTTGATTCCGCATTCTTTGCAAAATTTCTGTTTACCTGGAGGTCTTTTTTTTGGTTTTTTCTTATGCCCGAAATAGCTGGGATCAGAATACTGCGGCTTCTCCATTTGCTTTGCCCGCTTCCTGTTTCTTTTTCGGTTTTGCTCTAAGCGCTTTTCAGTTTCTTCTACCTTCTTATCTAAATTTTTATTAAAACTGTTTTTCGAAGATTTTCTTTTAGAGCCTTTAACCCGGGATTTTTTTTCAGCTTTTCCGGAAGAATTCTCGCCAAAAATAGCCTCAGAACTGCCAGACCGTGAATCCTGCGCCTGTACTCCAAACACAGTAACCAAAAATAAAGTAAGTATAAAAAATAAAGATTTTAAAAATTTCATAGCACGCATTTTTCTTAGTAGGTATATAACAGAATTACTTTTTTTAAATTGTATTCTGAACAAAGAAATGAGTGGTTATAAAACAAAAGGCTGTTCCAGTTTTGAAACAGCCTTTTTTCAAAATTTGTCCGGAGCAAATCGCAAAACCGACTATCTATGTTCAGTGTAGATCTAAACAGCTAGCGCTTCTTCCTGATCATAGCTTTCAACAGGAATACAACTGCACATCAGATTTCTATCGCCATAAGCACTATCAATCCTCCTGACGGCCGGCCAGAACTTGTTATCTCTCACATAAGGAAGGGGATATACCGCCTTCTGCCTGCTGTAAGGAAGATTCCAGGTATCCGACAAAACAAGTTGCGCAGTATGGGGAGCATTCTTGAGCACATTTTCCGTCTTATCAGCAACTCCTTCCTCTACTTCCCTGATCTCATTCCTGATTTCAATCAATGCATCGCAAAATCTATCAATTTCCTCTGTCGATTCACTCTCAGTAGGTTCTATCATCATGGTTCCTGGAACAGGGAACGACACGGTTGGCGCATGAAAACCGTAATCCATCAGTCTTTTTGCAATATCTTCCACTTCAATCCCTACAGATTTAAATGATCTGCAATCAATGATCATTTCGTGCGCGCACCTGCCATTTCTGCCAGTGTACAAAACATCATAATGCCCCTGTAGCCTTGCTTTTATGTAGTTGGCATTTAAAATGGCTAATTGTGTCGCCCGTTTCAAGCCCTCTCCACCCATCATGGCAATGTATGCGTAAGAAATCGTTAAAATGCTTGCGCTTCCCCAGGGAGCAGAAGAAATTGCAGTAATGGCTTCTTCACCACCTGTTTTTACAACCGGATTTCCTGGCAGGAAGGGTTTTAAGTGGGCAGCTACGCAAATAGGTCCCATTCCCGGGCCTCCGCCGCCATGAGGAATACAAAATGTTTTATGCAGGTTCAAATGGCAGACATCTGCGCCAATATTTGCAGGGCTTGTAAGCCCTACCTGGGCATTCATATTAGCACCGTCCATATATACCTGACCACCAAATTCATGAATAACCTTACAAATTTCGGCGATATCTTCTTCAAAAACTCCATGTGTGGAAGGGTAGGTCACCATCAATGCTGAAAGATTTTTCTGGTGCAGGGCTGCTTTGCTTTTCAGATCTTCAACATCAATATTGCCACTTTCATCACATTTCACTATCACCACCTTCATCCCTGCCAGAACCGCGCTGGCAGGATTGGTGCCATGTGCAGAGGAGGGGATAAGGGTCACATTTCTATGGGAATCGCCATTGCTTAAATGATAAGCCCGAATGACCATCAGTCCTGCATATTCCCCCTGTGCACCCGAGTTGGGTTGTAGTGAGGTAGCGTCGAAACCGGTGATCTCCGAAAGCCATTCCTCTAACTCTTTGAACATCTGCTGATAGCCTGCGGCTTGCTCAATGGGAGCAAATGGATGCATGTTTCCGAACTCCGGCCATGTGACAGGAATCATTTCCGAGGTGGCATTTAATTTCATAGTACACGAGCCAAGGGGAATCATGGAATGTACCAGGGAAAGATCTTTGTTCTCCAGACGCTTCAGGTATCGCAGCATTTCATGTTCAGAATGATGTGTGTTGAATACGGGATGCTGCAAATATTCAGAACTTCTGATGATTTCCTGCGGCCATTCTAATCGTAAATCCTCCGCGTTTCTTTGAACATCAAAAGCGCTCATTTCGCCGGAAGCTATTGTAGAGAAAATTTGTAGCAATACTTCTATCTCTTCAATGCCTGTAGTTTCATCAATGGAAATACCTACAAATGCATCTTCGAAATAATGAAGATTAACGCCGCCTTTTAGTGCTTCCGTGTTTAATCTGGCTTTTTCAGCGTTGGAAGGAAGCTTAATTTTCAGCGTATCGAAGTAGTGATCGTTGACTTGTTCAAAACCAAGATGTTTTAAGCCCTTTTCCAAAAGTCTGGCAAGACCGTGTATTCTCAACGCAATTCTTTTTAAACCCTGAGGCCCGTGGTATACAGCATACATACCAGCCATTACGGCTAAAAGCACCTGCGCAGTACAAATATTGGAGGTAGCTTTCTCTCTTCTAATATGCTGCTCCCGCGTTTGTAAAGCCATTCTGTAGGCATCATTGCCGTCTTTATCTTTGGAAACTCCAATTATCCTGCCGGGAATATGGCGTTTATAAGATTCTTTTGTTGCAAAATAACCAGCGTGGGGGCCTCCATAACCCATAGGAATACCAAACCTTTGCGTACTGCCTATTACAACATCAGCTCCTAGTTCTCCTGGAGACGTCAAGAGTGCAAGGCTTAATATATCAGCCGCCATTGCGATTAATACATCCTCCTCTTTTGCGCTTGAAATGAGGTTTTTATAATTATGTACAGCTCCGTTTCCGTCAGGATATTGAAGAAGCATGCCAAACAAGGCATTATCCTGAAGATCCAAGTCCTTTAATTCTTTGATTACCAGTTCAATCCCAAGGGGAAGCGCTCTGGTTTTCAAAACATCTATAGTTTGTGGAAAGGTATTTTTATCGACAAAGAACTTAGAAGCAGCTTTTTTGGAACTGCTTTTCAAGTCATAAAGCATGGTCATTGCTTCTGCAGCCGCGGTCCCTTCGTCTAAAAGAGAAGCATTTACTATTTCCATTCCTGTCAGATCCATTACCATGGTCTGATAATTGATCAAAGCTTCCAACCTTCCTTGTGAAATTTCTGCCTGGTAGGGGGTGTAAGCTGTATACCAGCCGGGGTTCTCCAAAATATTTCTTTGTATCACGCCAGGGAGAATGCAGCCGTAATACCCCATTCCAATGTATGACTTCAGCTGTTGATTCTGTCCGGCAAGCAATTTCAAATCTTTCAGAAACTGAAATTCCGTGCGAGCTTTTGGCAGGTTTAAATCCTGCTTTAACTGTATGCTTTTGGGGATTGTCTGATCAACCAATGCTTCCAGGGATTCAGCCTTAATCCTTTTGAGCATCGTGCTAATTTGCTGTTCATCAGGCCCATTGTGGCGGGTTTCGAAACGCTCCACATTGTTCAATTCAATCTTCATATAGTAAACCGAGTAGTGATTGGGAGAATGCTTTCCTTTATCTGAAAGCATTGCAAAGGTATAATTTATTTAGAACAAAAAAGGTTCTTTTTATGGAGGAATAGATTTGTGATTAGCGTTGAGGTTTGGATAAATTTCACTTCTTTATATCGAAGCTGTCGCCATCGGAGAGTGCAGGAAACTTCTCGCGGAAGGTAATTAAATCTTCTGCAACCAGTTTTATAGTTTTAATAGCTTCTTCATCTTTTGCGAACCACAGATGATCACCTTTAGGGTCGATTACCGCAGAGCAGCCATTGTAAGCTATTTCTTTACCATCCACCCCAATTCTGTTTACGCCTGCAACGTAGGAAAGATTTTCAATAGCCCTCGCTGTTAAAAGCGCATTCCAGGCTGAAACCCGTGCTTCTGGCCAATTGGCAATATATATCAACAGATCATATTCAGGCATTCCATCCACCAGCAAATTGCGGCTCCAAATCGGAAAACGAAGGTCATAGCAAATCAGGGGGCATATTTTCCATCCTTTCCAGGTTTGAATCAGTTTTTCACGGCCCATCTTGAAGTACCTGTGTTCCTCGGCCATCCGGAACAGATGCCGCTTGTCATATGACGCAAAGTTACCGTCGGGTTCTACCCAGAATAGGCGGTTGTAAAAGGAGCCCTCGTCATTTACGATGATGCTCCCGATGACCAATGCTTTGGTTTGTGCGGCCATTTGGCGCATCCACCTGAAGGTATTACCATTGGGGTGTTCAGCACATGCTTTGGTATCCATTGTAAAGCCGGTGTTAAACATTTCAGGGAGAATAATAACATCAGTGGGTTCCTGAATTTGCCAGATTTTTTCTTCAAACATGGCAAGGTTCGCATTGATGCTCTGCCAATACAGAGTTGATTGGATAAGGGTAATATTTAAATCCTGTCTCAAAGTTTGCATAATATTGCGGCAGCTTTTTCTAATGTTTCCTGATGCTTGGCAAAGCAAAATCGCAGGATTTGATGATCTGTTTTATCTGCATAAAATACTGATACCGGAATGGAAGCAACGCCTTTTTCTTTGAGCAGCCATTCAGCCATGTCAACATCCCCTTTAGAAGAAAGTTTTTGATAAGACATGAGTTGAAAATAAGTGCCGGCGCTCTTTATGGGGGAAAATCGTGACCCTTTCATCAAATTGAGGAAAAAATCCCGTTTTTCCTGGAACAGACTGGACAAGCGTTGATAATGATCCGCTTCCTTCAAGTAATCGGACAAAGCGTATTGAACCGCTGTGTTCACACTGAAGGTGAGGAATTGATGCACCTTTTGGATCTCCTTGTTGATGTACGGCGGTGCTACGGTGTATCCGACCTTCCAACCTGTAGCATGAAACGTTTTTCCAAAGGAGAAAATAGCGACGCCCACAGCCCGAAGTATTTCACTCTTCAAAATACTATGGTGCATTAACCCATCATAGACGATGTGTTCATAAACTTCGTCGCTTAATACAAACAAGTTATTCGCTTGTACAATAGCTTCGAGCGCTTCCACATCGGCCTGAGTGAACACAGTGCCAGAGGGATTGTGAGGCGTATTGACGATTATCAGGCTGGTTTTTGCATTGATAGATTTTTCCACCAGCGCCCAGTTGATGGAGAAAGAAGGAAAGTCCAGTGGAATATGAACCGTTTTGCCGCCAGCCAAAGTGACAGCCGGCTCATAGGAATCATAAGCTGGGTCAAATACTATTACTTCATCTCCCGGCTTCACCAGAGCCATGATAGCCGCAAAAAGACCTTCAGTAGCCCCAGAAGTTATGGTTATTTCGGAGTGCTTTTTAGCTTTGTACGAATAACTGGTTTCAATTTTTGTATACAAGGCATCCAGTAGCCTTGGAACACCGGGCATTGGCGCATACTGGTTGTGCCCTTTACGCATGTATTGGTTCACCAGGTGAATTAACTCCTGGGGAACAGGAAAATCAGGAAATCCTTGCGATAGATTGATGGCGTTATGCTCCTCTGCCATTAATGACATTTTCGAGAAAACGCTTTTCTCGATCCGCGGTAATTTTGATTGCAAGCGCGGGTTTGTTCTCAATCTCTAGGGTACATTTATTTTTTTATTGGGAATGCCATTCTGTAATCAGCATCTACCTTTCCTTTGCTGATGTTTGCAAGCTTACCTTTCAGAAGTCTTCTTTTGAATGTAGATAAATAATCAGTGAATAAAACGCCCTCGATGTGGTCATACTCATGCTGCACTATCCTTGCATGGATGTCATCCAGCGTTTCCTGCTTTTCTTCCCAGTTCTCATCCCAATATTTTATTGTTAGCTTTTGATTTCGGATAATTTGCTCGCGAATCCCGGGAATACTGAGACAACCTTCTTCAAAAGGCCATTCTGCTCCCGTTTCTTCTATAATTTCCGGATTTATAAAAACCCTCTTAAAAGGTTCTTTATCATCAGCATCATCCTCCTGCATGGATCCCGCGTCCACCACAAACATCCTCAAACTCTTTCCTATCTGAGGCGCGGCAAGCCCTACGCCATTTGCGCTGTACATGGTTTCAAACATATCTTCGCTCAGTTTCTTTACGTCCAGAGCATCTTTTTCTACCGGTAGTGCTTTCTTCTTCAGTACCGGGTCTCCATAAGCCACTATTGGGTATATCATATCAACTATTGTATGCTAAATAAGATTGTAAAATAATTGCCGCACTAATTTTGTCTAAATTTTCTTTTTTTGCCCGATCCTTCTTCTTTGTTCCTCCGGCTATCATCGTTTGCAAAGCCATTTTTGAAGTAAAGCGTTCGTCTACAAGGTGAATAGGCATCCCTGGAAAATTTTTTTCCAGTAATTTTATAAATTGCTTCACCAGACCAGTAGCGTTTGTATCCTGGTTGTTTAAATTTTTTGGCATACCTACAATGAATGCCTCTATTTTTTCCTTCAGATGATAATTTTTTAAAAAAGCGATTACATCCTTGGAATGTATCGTGTCTAACGGGGAGGCTATTATCTTAAGCGGGTCGGTTACCGCAAGACCTACTCGCTTAGTACCGTAATCTATTGCAAGCAATCTACTCATAAGCTAGTTCCACCTGATTTTCTCCTTTAAGCTGCATTTTACTTCCTTTTCAAGTAACAATGCTTTGGGGAAGAGAATTTCATTTTCTACACCTGCATGGGCTATTAATTGTTTTTCAAATGACTTCAGTTCTTCAAATACTACTTTTAAATGTAGGTCGCCTTCATTCGGTAGCCGGTAGTCATTGGTAATACTCCTGATTCCTTCCATTTCATCATCATGCATATCATGCGCGATAGCATGTTCCTGAAGAGAAAACTTTTCCATCTCGTAAAAAACCAGCGACAAATTTCCAGGTTGGTGCAGGTATTTGTTCAGAAGATTGATGTAACAAAATAAGCTGTCTTCTTCTTCATAAATATGATGTATAAAATCTTCGACAAATAAAGGGAAGACAAATTTCAGATCCTCAATGATCTGGCTGTGGGCGGGAAAGATACACTGAAGATTCTCGATCAGTCGTGCAATGTAAGGAAGCTTTTGTTTGATGAAAATATAGTGGGCATGCTTTAGATATTCGATGATAAGATCAATGGGATAACTTAAAAGTTCCAGTTCTCCATTTTCTTTCTCAATAGCAATAGATTCTAAACGGGAAATGACAACATCAATATCTAAACCTCTTTCTGTACATACCTGTTCCAACGTCTTTTCCGAGTAATCGTAAAATTTAATGCCAAAATAATAGAGAACTGAAGCAAAAACATAGTTCTCGCCCACCAACTCAGTTATCTTCTTATTATTTATTGCCACAATTTAAAAAGTCAGAATTTTTACAAAAATACAACTAATATAAGAGAAAATTTATCTTTGGCTCAGGTTTCACTCTAAAACTTAAAGATAGCCGATTTCATGTAATTGTTCAAAAATAGTTATTCCGATTGATGTACTTCATGCATTTAATGGTCAAAAAATAGATAGTCAATATTTTTCTGATCTGCATATGGAATCCTCAAATGTTGCTTCCTATAGTTCGATAAAAATTTATACCTTACACTTTGAACAGCGATAAAAAAAGCTAAACGATTTTAGATAAATAACTGTTTAAGAAAAATAAATCAACAATGTGTTTAGAATTTCCCGATGTCTTTTTTAGCTACTTGCATTGGATTGACTGAACATTACCATTTAAAGAATTTAAAGTGAGTAATATTAAAAATTCTAAGTTTTATATCGTTCTGCCCGTGCTACTTGCGGTGACACTGGCCATTGGAATCTTGACTGGGGCTACTGTGGCAGATCCTGGCTCCAAAAGCAATAGTCTAACGAACAGCTATCAGAAATTTCGCGAAATCCTTACCTATATTGAAAATGAATATGTGGACGATGTAGACCAGGAAAAATTGGTAGAAGGAGCCATTAATCATATGCTCGCCGAACTGGATCCCCACTCTGTTTATATTCCTGCTGAAGAAGCAAAGCTCGCCAAATCTCAACTTGACGGAGAATTTGATGGCATAGGTGTAGAGTTCAATATCATAAAGGACACCATTTATGTGGTGGCTCCACTAAGCGGAGGTCCCTCAGAAAAAGTTGGCATACAATCGGGTGATAAAATAGTGACTGTTGATCAGACGGCTGTAGCTGGCACAAAAATTACTAATAAAGATGTTTTTAATTTGTTAAGAGGCCCGAAAGGGAGCAAAGTTGAATTGGGTATAAAAAGAAGAGGAAGTGATCAGCTCCTGGATTTTGAGGTGACCCGCGATAGGATTCCACAATATTCGGTAGATGTGAGCTACATGGTCAACGAAGAAATAGGGTACATGAAAGTGAGCAGGTTCTCTGCTCAGACTTATGAGGAGTTTAAGCAGGCATTGACCGCGTTAAAAGAGGAAGGTATGAAAAAGTTGATTCTCGACCTTCAGGGTAATCCGGGAGGATACATGGATAGAGCGATCAATATGGCGGACGAGTTTATCCCCGGAAACAAAATGATTGTTTATACCGACGGGAAACAGGACAGGTATGATGGGGAGTCGAGGGCTTTCAAAAAAGGAATATTTGAGGAAGGCCCTTTGATCATTCTGATTGATGAGGGAAGTGCATCGGCCTCAGAAATTGTTTCTGGTGCAATACAGGATAATGACAGGGGAATCATCGTAGGCCGTAGATCTTTTGGAAAAGGACTTGTTCAGATGCCTATCAATATGGACGACGGTTCGGAATTGAGGCTCACTATTTCCAGGTACTATACGCCCAGTGGACGCTCCATTCAAAAACCTTACAATTCTGAGAATAATGACTATTCCAGTGACATCATGAACAGGTATGAACATGGAGAATTGTTCAATCCGGACAGCATCAAGTTTGTGGATTCGTTAAAATATAAGACGAGCAAAGGACGGTTGGTATATGGTGGCGGAGGGATAATGCCAGATTATTTTGTCCCTTTCGATACGACCATGAACTCAACTTACCTCAATAAATTGTTTACCAGCAATGCCTTCAGGGAATATACTTTAAGATATTATGAAGCAAATCGGGAGAAGCTGCATCAAATGGAATACGAAGATTATCGAAACGATTTTGTAGTTACAGATGGAATGTTACAAGCCCTGGTTGGTTTGGCAGAAAATTCTGATGTGGACTTTAGTGAAGCAGACTTTGCAAGATCAAAACCGCTTTTGAAGACTTATATCAAAGCATATATCGCAAGAAGTGTCTGGAACAACAAAGGTTATTTCCCGATCATTAATGAGACAAATGAGATTTTTCAGGAAGCATTGAATCTTTTTGATAAAGCTGAAGAGCTAGCCAGTAGGGACTAGCATGCTTGAAACCAGCACCCATTTGCCGTTCTAAAGGATAAAGGTATGGCGTATTATCATAGACTTGGAAAAATTCCGCCGAAGAGGCATACGCAATTTAGGCAGCCCGACGGCACTCTCTATGCGGAAGAAGTTGTGAGCTCAAAGGGTTTTTCAGGTATATATTCGATACTATATCATACCAAGCCGCCTACTGCAGTCCAGAAAATAAATGAGCCTTACAGGGTTGCTCCCACTGCACAAAAGGATTATCCTCTTTTGCAGACGCACCTCAACACCAGTAATGTGGGAGTTACAGGGAAAGATTTTTTGGACGCCCGTAAGATATTGTTGATGAACAATGACATCAGTTTTGGAATATGCAACCCGGAGCAGCGATCGTCTACCTACTACTACAAAAATGCCGAAGCCGACGAAATAATTTTCGTGCATGAAGGAAGTGGTTACCTGTCTTCGCAATTTGGCAAATTAAGAATTCAGCAAGGCGATTATGTCGTCATTCCGCGAACTACAATTTATAAAACGAACTGGGACGAGGGAAGCATAAGACTATTAATTATTGAATCTGCCGGACCTGTAGAAACGGTAAAAAGATATAGAAACGAACTGGGGCAATTATTAGAGCACTCGCCCTATTGTGAAAGAGATATCAGGCCTCCCGATGCATTGGAACCCGAAGATGCCGCGGGACATTATTTGATCAAAATCAAAAAGGGTGGCTACATACATCAGTATGAGTATGCTCATAGCCCATTCGACGTTGTGGGGTGGGATGGCTATTTGTATCCATACGCACTGTCCATTTACGATTTTGAACCCATTACCGGCAGAATTCATCAGCCGCCGCCGGTACACCAGACCTTTCAGGCAAATAACTTTGTGATTTGTTCTTTTGTACCGCGTTTGTTCGACTACCATCCGCTCGCAATTCCAGCGCCTTACAATCATTCCAATATTGATTCCGATGAAGTATTGTATTATGTAGAGGGCAATTTTATGAGCAGGAAGGGTATTGAAAGAGGTTCTTTTACCTTACATCCTGGAGGTTTACCACATGGGCCGCATCCGGGAACGGTTGAAAAAAGCATTGGTGCGAAAGAAACAAAAGAGCTTGCGGTAATGATTGATACCTTCAGGCCGCTGATGTTAACGGAAGATGCTTTGCCCTATGTGGATCCCAACTATCCCTTAAGTTGGAAGGATGCCTGACTTCTAAATTCGCTTTTTTAGGCCTGGCCGCTAAAAAAATTTGGGTTACTTAAACGAATCGTAATTGGGCCTTACCCATTAACCGACTGACCAGCTAATACTCGCAATATTTTCTTAGATAGTTGGAGGCTCTTTTTTCTCCCAGCTCCACTGCTTTGTTAAAATCTTCACAGCCCTGATAGGCTTTGTTTAAAGCAACAAAGGAGGCTCCTCTCAGTAAATAAGCATTGGTCAGTATAAATTTGTAGCGCTCATTTACGTTTTCACCTTTCACCTGGTCGTTAATTAATAGAATAGCCTTGCTGTAATCTTCAATAGCGCCGTAATACTTGCCCAGGTTATAGTGAGCAATTCCTCTGTTACGATAGAAATACTCCTTTTCAACACCAGAACTAATAGCCTTTGAAAAGTCGGCAACGGCCCCGTTAAAGTCTTCGATTTTTAGCTTTACCAGGCCTCGCTCATTGTAGTATTCTGGATTCTCGGGATCGAGCTCTATGGCTTTGTTGAAATCAGAAGTAGCTGATAGCGTTTGCCCGCTTTCTAGATACAACAAGCCTCTTTCTTTATAATACTCCGGATTATCAGGGGCGATTCTTATAGAATGGTTGATATCATCGATCGCCGCGGCGTAGTTCACGCTACCCTTGATGGGATCGTAGGTGTTTGCTAACAAAAAAGATCTTCTTGCATAATATTTGTCGTTTTCAGGCGCTAAGCGCACAGCTTCATTCAGATCTTTTAAGATACCTTCCCGGGTAAAACGCAACAAATATTTGACGTAGCTTCTGTTATAGAAAGCTTCCGAATTGACAGAATCAATCTTGATGACTGCATTATAGTCTTTTAAAGCTGCTTCATAGTTCTCCATACGATTCTTCAAAGCCGCCCGGTTCATCAGGGCTTCTTTATGAGTAGGATTGATTTCAAGTACTTTGTTATAATCCTTAAGCGCCCCTTGTAAATCGCCTAAATGAATTTTAGCCGCACCTCTGTGATAATAGGATATCAGGTGACCTGGATCTTCTGAAATTGCTTTGGTATATAAGTTTATTGCCTCTTTATATTTGCCAATTTCAAAAGCAGCTTCGGCTTTTTCAAAATCTACACCTCCTGAGCTCTGCGCAGATAGAGATGAAAGCATTAAAGAAAAGTATAATAAAAGGAAAAATTTGTACATGAAGAGAAGATTACTATAGCTACAAAAATAATGATAATTTAAACAAATTTTATAATGAATGCGTGAATAAATTTATTTCTTCAGATAATAAATATGCGAATAAGGCATATTTGTTACATGAAAATCTATGTCACTACTATCCGCCCAGGATACCTGATCTCTTACCCCGATCAATCTGTAAACCGCCTGCCTTCCAAGAGAACGAACCGAATTTAACGCTTCAAAAAATGTTGAAGAAATTGCTAAACCGACTGTGCATCAGCAAATTATTCCAATCTAAAAATTATTATGCTTCAAACGAAAGAAGCGCGGGAATAATTCATGAGAAAGAAAAAAAAATCAAGGCTTAGTAGATTTACCAGCCTGAAGTATGCCTCCTCTCGGCAAGTCATGTAGCTGCCACTTTTTTTGATCAGAAATACTTATCATCTCCGTTGTATCGGGGCGGCCAATTCTAAACCAGGAATCGGAAGAAGCAACGGCGCTATCACATATGGCGTTTTGGATACTGATTTTAAATTAATTTATCTAGATTTGTTTTCTATTAAGACAAAAAATGAGAATTGTTGAGGTATTAAATAAAAAAGAGCGGGAAGCATTTATCAATTTGCCTGTTGCACTTTACAAGGATGATCCCAATTGGATCCGGCCACTTGATAAGGATATAGAAAAGGTCTTTGACCCGTCCCAGAATAATTATTTTAGACATGGAGAATGCACGCGCTGGATCTTGCAAAACGAAAAGCAGGAAACTGTGGGTCGTGTTGCCGCATTTATAGACAACAAGACCAGCCATACATTTGATCAGCCTACAGGTGGAATGGGCTTTTTTGAATGTATTAATGATGAGGAGGCAGCCTTTATGCTTTTTGATACCTGCAAACAGTGGTTGGCTCAGCGCGGCATGGAAGCAATGGACGGGCCTATCAATTTTGGCGACAGGCTGAACTGGTGGGGCTTATTGGTAGATGGTTTTTATGAACCAAATTACTGCATGCCTTACAATTTTAAATACTACCAACCTTTATTTGAGCGCTATGGCTTCAAAACTTATTTTCAGCAATACACTTACTATCGTAAGCTAAAGGAGGGTTTTCTCGATGAGCGTCTGGTGAAAGTCGCCGAACGAACCTTTAAAAACCCAGACTTCCATTTTGAGCATTTCAGAAAAGATAATGTAGAGAAATATACCGAGGATTTCAGAACGGTGTATAACAAAGCATGGGCAAACCATGATGGGGTAGATGAAATGACAAAGGAGCAAATTCGAAACACCATGAATAGCCTGAAGCCGGTACTGGAAGAAGATTTGTTGTGGTTTGCTTATTATAAAGGTGAACCTATCGCGTTTTTTCTGATGTTGCCGGAGCTAAATCAGATATTTAAACATGTAAATGGCAAGTTGGATCTTGTGGGTAAATTAAAATTTCTATACCACAGGTGGCGAGGAACCTGTACAAAAATGTTTGGAGTAGTCTTTGGCGTAGTTCCTGAATTTCAAAGCAAGGGAGCTGCAGTAGCCATCATCATTAAATTTTATAAGATATGCTGGGATCCGGCATTTAGGTATGATGAGCTGGAAATGAATTGGATCGGCGACTTTAATCCTAAAATGATGAAAGTGGCCGAATCCGTAGGGGGCTCCATCAGAAAGACGCACGTTACCTATAGAAAACTGTTCGATGAATCGCGGCCGTTTCATCGGGCCCCCATAATCAGTTAATTAATCAAAACATAAAATTCACTAATAGAAAGATAACCATGACCAGAAAATATGATGTTTACGCCATAGGGAATGCCCTGGTGGATATAGTTACCGAGGTTGATGATGAGTTTTTTGCAAAAAATGGAATTGAAAAAGGATTCATGACTTTGGTTGATGAAGAACGGCAACATCAGTTGGTGAATGCCATTCATCTGCCCGGTACAAATATGCAATGTGGCGGATCTGCGGCAAACACCGTTATTGCTTTGAGTCAGTTTGGCGGGAAGGGTTTCTACTCGTGTAAAGTGGCCAAAGATGAAATGGGGAAGTTCTATTTAGATGATTTGGCAAATAATAATGTGAGTACAAACCTCCGTTATGAGTCTGCCGCAGAGGGAATTACAGGAAAGTGCCTGGTGATGACTTCTCCAGATGCGGAACGAACGATGAACACCTTTCTGGGTATTACAGCGAATTTCTCAGTGGAGGAGGTGGATGAAGAGGCTATCAGGAATGCGGCATATTTATATATTGAAGGCTATCTGGTTACCTCGGAGAACGGTCTGGAGGCAATGAAATTCGCAAAGGATCTGGCGAGAAAGCACGGTGTAAAGACATCGCTCACATTTTCCGACCCTAGCATGGTCAAATATTTCAAGCCACAAATGGCAGAGGTGGTGGGAGATGGCGTAGATCTTCTGTTTTGTAACGAAGAGGAAGCGACACTTTTTACCGATACAGATTCGATAGAAGCTGCTGTTGAGCAACTGAAAAAAATTGCCCAAAGTTTCGTGATTACACTTGGCGCTGAAGGAGCGCTGTTGTTTCAAAACGGAAAGTCATTTAATATTCCAGCATTTCCAATTAAAGCAATAGATGCCAATGGGGCCGGAGATATGTTCGCCGGCGCTTTTTTGTATGGAATCACGAATGGTCATAGCTATGAGGAAGCGGGGAAGTTTGCCAGCCTTGCAGCCTCTAAAGTAGTTTCAAAGTCAGGTCCCAGGCTTGAATTACTCCAGGCACAAAATCTTCTGAGAGAATATAAGGGTCGTTAAAAGCGTGCTTGCACAGCATTTAGACTGACCTTTTATAAGGTATAAAAGCCTTTGCCGTAAAAAGTCTTATTTTATAACCCTGTTATTTATATTTTTTACCAGTTTAAATTCAATTCTTCTGATGAGGTTTACTCACAGAGTTTTTAAAATAAAGTGCATATGAAAATTAAACTTTTGTTATTCCTTCTTTTGATTGGCTCAGGAAATTTGCTCCGTGGCCAGAATAAGATTGAATTTGTTGAATATGATCTGGATAACGGCCTTCACGTAATCCTGCATCAGGACAATGCCACACCTATTGTTGCAGTTTCTATCATGTACCACGTAGGCTCTAAAAATGAAAACCCGGAAAGAACAGGCTTCGCTCACTTTTTCGAACACCTTTTGTTTGAAGGCTCAGAAAACATTGGTCGTGGCGAGTACTTTAAAACCATACAGGCAGCCGGCGGAACATTAAACGCCAACACTAGTAATGACAGAACCTATTATTATCAGGTACTGCCTTCCAACCAACTGGAATTAGGACTGTACATGGAGTCTGAAAGGCTACTCCATGCAAAGATTGACAGCTTAGGCATAGAAACGCAGCGGGAGGTAGTAAAAGAAGAGCGGCGACAAAGAATGGATAACACACCCTATGGCTCCGTAGTGCAGGAAACGATGAAGAGGGCCTTTACGGTTCATCCCTATCGTTGGCCCATCATTGGTTCTATGGAGCATCTTAATGCAGCCACAGATGATGAATTTATCGACTTCTATGAAACGTTTTACGTGCCAAACAACGCTGTTCTGTCTATTGCAGGTGATATTGACCTTGATGATACAAAAGCGCTGATTGACAAATATTTTGCTGAGATTCCCAGAGGTACAAAAGAAATTCCCCGACCGACTGTTAAGGAACCGAAGCAAGCGAAAGAAATTCGGGATGTGGTTTATGACAACATCCAGTTGCCTGCGGTAATCCAGGGCTTTCATATTCCTGCTCAGGGTACAGCTGATTTTTATCCTGTGAGCATGCTGGCGCAACTTTTATCGCAGGGCGAAAGCTCCAGGTTGTCAAAGGCATTGGTGGACGAACAGCAAAAGGCTTTGTATGTAGGTGCCTTTCCTTTTCCGCTGGAAGACCCGGGAATCACCCTTGCTTTTGGAATTACAAATATGGGCGTAACGCCGGAAACCCTCGAAGCTGCCATGGAAGTAGAATACGACCGGGTAAAAAAGGAACTGATTACGGAACGAGAGTTTCAAAAACTTCAGAACCAGATAGAAACGGATTTCATTAATGGCAATGCCAATGTAGCAGGAATAGCGGAAAGCCTGGCCAACTACCATATGTATTTTGGTGATGCAAATTTGATTAATATTGAAATCGACAGATATAAAAAGGTTACGAGAGAAGACATAAAACGGGTAGCTAATGAATACCTTACTAAGGAAAACAGAGTAGTACTTTACTATCTGCCAAAAGCTGCCGCTGGAAATGATGGAAGCACAGGAGCAAACTCGAACTAATATCAGAAACGCATCTGCATATCAAAAACCTTTAAAAAGTAATTCATGAAGAGATATATTGTTTTAATCATCCTATTGTTCGTTTCCTATTCAGGATGGTCACAACTTGACCGTTCCCAGAAGCCAGTTCCCGGTCCTCCACCTGAAATCCAGTTGGGTGAGGTGGCAACTTTCACTTTGAAAAATGGGATGAAGGTTTTTGTCGTGGAGAATCGTAAGCTTCCCAGGGTGTCTTTTTCACTGCTGTTGGACAATGATCCGATATTGGAGAAGGAAAATGCGGGCTATGTAAGCATGATGGGGCAGCTTTTAAGAAGTGGAACAACCACTAGAAATAAAGCTAAACTTGATGAAGATATCGATTTTCTTGGGGCTTATCTGTCTACAAGTTCAACAGGTGTTTATGCCAGTTCCCTTAAAAAACACGCCGATCAAATCGTGCAAATAATGGCTGACGTTGTGCTAAATCCAGCTTTTCCAGAAAGTGAGCTTGAGAAACTTAAGAAGCAAACCATCTCTGCACTTGCGGCCAATAAGGATGATGCAAATGCTATCGCAGCCAACGTAGCTCAGGTTTTGAGGTATGGAAAAGACCATCCTTATGGAGAGGTAACCACCGAAGAAACGGTTGAAAACATCGAAATGGTTGAAATAAAAGAATACTATAATACTTATTATAAACCAAACAATGCATACCTCGCCGTAGTGGGAGATATTAGCAAAAAAGAGGCAGAAAAGCTGGTAAAGAAGTACTTTTCCGGCTGGGAAAAAGGCGATGTGCCTAAGGCCGAATATCCGGCGCCAAAAGCTCCTGAGGAAACTATCATCGCTTTGGTAGATAGGCCCAATGCAGTGCAATCGGTGATCAACGTAACTTATCCGCTCTCATTAACACCTGGCCATCCTGATGTTGTTAAATCCAACGTCATGAATCAAATTCTCGGAGGGGCGTTTTCTTCGCGACTAAATATGAACCTGAGAGAAAAGAATGGGTATACCTATGGTGCTAACTCTTCATTGGTGAGTGATAAACTGGCAGGTAGTTTTAGGGCATCTGCAAGCGTAAGAAACGAAGTTACTGCCAATGCAATAAACGAGTTTCTATTTGAGCTGAACAATATCAAGCAACGTAATGTAACCCAGGATGAACTTCAAAACATTAAGAACTACCTGACGGGGAGCTTTGCCAGATCCCTGGAAAACCCACAGACTATAGCCAATTTTGCGATCAACATCGACCGCTATAACTTGCCGGAGGATTATTACACGACTTACCTCAAAAAAATAGATGCGGTTACACTGGACGACGTGCAGGAAATGGCAGACAAATATATCACTGCAAACAATGCTTATATCCTTGTGGTAGGCAAGGGAGAGGAAATTATCGAGGGGATCAGTAAGTATGGCAAGCTACAGCACTACGACATCTATGGCAATAATTTTACACCCACTGAAAAAAGCGCATTGCCAGACGGGTTGACAGCCGAAAAGGTAATAGAAAATTATATAACAGCCTTGGGAGGGGAAGGAAATCTATCTAAGATCAAAGATCTGAAGATGGTAATGAACGCCACAATCCAGGGGAATAAAATAGAAATCGTACAGACCTCCAAATCTCCTGATAAATTTGTTCGTGAAGTGAAAATGGGCACCATGGTAATGCAAAAGGAAGTTTATAATGGAAATGAAGGTGTGATATTCCAGCAAGGTCAAAGAATGCCCGTGACCGAAGAGGAAAAGAAGGATTTTTTATTCAAAGCTGCACTAGTTCCTGAGATAGAGTATCAAAAGAAAGGTTTGGAAGCTGTATTAAAGGGCATAGAGATTGTTGAAGGCGAGGAAGTTTACGTCGTAGCAGTTACCCTACCTTCCGGAACTATCAACACCTTGTATTACAATACTACAACCGGATTGAAAGTAAAGGAATCGAGCAACATGGCCACGCCTCAGGGAGATATCCTGATTACCATATCGTATAATGGTTATACCCAGAAGTCGGGGGTGAACTTCCCGGAAAAAATTACCTTGTCGCCTCCCGGTCTGGCAGCAGAAATGGTTTCTCTCGAAATCAACCAAGGTGTGGCCGACAATCTTTTTGAAACAAAATAGGGATCCTGTGCCGGTATCCACATGATTTGTAGGATCAATAAAGCTATCGGCGAAAAGCATATCAGTCACTGCCGATGCGTTAGAACCACAGAAAAGCCTCCGTATCTCCGCGGAGGCTTTTTCATTTGTAGTGATTAGCTTCCCAGCCACCGACTGAAGGCTTCGCTTTGGTTTTGAGTAGGGTTGTCCAGCTCCTTAATTTTATAAGATTTGAAATACGTATCTCCTGCGTGAGTTAATGAAAACGTCAACTCCTGCTGGTTCCTCTTGACCCGAAATCGCGTGGTGGTGACTTCCTGGACGCTTTCAGAAAATGGTTCTTTGTCATTGATACTTATGATCTCATCTTCAACCGAAAAATATTTTTCGCCTAATGAATCGAGTGCGGTTTGAGCTACATAATAATGACCATTCTGACTCAATAGCTTTACTCCAAAATATTTTTCCAGATCGGTTTCTGGATCACTTTCCATTAGTCCACAGCCGACATGTTGTAAAAGATCATTTAGAAGATGTTCATTAGGTCTGGTTCCATCCACGTAGTCCCTGAAAAACTCTTGCAGGCTTTCTTCATATACTTCTTCACATACATTTATGATATCCTGATGGCTATAACCGATTTCTTTTTCACCGAAATCTTTCCACAGTTTTCGCATCACATCATCCAACGATTTTTGATTTTTCCATTTTTTTCTAAGCAATAAATCGAGCATAAGTGCGATGATGGCGCCTTCCACATAGATTGAGCTTTTGCGGTGCGGAATGCCGGGTGCATAACCGTCCAGCCATAGGTCGAGAGAAGATGCTGTCACGGAGGAGTTCAGTCTGCCATCGTTTAGAAAATGTCTCTTAAAAAGGGTGTTCAATTCATTAAAGTACCATTGCTTTTCATACACCTTGCTCTTCACGAGAAGAAGATCGCCATAGTAGGTGGTAAACCCTTCTGCAACATAGCCTGTCTGAAAGAATGGCGGCTTATTAAAATGATAAGGGAGTAGCTCCTCGGGCCTGATTTTAATAACATTCCAGGCATGAAACAACTCGTGCGAACTGACACCCAATAGCTGACTATAAAGGTCTTCATCGTGCAATGCATCTCCCGGGCCGAGGCAGATCACTGTTGAATCGTGATGTTCAACCCCGTGATAGAATTTATAGGGAAGAAGAATTATCTGGAAATGATAAGTGTCTTCTGGAAAAGTCCCCATCATCTTAACCTGGTATTCTGAAAATAACTGAAAATGTCTTAGTAATCGGTCCACATCGAGGGTGTGCCTTCCATATATCCACACATGGAAAGGCTTTTCAAAGACGGGGTAGGTCAAATGTTCTAAATCCTGACTCGCCAAAAGCGGGCTATCGACCAGCTCATAATAATCTTTGGCAAAAAAAACATTGTCGGTTGAGGCCAAACCGCAAGAGATTCTAAAATTTTCTGGAAGGTCTAATGTAACAGTACAGGATTCATTTTGTCTGTTTTCAATATATGCCAGGCAATTAATAAAATTGATATAAACCAAGTGTTCATCGAACCAGCTATTGCCAGCATCCATTTTATACGCAAAATACTCGTAGCTGACAATAATTTTCCCTGTGGTCTGTGGATTGATCTTCCAGGTGCTATGGTTGATCTTTTGATATGGAACCCCGCTTCCATCTTCGGTAATTATCTCGAATCTCCTGATATTTTTAGCAAAATTTGCTGCCTCATATCGTCCCGGCCGCCAGGTGGGGAGCGCCAGATATATAGGTTCATGACCTTCGTTGTGGATAACTTGCTTCACATTGATAAAATGTGCCAGGGGATTAGGAAAGGTTAATGTATAGTCCATCTTTTTTCTTCTATTAAACCCAGTTAATTACCGCAACCATTTTGAAAAAACGTGTATACTAAAGAACAATTAATTCTATCAAAGCGGCGGCCTAACTGCGAATTGGCATAAATTTAAGTCAAAATCCATAGATCAACTAAAGTCTCAGAATGTTTGTAAATTTAAAAAAGCTCCTTATCTTTGCAGGCCATATGAAAAAGCATACATGGTTCGGCCATGGGCACATATGTTACCTCCTGTTTTTTGTTGAATAAATGGAAATCAGTACTATTACTGTTATACAGGTGTAAAAATAAAACGAGGATTTAGCGAATTAACGCGTTCCTAAGGGGGTAGAGAAAAAATCAAAGATATCTGACAAAATAAACAATTATAACAGATGAAAAGGACGTTTCAACCTTCCCAGAGAAAAAGAAGAAATAAGCATGGTTTCAGAGAGAGAATGGAATCTGCAAACGGTAGAAGGGTTTTGGCTAGTAGAAGAGCAAAAGGGAGAAAAAAACTAACTGTCTCTGACGAAAGACGGCATAAGAAGTAAGCTTTCGTTATTTTGATTTAGGCGTAACCTGAAATATCCTGACGCTGGCTTTGGTGAAATCTGATACAGGTTGCCTGTTCAGAGACTAAAATTAAAGAAAGGGTAAGGAATGGTGAAATTTCCTAAAAGCGAAAGGCTATCAAGTAAGAAGAATATCAAGGAACTCTTTAATAGGGGTTCCTCTTTTCATTTATACCCCTTTAAGGTAATATTCCTGCCGAATCCCCACCCCCTTCCCGATACCCCTCTTTTTCAAGTGTTATTTACTGTGCCAAAGCGGAACCATAAAAAGGCTGTGGACCGGAACAAGATTAAGCGCAGACTGAAAGAAGCATATCGGCTCCATAAAAATATAATCTATGGAGAAAAAGCACCCCGCATTCCATATATCATTGGATATGTCTATCTTGGTAAAGATATAATTCCCTTTAAAGATCTCGAAAACAAACTAAAATCTTCTTTGAATCGTTTAGTTTTTACCTGATTTTGATCTAATAGCCCTATAAGCTAAATATATATGAAGAATAAAAAGCACTTCCTGATAGGAGTTTTAATGATAGTGTCTCTTACCGGATTATTTTCTTTCACAAAGAGCGGCAACAACTATTTCGAAATCGCCAAAAACCTAGACATTTTTGCCACCCTTTATAAAGAAGTTAATAAATATTACGTGGATGATGTTAATCCCAATGAAGTTATAAAAGTTGGTATTGACGCCATGTTGGCTTCGTTAGACCCTTATACAAATTATATTCCTGAAGATCAAATCGAGGATTTCCGCACAATGACGACCGGCGAGTATGGAGGCATTGGGGCTATCGTAGGGAAAAGAAATAATAGAAATACCGTTTTAATGTCTTATGAAGGTTTTCCTGCGCATGAGAGTGGACTATTAATAGGAGATGTTATCCTCAAAATTGATGACGTTGAGCTCAAGAACAAATCTACAGAAGACGTAAGCAAGTTGCTTAAAGGCCAGGCAAATACACCCCTTACCTTGACTATTCAGCGATTTGGCCAATCGGAGAATATGAAGATCAATTTGAAGCGGGAGAGGATCTCAGTTAATAATGTGCCCTATTATGGTCTCATTGATGAAAAAACCGCATATATTAAGTTGACAGACTTTACCACGGGTGCCGGAAGGGAAGTAGAGAAGGCGCTGACAGAATTAAAAGGAAAGGGTGCGAAACAGGTGGTGTTGGATCTAAGAGGAAATCCTGGCGGTCTTCTTGCTGAGGCTGTGAACGTTTCCAATGTATTTATCCCCAAAGGATCGCAAGTGGTGAGTACAAAAGGCAGGATTGAAGAGTGGAACAAATCCTACAATGCATTGAATAACCCGGTGGACACTGAAATGCCGGTGGTAGTGCTAACAAATAATCGCAGCGCGTCTGCCGCGGAAATAGTTGCTGGTGTTATACAAGATTACGACAGGGGCGTATTGGTGGGTCAGAAGACTTTTGGAAAAGGATTGGTGCAAGCTACAAGGCCGCTTACATATAACTCTCAATTAAAAATTACTACTGCAAAATATTACACACCTAGCGGGCGCTGTATCCAGGCAATTGACTATAGTCACAAAAACGAAGAAGCTTTTGGCGGGTTGTTGCCTGATTCTTTGAAGGCGGAATTCAGAACAGTGAACGGTCGAACTGTCTATGATGGCGGCGGAATTGATCCGGATGTATTTGTTAAGCCAGCAACTTATGTCCCTATTTCTATTAGCCTTGCTGGAAAAGGGTTGCTTTTTGACTACGCAACCAGATATTATTTTAAACACCCTTCCATTGCGGACGCGAGAAATTTTTCCTTAACAGACAAAGAATATGAAGAGTTTGTCGCCTGGTTAGCAGATAAGGATTTTGATTATACCACCAAAGTCGAAAAGAACATCGATGACTTAATTGCCAATGCTAAAGACGAAAAGTATTTTGAAAGCATCAATGAGCAGATTCAGGCATTAAGAAAGAATGTGCAGCACAATAAGGACGCTGATTTGCAAATCCATAAAAAGGAAATCAAGGGCATGCTGGAGCAGGAGATTGTGTCCAGGTACTATCTTCAGCAAGGGATGGTGGAAGCATCTTTCAAGAATGATCAGGATATAATCAATGCACTTAATGTTTTAGGGAATGTGGATCTGTATCAAAAATCTTTAAGCAGTAAGTTGTAATTTATTGGAGGGTGCCACATCTTTTCCCCGATTCAATCTTTTGATATCTGTGCCAACTCCTTCTTCAGGCTTCCGTCAATTGAAAAGTTAGATAGAGACCGGAAAGCTCTTGTGAAAAAGCCTATCTTTGCGCCGAGAATGTTTAATACTTTCAATCACGTTGAAGGCGAAATTAAATGGGGCTAATTTTAAGTATCGAAACTGCTACTCCTGTATGTTCAGTAGCATTGCATAACGACGGTGTATTAGTGGGTTTGCATGAGGTTCACGTTCAGAAATCTCACTCTGAGTTTTTAGCGGTTATGGTTAAAGACCTGGTAAGGTATACAGGCTATAGTTTAAGAGACCTGGATTTTATTGTCGTCTCAAAAGGGCCTGGTTCCTATACCGGCCTCAGGATAGGAACCGCTACGGCGAAGGGTTTATGTTATGCCCTTGATAAGCCGCTGGTATCTGTGAATACGCTTGAAGCGATGGCTTTTGGAGTGGCTTCTTATTATCGGGAAAGCGATTTGTTGCTATGTCCGATGATAGATGCAAGGAGAATGGAAGTGTATTGTCTGCTGGCAGATTCAAATATGAACATTATTCAAGCTACGTCAGCAGTAGTCATTGACGAAAATTCGTTCAATGAAAGGCTGGAGAAAGGGAACGTGGTGTTTTTTGGTGATGGATCTCAGAAATGCAGGCCTTTGCTTTCATCGCATCTGAATGCAAAATTTATTGATAATATTCGACCATCTGCAAGTTGGGTAGGAGCTGTAATACATGATAAGTTAGCTAAAGGTGAATTGGACGTAGAAGACTTGGCCTATTTTGAGCCTTTCTATCTAAAAGACTTTCAAGCTAAACAAGCGAAATCTTTGTTGTAGATCTAATTCACCTTATGAAATTTTTAAAACATTAATAAGATGGAAGAAGAAAAAATAATAAACCGCGTAGCGAATAGTCCTTTGGTACTCTTTGATCTGGAAGAATATTATCATCCGGGCGAAAGAGTAGTTATTGATTTGAAGGATTATTTATTCCAAGGATTGATATTAAAGGAAAAAGATTTTAGAGCATTGGTTAAAGCTGCAGATTGGTCAGAACTGCGAGGAAAAAATGTGGCAGTAAACTGTTCAGCAGATGCAATCATTCCTACATGGGCTTATATGCTTATAGTTTCTGCTATCTCTCCCTTTGCTAACGAAGTTATTTTCGGAAGCCTCGAAGAGCTTGAGCAGGCTTTGTATCAAAGCGCTTTCGAAAAAATTGCTTGGAGTGAATTTAAAGATGCAAAAGTGGTAGTAAAGGGCTGCGGGAAATTGCCTGTTCCGACTTTTGCTTATGCTGAGGCCACCAAACGCCTCTTGAATTTTGCTAGTAGTATTATGTATGGTGAGCCTTGTAGCACGGTCCCCATTTATAAAAAGTCCAGACAGAAATAATTTTTTCAACGCTAACCCGCTGATCTACATGATTTATGGCAAGTAGCTAAGCATTTCGGATAAAATACTTTCCGGTGACAGTTTGCAATTAAACAACACTTTGTTACCTTTGCATTCCAATTGATGAACAGCAGGTTCATTTTTACAAGTGTTGAAAGCAATTAATAAAGTTTAGTTTTAATTTTGGCATTAGCAAAAAACTTACTTATCTTTGCAGCCCGCTTTCAAAGGAAAGTGAATGATCT
>CAZHZR010000015.1:0-19398 GCA_964537095.1 uncultured Roseivirgaceae bacterium
CAGCAAAAAGAAGGGATTAAGACCATTGGTATAGAACAATACAACCGGGACCTGGAACGAGCCCGATTGGCCGCATCGAATCTGGCGAATATACATTTCGGGATGATGTCAAAACAGTGTCGCTACATGGCTACAATGGCCATCCTTTGGAATACACCAGCAAAATTATCTTTCAAAAAGCAGCGCTAACACATTGAGGAAGATTCAATTCAAAACTTGAAACAGATCCTGAACCATAAAACTTTAAACTCTTTAATCTGTGATCTATCGTGCAGGCTCAATTGTTGGCATTACCTGTAACTCCCGTTGGCGCTCGGCAGCTTGCTGTCGTTGAATATAAGCAATTTTTCCCCTTACCTGCCGGAGTTCATCAATGGCAGGCGCATAGCCGGGATCTGCAGCTAAAATGGATTCATACTTTGATATGGCTTCATAGTACTTTCGGGTCCGGTCTAAAATTCTCGCCTGAATAAGCATAGGATATGTCTTTTCCTTACCCAGATTCAAAGACCTTTCCGCATACAAGGCGGCAGAATCGAGCTGGTTTTTTACAAAGTAGTAGTTTGCCAGACTATTATATGCGTCCTGATAGGTGGAGTCGACTGCTAATAATTTTTCGTAAATCTCCCTGGCTTTATCAGGCTGTCTGGTTTCCATCAAAATATCTGCTTTTTGCACCAGAATTTCTTTATCGCCGGGAAAATCTTTTATTAATTTTTCCAAAGTATGATTGGCTCTTTCAAAGTCACCCTGTGCTTTATAAATGCTCAGCAAGGAGAAACTAGCATCTCTATGAACAAAACCCTCTTCCAAAGTTTTCTCGAAGTCATTGATCGCACCTACTGTGTCCTGTTTGACAAGCAGCACCTGCCCTCTTACGAAATAATAAGAACGATCTGCCGGATTTAAATCAATAGCATTTTCGATGTAATTGAGGGCTTTATCGACCGAATCTTTTGCCAAATAAACTTCCGCCAGCAAATTGTACAAACGTGGTTTAGAGGCGCCTGCTTTTGATGCTTTTAACGCTGCATCCAGAGCCTCCTCTGGTTTGTTATTTATGGCATACAACTGGGCCAGCAGGTATAAGTATTCCGGATCAGAACTATTTAAACTATGGGCTTTCCTTGCTTGTAGCAAAGCCGATCCATAGCTTTCATGTTGCATGAGGATCAGGGCTTTTTTATAATAGTTATCCGGATTGGAAGGATAATCTTCAATGGAATTGTTCAAATGGTTGATTGCAGTTGTCAAAAAAGCTTCATCCATTTTTGGAATATCGTGGATTTTGTCGCTGGAATAATGCCGGTCGCAGCCTAAGATTGCAAAGGTTAAAAATATTCCTGCCACTACTTTTGAACATGTCAAAAGAAAGTTTCTACGGGATAATATTGTTGCTATGCTTTTCACGTCATATTCATTTTAAGAGTTTTCACCAACCGTTACAATATAAATTGAAAGTTAATTTTCACCCCAAAGCGGCTCACATCAGGATTGTCTAAATAGGTGATCCTGTGGAATGCGTCCACTCTGAACACCTTGAAGATATTCTCAATTCCGTAACCTAGCTCGACATAAGGCTTATCCATAGATAAGGATTGAAACAGCGGAATAGGTTCCCCCTGAGGGTCGAGTTCCGGGACAAGCGCCATATTTTTGTCAGACAGGCTTCCAAATAAAACATTGGCAGAGGCCACGAGCCTCCATTTCAGTTTCCGCAAAAGCGGAATTCTGTTTAATATAAACCCTTCAAAATAGTGTTGATAATTCAGGGCCACATAGCGGTCACTCACAAATTCAAATTCGTTCATCAGGTTGTAAGCATTGGTGGCTGAAAAAATGGTCTCATTCCCGACATGGACTTTCAACAACGGATACGGCAATGGTGAAAAAATTTGTCCGGAAGTAAGAGAATAGGCAGACCTGCCAATCAAGCCCATCTTCAGGCTTTGTCTGATACCTATTTCCAGTTTATGATATTCAAAATCGCTTCCTATCACACCGTTCATTCCGTAGGTATAATACAATGAAATTTTAGGCCGGTTTCCGTTACCCAGACTGATCCGTTCGTTGTCATTTTGGACAAAAAGTTCGTTTTTGGCGTATATCAAGCCTATTCTAACTTCTGAGATCTGATAACTTGAGTCAAGCCCGGCTTCTGCATGGCTACCAGGAATTTTGTAGTAGAAGTTGAAAAGCGGACTAAAATCTTTGGTTCTAAAAACGACGGTATTGGTTAATCCCCTGCTGAGTTCCGTTTGAAACCACATCCGCGCTTCTGTATCAATAAATGGTTGTACTAAATCACCAAAGTTACTGACGGCATAGAATATAGAACTCTCCTGAAATTCATCGGCAGTCAGCCCCACCTGCTCTACATCTTTTCTATAGCTGACACCTACGGTTGTCCAGGGGTGCCGGGATAGAATATAGGAAAGAGAAGCATTGTATTTAAACATCTCATCTTTTGTACCATAAGCCAGATATCCTCGCGCCACCCACTTTCGGCTAAAGTCAACATTTGTTCTAAAGCCCAGACGGAACCTGTGGCCTTCCACGTTGTTGTTTGCATAAGCCAGCAAGTAAGGTCCTATATCTACTTTACCGACTTTTTTATAGCCATTCACAATGATATTCATAATATCGATATAGGACTTCACCATAGGAATTTTCTGTAGTGTGTCAATCATCGCGTAGACGTTAATTTCCGTGGCGGTTAACTGCTCATGACGATGATCCTGCCAGAAATTCTCCTCGGGCGTACGGGCGTTTTCGGCCACTTCGATGGGAATGCTATAGAATTTTTCAGGCCTTGGCTGATTTACAACGTAATTTCTGTTGGAAGTATACGACTTGATTAATAGTCCGGGCGTATCCTTTGACAGCTCGCCGATATCAAAAAGTTTTCTGGCCTTTACTGGTAGCCAGGCTCCGGCTTCTGTGGGCGCAAGTTCCTGTTGAATCTTGATCTTTTCAATATAATTCAGATTCACGGTTTTGGCTATGGTGAGATCTACTTGTTTGAGTGCATACTCGTTTTTAGTGATCCAGATGCTTCCTTGAAAAGCCAGGTCCTGCGGCCGGTTAGGATAGACATCAAGCCGATAGCAATAATGTTCACCGACATAGAGGCTATCTACGAGCTCATAGTCGTAATAAATCTTCCAGCCATCTGCTATTGGTGAGACAAATTCCTTTTCTACTATGGTCATCCAGTTTTCATAGAAATTATATTCCTGAAAAGATGATCCTATAAATTGAGACACGAGGCTTCCGTCCTGAATACCCACCCCTGTAATCTTAGTATTTACAATATGCTCTCTCTGAAGGTTTGGATTTGTCCTCTTATAGAATTTGGATAGCGATTCGCTGATAAAGATCGGCAATATTGGTCTCCCATCCTCCCCTGCTATCCTGTCAATGCTGTCCAGTACCATGGCGATTTTCCGCATGGGCTTCTTGTTCCGAAGATTTTCCGATATCTGGTCGATATCTACTTCCAGCTTGTTGTAGCTTTCATACTCATAAGCAGAGAGCGATATTTTATTATTAAGAGATTTGTTTTTTACAGCTCTTCTGATGATTTCATAAGCCGGATTTTCACCTGCAATGATCACGACCTCTTCAAGACTCACCACATTTGGCACCAGTTGAAAATTAACGGTTTGTGTTTTGCCTGTCTCTACAGCTTTGGCCCTCTTAAAATACCCAATATAAGATGCTTCCAGCGAATCGACTTTCTGGTCCGTTTTTAATGTATAATAGCCATCAAAATCTGCGGTTACCCCAATATAGGTGTTTTGAAAAACCACATTTACAAAAGGCAGGGGATCGCCAGACTCGGCATCTGTAATCCTTCCCGATACAATAGTTTCCTGGGCAATTACTGGGCCAACGCTCCAAATCGCCGTTATTAGCAATGTTAGCAGGTACTTTATAGCAATATTATCTAAATACATAAAAAGACGTACCATAAATTTCCAGACTCATCTATATTGAGATAAAAATTCTCAGCTAGACCAACATGAACGCAAAAATACTGTAATGGTAAAATGAATTTGCTGTTGAAGGGCGAAAGTTAAATTTAATTTTGATGTTTAAAGGAACAATTTCTGCATTTAAATTACATTTACATCTTCTTTCTCGCCTAAAAATTTGGGGCCGACTTTGAAAAAGAAGATGTCTAAAACGGCTTTTGGTCTCGCTAAAAATTCTCTGCTCACGACGGAAAACGATTTGCTGATTGAAATATTTTCTGCTACAAAAGCCGTAGCATTAATATCAAATTGATTGGCTATAAAAACAGCCCTGTAAGAATGAAATTTCTGGGTAATGATGATGAACTCTGATTGCCCGAATATCTCCTTGCATCGCACTACAGAATCCAAGGTTCTTAAGCCTGCAAAGTCCAGGGTAATCGCATTGGCTGGGATGCCCTTTTTTAGCAAAGCATCTTTCATATACTGCGGTTCGTTGTAGTACCGCGTCTGATTATCACCGCTTAGGATCAGGTGCTTTACCTTGCCTGCTTTGTAAAGTCTGTCTGCTGCTTCTATCCGGTAATCGAAATAGGGGTTTGCCTCTCCGTTCTTTAGGCGCTTGCTGGTACCAAGAACCAGGGCTACATCTGTAGTGGGAATATGTTCAATGGAAGGAAATACCTGATTTTGTGTAGAGAAAATGATCCAGGCGTTGGATAATACAAAAAATAAAACCACACCCACAAGGAGGATAATTATGCTATTTCTGATGGTTTTTATCATTCTATTAAACCTAAGTCTTCAATTCCTCCTGATTCCATTTTATGGAAAAAATTTCTTTCGAATACGTCTGAATGCTTAATAACGCCTTTGTACCATTGTAATCTGATGGTTTCTTTTTCTTCTTCTGTTAATCTCCAGTTAATTTCGGATTTATGCAAATTTTCTATGAGGGTATAAAGACAAATAGCGGCAGTTACAGAAATGTTAAAGCTTTCTGTAAAGCCATGCATAGGCAGCGCAATCACCTGATCTGCATTTTCCAAAGCATATTTTGACAATCCCTCGTATTCGTTGCCAAAAATGAGTGCAATTTTATTGTTTATACTGATTTGTTCCGGCCTGAGCCCTGCATCTGAAGGCGCCGTAGCAACTATTTGATAACCATTATCTCTGAGTGCGCTATAGCATTTTTGAACACCCTCAATGCCTTCGCCCGGGTATTTTTTTATATCTATCCATTTGCTTGACCCCCTTGTCACATAGGGATTGGCTTTGTACTTATTGGATTGTTCTATAATATGAATATCCTGAATTCCAAAGCATTCTGCCGTTCGAAGCACCGCACTACCATTGTGGGCTTTGTGCAGATGCTCCATGACAAGGGTAACATGGCGGGTTCTTTTTGAAAGAATCTCCTCTATTTTGCTTTTCTTGTGACCTGTTATAAAACCAGCCAGATATGCGGTCAGCGCTTTGCTCATATATAATCCATGTCAAAACAGCCCTAACTGGTCCTTGCTGTTATCATCGCCGTTTGCGTCCTTATCTTTAGCAGGATTCACATCAAAATCTATGGTAGAACCCACATCGTAATTTCCACCTTCTTTGCTTGTTGCAGCCGGACCACTTACTTTGTGCTCGGCATCATCAGAGGCAGCGCTGGCAAGAATCTTTACTTTTGAAATATCACCCTGAGAAAGTTTATTCCCCATGGCACGCCATCCCTTCACGTCTATTAACATATCAAAGTCGTAAATGGACGTCTCCTTTATTTTTGCTTTCGGATTTTTATAGGTCAGTTCTACCTGTGGCTGATGGTCTGTTGTGACCACGGTGAGGCTTGAACCTTTCGATTCGCTTATGAAACAGAAAGGCTTGCCAATCGTGGTAGTTTCTATTTTAAATCTCTTCACAAAGAAAGATTTGTTCCCCCCTTCGTAATACACACAGGAAATAACTTTCTCCGGGTCGAATTTTTCAATCAGCAGGATGTTTTCGGGTTCATATCTGTTCGTCAATTCATAAGTGGTAAGTTCATAACATCCATTTTTGGCGATCACCAGAATATTATCCTGACCTTTGAAAGTTCCAAGACGTTTGCCTCTGGAATCTGTGTTCAACCTTCCTATGGACTCATCATACCAGATATCCAGACCACCTAGTGTAGACGAACCTTCCATTTTTAGCTGGATTTTTCTTACCGGATATTTCGTAAGTATATTCCCCTGCGCTGCTCTGCCTTTGATTTCTATGGTAGAAAAATCAAAATCGAAAACTCTGATTCTGGCTTTGCTCCCCGATGTAAGGTATATGGTTATGATTTCCGCTTCTCCGTTTGGATTGCTGGTAAAATAGAGGATTTTTGAGCCCTTTTCACCTTTGGTGAGGTCGTATTCCCTATCTCTCGTGACGGAAAGGATCTGGAAACGCTTCACCATGGAGCGTCCGGTTTTTCCATCCAAGTAGATGAGGTTATAAACCATCCTTTCATCGTTTTTCTTGAACACGGCAACATGTATAATGTCCTTGCCCACAAATACCTTTTCCGAAATTCTGGACACCAGACAGACGCCATCTTTTCTGAATACGATGATATCATCAATGTCAGAACAGTCGCAAACATACTCGTCCTTTTTAATGCCATAGCCAATAAATCCTTCCTGACGGTTTACATATAGCTTCTGGTTGTTTGCAGCTACTACATTGGCTGCAATATTGTCAAAAGTCTTTATCTCTGTTTTTCTTTCCCTCCCTTTACCATATTTCGCCAAAAGGTTTTTAAAATAATTGATAGCATATTCAACCAGATTGGCAAGGTTATACTCAACTTCCTTTAATTCTTCTTCCAGACGCCGCATCAACTCATCTGCTTTAAATGCGTCGAATTTCGAAATCCTTTTGATCTTTATTTCTGTGAGCCTTACCAGGTCCTCCTCAGTAATGGTTCTGTAAAATTGCTTTTTAAATGGTTCCAGTCCCAAATCTATGCTGGCCAGTACATCCTCCCAGGTTTCGCATTCTTCAATATCGCGATAGATCCGGTTTTCTATAAATATCTTTTCAAGGGAGCTAAAGAGAATTTTCTCCATTAATTCCCCTTTTCTGATCTCGAGTTCCCTTTGAAGCAGATCTACGGTCTGGCTTGTACATGTCTTTAAAATCTCATGCACGCTGACAAAATGAGGTTTGTCTTCAATGATCAAGCATGCATTGGGCGAAATAGAAACCTCGCAGTCGGTAAATGCATACAGGGCATCAATGGTAATGTCGGGTGATTGGTTGGGCGCTAAATGCACCAAAACCTCTACCTCTTTGGCGGTGTTGTCAACTACCTTCTTGATCTTGATTTTCCCTTTATCATTGGCCTTAATGATCGATTCTATAAGGGTGGTTGTGGTAGATCCATAAGGTATATCCTTAATAACCAAAGTCTTGCGATCCAATTCTTCTATTTTAGACCGAATCCTGACTTTTCCGCCACGCAAGCCCTCATTGTAGTCTGATACATCTATCATCCCCCCGGTGGGGAAATCGGGATAAAGGGTAAAGCTCTTTTTCTTCAGATGATCTATAGATGCCTGTAAAAGCTCACAAAAGTTATGCGAGAGAATTTTAGTAGAGAGTCCAACCGCTATGCCTTCCACACCCTGGGCAAGCAGCAATGGAAATTTTGCCGGTAAAGTAACAGGTTCGCGCTTTCTCCCATCATAGGAAAGCTGCCAGTTGGTGGTTTGGGGATTGAACAATACCTCCAGCGCAAATTTCGAAAGTCTGGCTTCAATATATCTAGGCGCTGCGGCACGGTCTCCCGTTCTCACATCTCCCCAGTTTCCCTGGGTTTCTATCAGCAGGTCCTTCTGGCCCAGGTTAACAATTGCGTCACCAATAGATGCGTCGCCATGGGGATGATACTGCATGGTATTCCCAATGATGTTTGCCACTTTGTTGAACCTGCCATCATCCATTTCTTTCATGGCGTGCAATATCCTCCGCTGCACTGGTTTGAGCCCATCTTCTACGGCAGGAACCGCCCTTTCAAGGATCACGTAAGATGCATAATCGAGAAACCAGTTCTGATACATACCAGAAACTGGCAACACATCGTGGATCAAATCATTTGAATCTTCCTCTGGATTAATCCCGTTTTCTTCTTCTTTCATTTTCTATCTAATACTTCCAGTATAAAATTATTGGAATTTAATACCTATTACTTTAAACATGCTGATGGCCAGTACAATAGCGACGCCTATACTAAAATAAGATACCAGATTAATGGTATTGATACTGTCCCTGGTTTGTCGGTAAAGTTCTCCGCCCACTTCTACCTGTAAATCTGACAAATCATGTAACTCCTGGTTCAGCGCTTGAAAAGAAGTCAGTCCCTGGTCTCTAAACAATTCCTGCGCTTCCCTGGTATTTCCCTGATCATACAGGGAGGTGATTTTACTTTCAAGCAGGCGGTATCTGGCAATTTTTTCTCTTAAAGCCTCCAAGTCGAAAGCCTCCTTCTGCGTAAGCTTGGTTTTGCTGAACTTAAAAATAACAGAATCTATATAGGCATTATTTTCAAGGAGCCTTCGTTGCAGGCTACTGCCGTTGGTATCTACTTTAAAAATTAATGCTTCCAGCTCAATCCGGTTTTTATAAAAGCTTTCCTGAATTTGCGAAATATCATAAGATGGCACAAGTCTGTCATCCAGCATCGACCTGAAATCATCTGACACGGATCTGAGATTATGGGTATAAACCACAGTCACCAAATTCAGCAAAACCAGGATAGCCAGAAAATACAAGATTATTTTCTCTCGGTTCGACAACTTTGGGAATATGCTCATCAATTATGCCGCATTTATGTTACCACTTCATTCACGGCGTCCAGGCTCTCTTTCACCACGCCTTCCACCAGATCCTTTTCAATCTTCAGATTATCTATTATAAAGTTTTGTCTGTCGGGTGTGTTTTTACCCATAAAAAAAGCAAGTAGATTGGGTATGCTGGTTTCCTTGTTCAATATTATTGGCTCTAATCGGATATCTTCACCAATGAAATTGCCAAATTCATCAGGAGAGATTTCTCCCAATCCTTTAAACCGGGTAATTTCGGGTTTATTACCTAATTTTCTCACCGCCTGCTGCTTTTCAGTCTCACTATAGCAATAAATTGTTTCCTTCTTATTTCTAACCCTGAACAAGGGCGTTTCTAAGATGTAAACATGTCCATTTCGGATAAGATCCGGGAAAAACTGAAGGAAATAGGTAAGCAGCAATAGCCTGATATGCATGCCGTCTACGTCGGCATCAGTAGCTACTACTATTTTTCTATAGCGCAAGCCGTCAAGTCCGTCTTCAATATTCAAGGCATGTTGAAGCAAGTTGAATTCCTCGTTTTCATACACCACTTTTTTTGTAAAGCCATAACAATTCAGGGGCTTGCCTCTGAGACTAAAGACTGCCTGCGTCTGTACGTTCCTGGATTTGGTAATAGAGCCGCTCGCGGAATCTCCTTCCGTAATGAATAACATGGAATCGTCCCGGTTTTCTGCCTTCAAATCATCGTAATGAATTCTGCAGTCACGCAGTTTTTTATTGTGAAGGTTGGCTTTTTTTGCCCGCTCATTGGCCAGTTTCTTTATTCCGGCAATTTCTTTTCTTTCTCTTTCCGATTGTAATATTCTTTTCAACAATGCATCGGCGGTATCTGAGAACCTATGCAGATAATCATCAAGCGCCTTTTTTACAAAGTCGTTGATAAATGTCCGCATGGTAGGGCCGTTTGGGCCTACGCTCTGTGACCCTAATTTGGTTTTTGTCTGCGATTCGAATACCGGCTCCTGCACCCTCACCGAAATTGCTGACACAATGGACGCCCTGATATCGGTGGCATCAAAATCTTTTTTGTAAAATTCCCTGATTGTTTTGACGACTGCTTCCCTGAATGCAGCCAGATGGGTTCCGCCCTGCGTAGTAAACTGGCCGTTCACGAAAGAGTAGTATTCCTCACCATATTGATTTGAATGGGTCATGGAAATTTCAATATCCTCTCCTTTCAGGTGAATAATCGGGTATCTTATGGTTTCCGGATCAGTCTTTCTTTGCAGCAAATCCAGCAACCCATTTTCAGAATAGAACTTTTTGCCATTGAAATTGATGGTTAAACCAGCGTTCAGGAATACGTAATTCCAAATCTGATTTTCAAGGTATTCCGGAATAAAATGGTAATTTTTGAAAATTGTGTTATCCGGCTCGAAGGTAATCAAAGTGCCATTTCGTCCGCTGGAGGAGTTGATCTCCTGGTCTTTGGCGATGTCACCTCGATGGAATTCGGCAATTTTAGTTTGGCCTTCTCTGAATGCCTGCACTTTAAAATAGGATGACAAAGCATTTACTGCTTTGGTACCCACTCCGTTGAGTCCCACGGATTTTTGAAACGCTTTGGAATCGTACTTGCCACCGGTATTAATTTTCGAGACACAATCCACCACTTTTCCCAGTGGAATTCCCCGTCCGTAATCTCGCACCTCTACCCTGTGGTCCGTAATTTTAATATCAATGGTTTTGCCAAAACCCATCACATGTTCATCTATGCTATTGTCTATCACTTCTTTTACAAGAACATAGATCCCATCATCCTGTGCAGAACCATCCCCCAACTTACCAATATACATTCCGGGTCTTAGCCTGATGTGTTCTTTCCAATCCAAAGAACGTATGCTATCTTCCGTGTAATTGCTATTATTAATTTCTGCCATTAAAAATCTCTGTTTGAATTTTACTGTCTAATCTTTTCAACGGGTAATATACCCTTCTCACGCTGCACGAACAATGATCCTGCTTTTTAGCTCCCTCTCCTTTCTCTTGATAGGTAGGCAAAATCCTATTGCTTCCTGACCTCATTGAAAAGGATTTCACAAACCCAGGCAGCTCCACCCCCTCGCTAATCCTCTTTAGTACACAAGTAGCCTGCTAAGCCTTATTCCTTTTGAAAATGATAAAAGGAAGCCAAATAAGCCATCCTATAAGCAACAATATACTTCCGTAAGCCAAAATGTCATAACTTTTTGGAGCCACATATTGAGGATCATTATGAAAGCCCACAAAAAAGATACCTATGATATAAAAGATATTGAGTATAATGGAATAACTTCCAAGCCAATTTACAATTCTGGTTTTAAATAATGCTTTGTCTGAAACATCTGTACCTGCCAATTCGGGAGTTTTCGTTAAACTAACCGCCCGCGCCAAAGCCAGCAATAGTCCGTTACTTAATGCCACAATGGCTATCATCGCGTAGAAAAAAGCGTTTCTGGACAAAAGCTCCACCGAGATAGATTGGCTGCCAAAAGTTACGTCTACCTCCTCAGGCAAATTAGCATAAATTAAAAGAATGCCCACTAAAAAGCCCAACATGGAAAGAAACCAAAAAAGTTTAATAAATCTGTTCATATAGTTGTATATCCTGTGTAGTTCGCGGTGATTGATTTTCTTTTTTTGGTGTAGTTCCGACAAAAACAGAACTGCTGGCGCAAACTTAATAAATCCATTCCGAATGCCGGGAAAGAAAAACATTTGCGATACTACATCGCTCCCTTGTTCATGTAGTTTAATAATTAATACCTTTACAAAGTAAAAACATTTTTACCAGAAATGGAGATATTTTAAACCCATCAAAGTTAAAGAATGAACGTTTTCCCCCTAAAATCACTGCCAAATCAGCTCTTTTTTATATTGTTATGCTCGATATTCGCGCTTCCCGGATGCGATAAGCAAGTGGATATCAGCAATTTTGACAAAGAAGCTTGGAAAGCAGATAGAATGGCTTGCCAGAACACCAGAGAAATATTGGGCAATAATTTATTGGGAGCAAAGTCTGAATTGCTGGCACTTACGCAGCAGGAAATTATATCATTGTTGGGCCGGCCGGAAATGCAGGAATTGTACACAAGGGGCCAGAAATTTTATATTTATCATCTCACACCCAGCCCGAAATGTAAAGAGCAACCCAACACCACTACTAGTACCAGACTCTTGTACATTCGCTTTAGTGCTTTAAATGAAGTAAGCGAAGTTTTTGTCAAATAACAGAAAATACATTCTCACAAGCAGCAAAAATTCAAAGTAAATGGATGCTTATTTGATCGAGCTTTTAAACCGTATGAATGATACCAGCGACCAAAAGTTGGAGCCAGGACATATCGGTAGTAATACAATTTCATGGAAGGCACTGCGGGAAGCTGAGAAAATTGAAGATTTACGTTTTGTACCCCAGTTAATCATCTACATCAATAAAGAGAAAGACAAAAAGAAGCGGCAGCAAGCATATTTCCTGTTGGGTCATCTAGCAAAAAACACATGCAATGTCGAAGCGCTTCAATTTCTTATCCAAAGAACCGGCAAAGAATCAGACAAGTATATTCTTGCTTCGTTGTTGGACAGAATAGCTGATCTTGAAAAACCTTTGGGGACGGACTTAGGCCCCATCATTGAAGCCACGAAAAATAGCAAATGGCTGATCCGGCATAGTGCCATTCAAGCCTTTAAAAATTCAAGGGATGAATTGGCAGAAGATGTTTTAATTGAAATTATCGACACATCAGAAGACCCATTCGACTTGATCTATGCAAATGCGACGTTAAACAAAATCGGAACTTTAAGGGCAATTCCACATTTGGAGAAACACCTCAAAAGCCGAAAGCGGGACGTAAAAGATTCGGCCAGGTTTGCCATTGAAGAAATTGAAAAAAGGAATTGAATTCCTTGAATTGAGGGTAAAACCACTTTAAGTCAATACTACTTCAATAGAATTCCATCATCCAATATCTGGATTTTTCCTTCTTTGTACAGACCACCTATGGCTTTTTTGAAGGATTTTTTGCTCATTTGAAAAGCTTCTTTAATGGCATCCGTATCGCTCTTGTCATGATAGGGAAGAAAGCCGTCGGAAGCCTTTAACTTTTGAAGGATGGTATCTTTAGAGTCATCAATTGCTGCCACCCCTTCTTTAAATAGCCTCACATCAATTTTTCCGTCGGGCCGTATTTTTTTAATATATCCTTTTTTCTTATCTCCGATCTCAAGCGGTTCAAAAACTTCATTTTCATAAAGCATTCCCGAATATTGATCATCAATTAAGACCATGATACCTAGATCTGTATGGTCATAAACCATCAGGTTCACAGCCTGACCTTCCTGCAATGCGGAGAAGTCTTTATTTAAAAATGGATTTAGTTTACCTACGCCGATCACCCTTTCGGTGCGTTCATCAAGACAAAGCCTTACCACGGTCATCTGTCCAACGTGCAGTTTTCTATGCTGCTCGCTATTGGGCACCAGCAAATCTTTCTCAATGCCCCAGTCCAGGAAGGCACCGAAGTTTGTAACATCTTTCACCCGCATTGCCGCAAATTCTCCCACCCCGGCTATAGGGTCAATGGTTGTGGCAATCAGCCTGTCTTCAGAATCAGTATACACAAAAACATGCAACACGTCCCCTATCTTGGTCCCTTCCGGCACATATTTTCGGGGGATGAGGATATCACCTTTGTCTGAGCCCAAATAATACCCAAAGTCAACCTCTCGTAAAACTTCCAGATCATTAAATTTTCCTATCTCGAGCATGTTTTTTTCTTTTAAAGGTCAAAGGTCGTTTATTTTTTTAAATGACGATAAAATAATTGAAGCTGTTTTACAAATATCTAATTAACCAGGGCTTGCTGAAAAACGATTTAATGAAAATCCAGACTCAAAATGCTGCATCTTGAGTTTATATGTGCTGTATCGAGATTTCTAAACAAGGAGTTTTAGGAGAAGTTAGTAATATGGAAAACCTTATTTAATCATAAATCAAAAGCCATGTCTCTAGTTATCATCACAATAATTCTCTTGCTTATAGGCCTGTTTATTTACTTTTCTTTTGTTTACAAGAAAAAGCGAAATGACAAGCGATAAAAAATCATTAGCGTTCTGACGACCAGATAACCTGGGGTACACAGTATATTTTCCGGATCTGTTGTGCAATTACTCTCTCAAGCCTCGTACGGGTGATGTTGAATATTCATTCATAAGGCCAAAATTTGTGGAGCATCCTGTTTTTCCCTGCAACATGTTACAGGCTAAGATTTAAGAAAAAGCCAGCTCACTGAAGAATTTAGCAGCCTAAAAAATCCTGTATTCAATCCTTTTTGATGGCTATACTTGCAACTCACCCTATGAAAAACATTAAAAAGCGGGGTTTTAATACATTATGCCTTTTCTCTTCTTATTAAAAATTTAAATCCTCCAGTAGTGAATAGATTTGTAGCTGTTAATTAAAATTATTCGATATGAAAAGAATGTTTAACATCGTACCTGCTATTACAGGAACTATCGCAAAAGCAAAAAATCAATTTCACAAGCAAATGGTGATTCCATTCCTTCCATCATACGAAGTAGGCTTTGTAATGTATGGTGTAGTACCAGGACAGCCAATAACAAAAAACGAATCTGTTTACAATTTTCAAAAAGGAGCACATAAAGAAGCTGAGACTTTTTACCGAAAAATGATAGATTCTACGAATTCATATAAGATTATGCCTTCAGAAATTTATTTGAAGAAAAGAAACAAGATTGTAAAAACACAACATTTTGGTCCGGTTGAAGAACTGAGAACCTGGCAAAAGGCTGCTGTAGCTTAAAGATAATGGCATTTATTGCTGTATTTTGATTAATCGAAAATCATAGAATCACCTGGCTCAACGAATGTCAGGTGATTTTTTTTGTTCTGTTTGAAAGCGGTGTGTTCTCTCTTCCTTTCTTGCGGTAGGGTGAATGTCTGTAGCCTTTGCAGGCCAAAAGAGATGTCATCGCTATTTCGCTATTTCTACCCCCTTTACTCCCGGATTACAAAATTCGGAAGAGCAAAAGAGCACGTCTACACCGCCCACTTTGACCGATAGCTGTAGTAGCTCAGCACATTTTCTATGGCCATTTTAATGGCAGTGTTGATCGGATAATATTTGGAGGCCAACTGAAAATCAATGGCGTTCAGCATCATGGAATAGTCGCTCATCATGGGCACATCCAAATCACCCAGCCCAATTTTTGAACTCGCTGCTTCATATTGAGTGGCCTGGCTCTCTTTGATGGTCTTGCAGGTTACCAGATTTTTATTGCCATATTTGTCCCGCCGTGCCGAAAAGCCGAACAACCGGCAGATTAGTCCCCGGTATCGGTAATCACTACAAAAACCTTGGTCGTGTTGGCCTAGAAATGGCTGAAGGATGATGCAGTAGCTGCTTTCGTTGTGTTGAAGCATTTCAAGCACTTCAAATGCTTTCTTCTCTTTGTAAAGATGGTAGGCAAATGGTAAAAACTCCAGCACTGAGGCTTCAATATCGGACTTTGAACAGCATTTTCCGCAAGAGGTGAGGCAGCCAAGCTGGCTTTGTTGTTGAAAATTGCCAATATGGCTGTCGAGCATGCTGAATACCTTTTCAACTTCTCTTACTTTCTTATATATACTCAAATAGCTATGGGATCGTTTTTAAAGAATGACAAATCCGGCTGCAAATGTGAATATTTTTTTTGTTTCGTTTTTACGATGCCTGTAAAAATTTTTTGGAATTTCAAAAAAAAATTTAATAATGCAATCATATTTATAAACCAATAATATATTGTATTTTTGTAATTTAAAATAACTATTGTTGTCGAAACCTAGTTAAAGCCAATTGATAAATTTTAACTGAGGTAGTTGCAAGATAAGCTTCGTTAATTATTACTTTTGTACGTTTTTTGCAGCGGGAATTTTTCAGGAAGACAAACTGCTTTTTTATACATTAACTTTGGGGTGGTCCACTAGAACAAAAGGAAACTACATTTCATGAAAGACTATTATAAAATTTTGCATGTATCTGTCAATTCTTCAAAAGAGGAAGTTGATGAATCATACAGACAGCTCTCGGAAGAGTATAAGCCAGAAGCGCATTATCCGGAGGAGTCGTATCATGTACGATATTATAAAGAGATTCAGGAGGCCTATCATGTTTTGTCAAACAGTGAGCGCCGGGCTGCTTACACGAAAGAACTATTGGCCAATCGTGACAAGGTGATTGATTTTGAAAAAAGACACCGCGAGGAAGGTTTTGGTGATGTATTAAAGTTGCTATTGAATGATCCGAAAGCAAAAAAACAGCCCAAAAAAGCCCCCAAGCCAAAGCCCTCTCCTACACCTGCTACACCTGCAATTACCGAACGCAGCTATACACCGCCACCTGCGCCAGAGCGTGTTCGTCCGCGTGTTCGTAGAGATTATACGATGCCTGTATTCATACTGGCAGGGGTCATGGTTATTGTGGCAGCCATAGCCTACATTTACATAGCATATGAGGATACCATAGAAAACATAACGCTTAGCGATCAACAAATCGAAAATGGTAACACGGCGGGATCTGTTGATGCTGAAGGCACCCTTTTGGAACAGAGCATATATGGTGCGGGAGAAGAAGATTACAAGGCTGAAAATGAAGCAGCCTCCGAAACCCCTTATGTGATCAATGAGACGGTAAGTGCTGAAGTTGCACAACTGTCTTTACAGGATTGCTTCAAATTGCTATCCAATGAGTCCGCATCTTTCGAAAACAAGGAAAATGCCATAGCACGGGCATTGCAATTCTTTGAGGGAAAAAATTCCAATGTGAAAGTATTTGGTAGTAATAATGTACAAACCAGAAGGGAAACCATAGAAGATTATCTTTTTATATTAATGCTGCAAGGCTATAACGTGGAAATTATTAATTCCCAGAAGAATAACCAGGGAAAAATTACAGAACTTTCAATTCAGGAGAATTTATAGAGCGCTGTGAAATTTATCAGCGGATTTAAGTTGGTGTCAAAAAAAAGTCAAATGGATGGACTACAAAATCAATGTTTTATCTTTATCGGCAAGTTAGATAATGGTAGCGGATTTGGGCCACGGTTTTTGCTGACATCATAAATCACCATATACATGAAATCCAAATTATTTACTTTAATGTTGTTTTGCTTTCTTTCCATCGGCTTTGCGACCGCACAGTCCGGTGAAGGAGATAAGCTAACACCTGAGCAATTGGAGGCTTTTAAAAAAGAAGCTTCGAAAAAAATTAATGCCCTGAGTAATTACATCAGTATTATTTCTGATAAGTCCATAGATCAACCAATCAGGCAAAAATCCATAGAACTGGCTGTCAAGCTGTTTTTGGACAAGAACCAGCTTGTTCAGGTTTCTTCAAAAAATCGTGACGCGGTTAGGTCTTTCAAAATTGGTGAATATTTGAACCGGCTGCGGGTGCTTCCCTATAGCAGGATAGAAATTGAATGGTATGACATTACCTATGTCAGCGATTTTAGGTACGGTAGCGATGGGAAATATTATGCTGTAGCTACTGTTTTTCAAAAGTTCAGGGGTTACTCTTCAGAAGGGCAGTTGATTTATGAAGACATAACACAAAAAGATATAGAGATAAGTGTAGGTAAGCAGGTGAAGAGAGTGGGCGATCAGGAATATAAAGAATGGGATGTGCTATTGAGACAGATCAGTGTGTTAGAAACAAGTTAAAATTGAATTGAATTATTCATGAGGATTTTGAAGATTTTAAGAGTAGCAACATTACTTTCCCTGTTTTTTCCATTTACTAGCGATGCTCAGATTAGAAACAACAATGTTTTCGAGGATCTGCCTGAGCATCTTATTCACCAGGTAAAGCAGCTTGACCAATTTATAGCGCGTTTTAACAGTAACGAGAATGCCGAAGGAATTAAAATAAGTGCTGCACGCGCATCAAAGGATGACAGGGAAAAAATTCTTGCATCGCTTTTTGATTTGGAAATGTTAAATAAGGGAGATTTTGAAGCCAGGGCCGTTCGCTTTATCGATGAGGTTGCAGGCAGTAAGATTCAAAATCTCAGTTTTTACGATAACAATTTTTTTGCAACCATCAACTGCAATGTGTTATACAAAAACAAAAAAGAACAACTAAGTCTTACTTTAGTTGTGGAAGGAAATCCGAGCAATGGTTCCCAGTGGGTAATCAAAGGCGCGCAGGCAAATTTTTTAGAAGATACCAAACAGGAAAAACGTACAGGGAATATAATCCCGCCTACCAACCATGAAGTTGAATTTATTGCTTTGCTTGATATCTTTAATGAAAAAAGAGATCTTGACAACTATATTAGCGGAAATAAGGCTTCAAATCAGTTAGACCAATTGAATGGAATTTTAAAGAGCGGTGATTTAAAGATGTTGAGCACTTCTACGCCCACGTATCATTTTCTGCAAATACCGGGATGGCTGTTTACGGTAGATTATTTTAACAGACGCTCCAAGAACTCAGGTTTGCTGATATCGAATTTGCAAAAAGTGGGACAAGCTGAACTAAACAGATATAAAATGGACAAGCTTTTTATCTTACAATAGATATGCGATACACTCAATACATATGTATAGTACTTCTTTTTCTATTACAATTCCATGCTAGTGCCCAGGATTTTACCCTTTCGCGTTCGCAGGCAGAAACCATAAAGTCTCAGGCTTCTGAACTTCTTGAAAGCTATGAAATGAGCCTGAATAATTTAGGAGACCCACTTACCACGGTGCAGGAGAAAAATTACTTTCTTACAGATATCCTTTCCAATGTGTTTGAGGGTGAGGATGTACTCATCTATAACGATCTTGATCCGGAAGGCCTGGAGTCCAAAGACTTGACCGCCAGGGTGTATTTAAACAATATCATCACAAAATATAACAAAGGGCTTCGAATTATCTTTAGTGACGTTAAAGTGAGCGATCCCTTTTATCTTGACGGAAATAGCTTTTTCATAAAAATTGAGTTGGCCTCGAATCTGGACGGCGTTCATATTGAACAGCCCATTAACACTTTCCAACCGCTTAACTTTTATTTAAAATATTCCATAGATGAGCTATATAACATCAATCCCCCTAAAATTTACAGCATCACCACGCATAGGGAAAATATCAACCAATTTACGCCGGTAGTCATAGACCAGGGACCGAATGTCTTCAATTTGTCATTCATCAATCCTTCGCAGGGTGTAACTTTTAGAAGAGGGAAGGAATATAGAATTACCTGGAAGGGAAACCCAAAAGAGATACCGGTTGGGCTGGAGTTGTACAAAGATAAAAAATTGGTGTACACCATCAATCCTGTGATTATTGGCAGTCATTTTACCTGGAACATACCCTCAGATTTGAAATTGGGGAAAGATTATCAAATTAAAGTCATTAATCTGAAGAACAAGGAGAATTCCGCGTTCAGCAGTGCGTTTAGTATCAGGAGGAAAGTGCCCCTGGGCTTAAAAATAGCTGGTGTTGCCGCTTTGGGAGGGGCAGTTTGGTATGTCATTACCGAGGAGCCGTTCTCCAGTGATAACCCGCAGGAAAATCTGCT
>CAZHZR010000015.1:19498-25129 GCA_964537095.1 uncultured Roseivirgaceae bacterium
GATTTTTTTGATCTTCCTTTTTGCAGGAATAGTCAACAATGGGTTTTCGGGAGTCTTGATTCGGCAAGATTTCGCGTCGGATCTACCCGTCGCACCTGTCTATATAAGTACGGAGTCTCTCTCTTCGGGACAAAATCTTCTAAACCAGGGATATGTTGTTTCTGAAGCAAGCAATCCAATATCCTCTGCCTCCACCCCTTTCATATCTGCAGGAGGTCCTGATGGTATTTCGCAACCAAATGGCACCGTAGCAGCAACTAATTTACTGGAGGCACCCAGCCCACCGGCCGACTTAAATGCGGTAGGAATTAATGGCTCCACAATTCGTTTGAACTGGTCACACGATATGGTCAATGTTGAAAAATTCGTTATAGAACGGTATGGATTCCTTAGTTTTAGTCAGATTGCAGAAGTACCAGCAACCGTGACCAGTTATGATGATAGCGGCCTCTTCCCTTTAATAAATTATTCTTATAGGGTGAAGGCAGTATTCGGAGAAGAAGATTCGGATTACAGCAACGTAGCTTCCAGCTTTACGGCAATAATTCCAACTGTTCCTGCCGCCCCAACCAATTTGACAGCCTCAACGGCGACGTCAAGGTCCATCACCCTAAAATGGACGGATAATGCTGACAACGAAGACAATTATGTGGTAGAAAGAGGCCAGGCGCAGGACGGTCCTTTTGACGAAACGGACCTGCCTGCAAATACGGAAACAATCACAGATGTCGACCTGGCAGCAAACGCTACTTATTTTTATAAGGTCAAGGCAACCAATGCAGTGGGAAGTTCTGGCTACACGGCCACGATCTCGGCCTCCACCCTGGACGAGGCCCCCGCTGTGCCCTCCGGATTAACTGCAACTCCTCTCTCATCCTCCTCCATCAGACTGCAGTGGACAGATAATGCCCTCAATGAAACCGGATATGTTATTGAAAGATCCCCAACTGCTACTGATGCAGACTTTGTTCCTCTCACAACCACAGGGGCGGATATTAACACGTATGACGATATTGACCTTTCACCTAATACCAGCTATTATTACAGAGTGAAAGCCACAAACGCGGTGGGCGATTCTGAAAACACCCCTGCTGTCGCAGCCAAAACTCTGGACATTGCCCCTCTAGCGCCCTCGGGGTTAAAGATTAGTACTAAGACTGCAAATACGATTACATTAGGTTGGATCGACAGCTCTACGAACGAAACAGGATTTGAGATTCAAAAGTCTATAATTTCTGCTGCTACAGGATTTGAAGAACTTACAACCACGGCCGCAAATGCCACTACTTTTGAAGATAAGAACCTGACTCCTAACACAAGTTACCACTATAGGGTAAGGGCCGTCAATGCGGTAGGAGAATCAGGATTCATTACCATATCAGGAAAAACGGACGATATAGCCCCGACAGCGCCCTCGGGATTAGAGGTAAGCGCTAAAACTGCATCGACTATTACGCTGACCTGGACGGACCTCTCCAATAACGAAACAGGCTTTGTACTGGAAAGATCTTCTACTTCAGGGACTGCAGGGTTCGCGCCCCTAAAGACCACAGCAGCAAATATTACAACTTTCGAAGATACCGGCCTTTCACCGAACACAACTTACCACTATAGGTTGAAAGCCATCAATGCGGTAGGGGAATCAGGCCCTGTGAGTGTTTCGGCTACCACCAATGATGTGGCACCCAAGGCGCCTTCCGGGTTGGCCATAAGTGGTCCGACAATTAGCACATTAACTTTGAAATGGGTAGATGCTTCGGATAATGAAACAAACTTCGAGATTCAACGGTCTGAAACTCCCGCTTCTGCCGGATTTACTGTCCTAACCACAGTCCCAGCCAACACATCAACATATCTGGATTCGGATTTAATATCTAATACTACCTACTACTATAGAGTTAGAGCAACAAACGCAATAGGAGCATCGGGTTTTAGTGCTACAGCATCGGGAAAAACAGCAATTGACCTGCCTGTTACTCCTTTGAATTTGACATTTAGCAAGGTCACTACTTCTACGATTGAACTATCTTGGACAGATGTTTCAACGAATCAGCCAGGGTTTGAGCTTGTACGCTCCCGAAATAACACTACCTTCACTGTAGTTGCTGAATTGGCGCCTGGCACAACAAGCTTTGTGGATGAAAATCTGGCTCCCAATACCACTTATTATTATAAAGTTCGTGCGGTGAACAAGGACGGTGCTTCTCCTTATGGTAACACAGTCAGTCCCACCACACTGAGAGAAGCAGGACCACCAGCCGCTCCCACATTGTTGAAAGCCACGGCCATTACCACCTTTCAGATCAACCTCACCTGGAAGGACAATGCAGACAATGAGACGAGTTATATTGTAGAAAGAAGCCTTAGTGAAACGGGACTCTTCAACAGGATTGCAACATTACCTGCCAATTCAACTTTTTATGAAAATACCGGATTAGACGCCGGCATTACATATTATTACCGCGTGAAAGCTATAAATATTGATGGAGAACCTGTTAGCAATATCAGCAGTGCCACCACCCTGTCCAATCCCACACCGCCTAGCGCTCCTGCTGGCTTATCAGCGGTAGCTGTTTCTACCGTACAAATCAATCTTACATGGATCGACAGATCCAACAGTGAAACGAATTTCACCATTCAGCGGGCTGAAGAACAGGATGGTACTTTTGAGCTGGTCGCTTCTGTAGGAGCGAATGTGACCAGCTATCAGAATTTTGGTCTGAAACCCAATACTACTTACTACTATAAGGTAAGAGCGGAAAGTGGCGATGGTGTTTCTGACTATTCCAACACAGACAATGCGACGACGCTACAGGAGGCACGGCCACCGTCGGCACCATCTTCGCTGACAGCATTGGGCGTTTCTACCAGACAAATTAATCTGCAGTGGGTTGATAATTCCAATAGTGAAACCAATTTTATTATAGAACGCTCATCCACTTTAGACGGGACCTATAATTTTATTGCTGCTGTGGGTGCAAATGTTACCAGTTACCAGAATACAGGGCTCTCTGTCAATACTGAATATTTTTATAAGGTAAGGGCGATTAACAACGACGGAACCTCAGGGTATAGCAAGGCTGCGTCGGCGACAACAATGGCGGTAAGCGAACCACCTTTTGCTCCTACCAATCTGGTAGCAAACGGGGTTTCTACCACCCAAATCAACCTGACCTGGGAGGACAAGTCCGTAAATGAAACGAATTTCGAAATACATCGCTCTTCAAGTGCCGACGGGCCATTTACTTTTCTGGTTAATGTTGCTGCTAATCAAACAACCTACGAAAATACAGGCTTGAGAGCCAATACTACCTATTACTATCGGGTGAGGGCAAGTAACGGAGATGGGCCTTCTACTACTTTTAGCAACGTAGCAGCCGGAACCACTTCAGAACAACCGCAACCACCTGCTACTCCGGACGGACTTACCGCTCTTGCAGTGTCCACCACGCAAATTATCTTAAGGTGGAACGACAAAGCTTTTAACGAAACTGGCTATGATGTAGAACGATCAACTAATGGTGTGGACTTTAGCATTGTCAACACGGTACAGGCCAACGATACAGTATTCGAAAATTTCGGTTTGTCTCCCAATACAGAATATACTTACAGAGTTAGGGCTCAAAGCGGAGACGGCGTGTCGGGCTATAGCAATACGGCGACTGCCACAACATTTGAGAACAAGGTTCCGCCCATCGCTCCTTCAGATCTCTTTGTCAAGCCACTATCGCAGAGCGAGGTAGAACTTTTCTGGACAGATAACTCAAATAACGAGCAGGAATTCAAAGTAGAAAGAGCAGAACTTGAAACAGAAGGTCAAACCACCGCAAATTTTGTTATTGTTAAAGAGCTTCCCAGTAATACCAACTACTTTGTAGATGTAGGTCTAAAACCAAACACAATTTATAAATACAGAATTCAGGCGACCAATAGTGATGGAAATACCTACAGCAATGAATTTGTCGTGTTTACCTCGATTGGCGGCAATCCTGTAATTGTGACCTTGAGCAGGAACTACCCTCGTTTTTTTGCGAGCCAGGGCGAAGATACCGTCGTCTCTATCAAAGTTGCTGAACCTGAACTATATACATCTGTACTGTTTAAGTACAAAGGCGTAACTGAGGGAGATTATAAATCAGATATCCCTGTTAGCACGAACGGCGATGAATATGCGGTCACCGTTACCAAAAATCATCTCGATGAAATGGGCATTGAGTATTACTTCGAAGCACGCGATGCGGAAGGAAATCCTTCTGTAAGTGCCAAAGGCTTTACCTATTGGAAGATGGACGACCCGGGATTGGAAATTCCTGACTTAAAGTTTGGGGAAACGGTAAGTGATTACCAAATGATTTCGATCCCACTTGTGCTGGATCAAAAAAGAATTGTAGATGTATTGGAAGATGACCTGGGCACATATGACCCTTCCCAATGGCGACTGTTCCATTTCGAAAAAGGTGCTATGTTGGAAAGAGGCGCATTTATAGATTTGCTACCTGGGAAAAGCTATTGGCTTATCGTAAAAGATACGGATACCATTTACACAGGCGCTGGCAATGTTGTAGAGGCCCATAACGGCGATCCTTTTAAGTTGGAGCTAAATCAAGGTTGGAATCAGATTGGCAATCCTTATATGTTCGAGATATCTTGGAACGCGGTGAAGCAGGCAAATGGTAATCCTGATTTTTTGGGCCCTTTGATTAGCTACGATGGCACCTACACTGAAACCCAGACTTTGGGGGTTTTTCAGGGTGCATACGTGCATTCGGGAGAGGCTACAACTTTAGTGTTTCCGATAGGCGTGCAGGACGGCGGAACAGCGGGACGGTATTCCACGGCTGCAGCAGGAAAGTTCAAGGGTGATCAAGAAACCGGTAGTGGATGGAATATAGGTTTTTCATTATCAGCCAGTGATTTGGTTTATAACCTGTCCGGACTAGGAATGCACAGCGAGGCCAGTTTAAGTAAAGATAAATTCGACAGAATAGCCCTGCCGAAATTGCCTTCCTACCTGGATATTAATTTTAGCCATCCGGAGTATTTCTCTCCCGAGTTCACCCGGGATATTGTACCGGTTCAGGAATCTTATGTCTGGGATATGAAGGTGATATCAAGCCTGGGTGACAAACCGGTAACCATCAATTGGGAAAAGGCAGAAAAATTACCACAAGGTATGAATCTCATCCTTTTTGATCCCGTCAGGCACAAACGGATAGACATGACCTCAGTAGAAAAATATGTGGTAAGTGGCGAGGCTACGCTTCAGGTATATTATGGCGACGACGCGTTTATTGCAGAAAATTTGAAGGCTAAAGCAGCGTTTATCGGTGCTATTTATCCAAATCCATTTTCTGACGCCTTTACCATTCCTGTAGCGCTACCAGAATCGGAACTGTCATACTCAATAAATGTGGTAATCTATAATAACGTCGGAAGGCAGATTGCAGAACCATACCATTTCACCATCGAAGGTGGATATCAGGATATTCAGTTGTTCGGAGATACACTTCAACAGCTAAATGATGGCTTATATTTTTACAAAATAAATATCTCACAGAAGGAAGACGTAATTAAAGAAGCAGTAGGCCGCATCATAAAAAGGTAGATTTTAAGCTGGGTGAGGTCTCACAA
>CAZHZR010000016.1:0-5401 GCA_964537095.1 uncultured Roseivirgaceae bacterium
TATATTAAAAATACTATTTCCAAGAACCAAGAAGAATCATCCGGAACAGGCAAATCCTCCAAAGTAGAATTGAATACAAAAATTTTAAATAATGCGTTGGAATTTAAAACTGTGAGGGTGAGGGAGTGTATGATTCCCCGCACTGAAATATCCGCGGTAGATGTGGAAGATGACATTGAGGTATTAAAAAAAGCATTTATAGAAAGTGGCCATTCGAAAATAGTTATTTATAAAGATTCAATAGATGATATAATTGGCTATTGTCACTCCCTGCAGCTTTTTAAAAAGCCGAAGGAAATAGCGAATATCCTGACGCCCATTATCATAGTTCCTGAAACTTTATTGGCAAATGAGCTGATGATACAGTTTATTACGGAACATAAAAGTATAGCTTTGGTGGTTGATGAATTTGGAGGAACATCGGGCATTGTAACAATTGAGGATATTATTGAGGAAATATTCGGTGAGATTCAGGATGAACATGATGATGAAGATTGGGTTGAACAACAAATAGATCGTAATACCTTTTTGGTGAGCGCACGACATGAAATTGATTATTTGAACGAAAAGTATTACTGGGACATTCCTGAAGGAGATTATGATACCCTAGGTGGATTTATATTATCTATTACAGAGGATCTGCCTAACTTACAGGATGTGATAGATATTCCGCCTTTTACTTTCACTATTGTGGCTATGCAAGATGCCCGGATAGATATAGTAAAAATAAATATTCGCGAGAGAGCGGGGGATGATGCTTAATGTGCCTGAATAAAATAAATATTTTGAAATTAAACAATTATGTGATTATTTTGCGGGTCTTTAGAATAAAATTACTGCTTTTGAAGGAGTAATTCTCAAAAGTATCATAGCAAATATCAGGTAAATTGAATTGATTCTCTGCAAGTGCCGCTGTTAATGTAAGATATGCTCTGTTATAGGCGGTCTGCATGTAAAGGGATGATAGAAAAGTAAGTACATTTGTGGTTAAGAAATATTAAAATATAAGAAATTAAATGGCATTAATAAATACACTTAGGGAAAAAGCCGGGAAAGTATTAGTAATAGCAGTTGGTTTGGCTATTGTTTCTTTTATATTAGCGGATTTACTTGGTTCAAACTCTGTGCTTTTTGGAGGCCAGAGCAATGAGGTTGGAGAAATAGCGGGTACAACAATTACGTACCAGGACTTTCAGCAAAGGATTGAGGACATGAAAAATAATTATGCGCTCAATACCGGCAGAAATCCTTCAGAAGCGGAAATGACATCTATCAGACAACAGGCCTGGGAATTGTTAATTGTGGACATCGCGTTCGAAGAGCAATATAAAGAATTGGGGCTTACCGTAAGTGACGAAGAGAAGATCGATATGGTACAGGGTAACAATATACATCCTGACCTTGTGCAGGCTTTTACCAACCCCGAAACTGGAGAATTTGATAAAAGCCAGATTATAAATTTTTTGCAAAATTATGCGCAATTACCACCACAAAACCAGTATCAATGGGCACAAATGGAGCAAAATATTTATCAGGCCAGGAAGCGTCTGAAATACGATAATCTTTTTATCAAAACCAATTACGTCACTGACGCCGAGGCAAAGAAGCAATTCTCGTTAGAAAACACTACGGTTGAGGCAAAATATCTTTATGTCCCATTTTATTCTGTAGGCGATTCAGCAGTTTCGGTAACCGATGCTGAACTGAATGAATATATTAAGAACCACGAAGAGGAATATAAGGTAGAAGAAAGCAGAAGTCTAAAGTACATTACCATCCCCTTTATAGCTTCGGCTGACGATTCTGCTTCTTATAAGGAGGAATTGACGAAACTGGCGCAGGAGTTTAAGTCTGTGAACAACGATTCCTCCTTTGCAAGGTTAAATTCTGATTTCCCTCAGGCTTATCGAACCTATTCTGTTGGTCAATTGCCCGAAGAGCTTCAGGTGAATTACGCTTCATTGCAGGAGGGCCAGGTATTTGGTCCTGAATTGGTGAATGGTAGTTATAGAATTAGCAAAATTTCGGAAATATTTGAAGATTCAATAAGTTCTGCAAGAGCAAGTCATATCCTGTTCAAAGCAGATGGAACAGATCCTGAAGCCAAACAAGAGGCGAAGCAGAAAGCACAGGAGACATTGCGTGAATTAAAGGGAGGTGCCGATTTTGCTGAACTCGCACGAACAATAAGTGAGGATGGCTCTTCACAAAATGGTGGGGATCTGGGTTGGTTTACGGAGGGACAAATGGTTGCTCCATTTTCTGATGCCGTATTTGGTGCCAATAGTGCTGGCCTGTTAAATGAAATTGTGGAATCGCAGTTTGGTTTTCACATCATACAGGTAACAGAACCTGCTACAGATAAGTCTTTTAAAATTGCGACAATTGAAAGAGAAGTAATTTCAAGCGATGCTACCAGAGACGAAGCCTTTAGGAGAGCCGACTATTTTGCTGGTACTTCCGATAATCTTGATGACTTTATGCAAAATGCAAAAAATGATTCATTGACCGTACTTGATGCAGAAAACATTTCATCGGATGCCAGAAGATTAGGAACTATAACAAACGCCAGGGAGGTGGTAAGGTGGCTGTTTACAGAGGCCTCCAAAGGAAAGGTATCAGAAGTGTTTGAGCTGGATGAAGTATATCTGGTTGCGGTAATGTCTGGGAAAGTTGAAAAAGGTAGAGCTCCTTTATCTATGGTGCGGGATGCAGTAACGGTCAAGGTGAAAAATGAAAAGAAGGCTAAAATTATAGTTGATAAACTAGGAACATTGTCAGGTAGCCTGGAGGAAATTGCCGAAGCTTATGGTTCGGAAGCCAACGTCTATACGGCGCCTGATGTTAAATTGAACAGCAACAGTTTGCCTAACGTAGGATTAGCTCCTCAGGCGGTAGGAAAACTGTTCGGTCTGGAAGCCGGTGAAAAATCAGAACCTGTTATTTCAGAAAATGGGATTCTCGTTTTGGAGACGATTTCTGTTACCGAAGCTCCTGAAGTTGCCGACTATTCTGCCTATAAAAATAGAATAAAACAAACCGCAGATAACAGAACCTCTTTTGGGATTTCTCAGGCAATTAAAGAAAATGCCGATATTAAAGATGAGCGGTATAAATTTTATTAATTAAGATTTATCTTTCTAAGACAAATATATCCTATGGTTTGGTAAATCATAGGATATATTTTTTAGTAGCTTTGCCAACAATTATAGATGTTTACAGAAGAAATAATGACTGGCGAAGCGACTGATATCTAGCTATCATTTCTGAATAGACGTTTCAATGTTCAGAAATGATTTATCTTTCAGTTGAGTCAATGAAGCCGGGATATGTAGACATCGTTTTTTGAGGCTGGCTTTATTTTATGTTGAGCGCTGCGAGTGATTCTGTCATGCTCAGTATAAGAAAATTAGCCGGCATTATAAATCTGCAAAAATGCTGCTATGAATGATAATCTATCACGTCAGAATTTTAAGGAAAAGTTGGATGAACAATACAGCTGGCCTGCCTTGTATATGTTCAAATTTATTGTTAATAAAGGAAAAGAATCCGAGGTAGCAGCACTGTTTCCGTCCAATGAAGTGACGATGAAATTGTCTAAAAACGGAAACTACATAAGCGTAACTGCAAAAGTAATGATGCCCTCGAGTAACGAGATAATTCGTATTTATGAAGAAGCTTATAAGATAGAAGGCGTGATTTCTTTATGAGAAACCCTTTCCGTTAAACGCTTAAGCTGGATTCCAATAAGCTGCTCAACTCTTTTCTCACCTGCGTCTTATCAATACCATCATGTGGAGCCGTAACAATCGCTTTCAGCAAATCCCCGACAATGTGTGGTTTAAAACCTAGCTTTTCCGCATATTTCATAGTTACCTCTAATTCAATATCTTCAACTATGCCGTCAAGATAGATCATATAAACTATATCATAAACATGCTCTATTGCTTCAATTTGGTTTTCAGGCTCCACAAATTGGATAGCCTCAGGTTTATTCATTATAAAATGTAATTCATCTCTGCTAATCCCTAATTGTATTCCCCACTTAAAGATGCAGTCCATCATCTGACTACTGATAGACTCAGTATTTATAAATAAAGCGAAGATGTTGAAAAAGCTTTTCCTCACTGAATTATATTCATCTCTGTTTAAAGGAAGATCCATGAACACAAAATTTAGAAGTTAATTTAAAAGTATATGTAAAGGTACATAAAAAATAGAGAATATCAATATAATTCAATTAAATATTCAACTAATATAAAACATTAAGGATTTTTCTGGTATTTTGCTGATATTCTGTATCATACATTATGGAAATCTTCGTAACTAAGTTGGTTCCGCCACCGTTACTTGCTAAAATAGGCCCCTGAGCCCTAACTATCAACAACCGTCATGTGGAAAGAAGAAGATAACAAACTTGTTAGAGAATTTGCCTTCGCTGATTTTAAGGAAGCCTTTGCCTTTATGGTGAAAGTGGCATTAATTGCTGAAAAAATGGATCACCATCCGAATTGGAGCAATGTTTATAACAAAGTTAAAATAGAACTCACCAGCCATGATAGAGGAAATATTGTGACCGATAGGGATAAAAAGCTGGCATCTGAAATAGACCAATTAATTTAAAATATTACATGGTTTAAAAGGAGACATTTTCATTCGCGGCTGAGATATAATCAATATATTTGCCCTTTGGTGAATTTGCTAATAGATAGAATTGGACCCACAAGAAACACAACTGTACTTAATTCCAACCCCGATAGGCAACCTCGAAGATATCACCTTAAGGGCAATAAAAGTTCTTAATGTAGTGGATACCATTTTAAGTGAAGATACGCGCAAATCATCCATTCTTTTAAAGCATTTTGAAATAGAACGGCCTTTGCAAAGCTATCATGCATTCAATGAACACCAACAATTGGAGTCATTGGTAAAGCGACTGAAAGGAGGTGAGAAAATGGCCCTCATTACCGACGCCGGCACCCCCGCAATTTCAGATCCTGGCTACTTATTGGTTCGAGCTGCTTTGCAGGAGGACGTGAAAATAGAATGCTTGCCCGGTGCAACTGCCTTTGTTCCCGCTCTCGTAAAATCGGGCCTACCTGCTGATAGATTTCTGTTCGAGGGGTTTTTACCCCATAAAAAAGGAAGGAAAACCAGAATTGAACAATTGGCGAATGAGGAAAGGACAATGATTTTTTATGAATCACCGTTTAGACTTTTAAAAGCTTTAGAGCAATTTGCACAATGTTTTGGTGAAGAAAGGCAGGCGTCGGTGTCCCGTGAACTTACAAAGATATATGAAGAGACCATCAATGGTACGCTTAGAGAATTAATGACTTATTATTCAACCCATACTATAAAAGGAGAAATCGTAATTGTTATCGCTGGTAAAAAATAAAAA
>CAZHZR010000016.1:5501-14034 GCA_964537095.1 uncultured Roseivirgaceae bacterium
AGTCCTGTTGGTGCTGTATTTATGATCATTGCCAATGCATTGCTCATGAGTATTCCCTGGCTATTATTTAGAATTACCAAAAAACATGCTGGGTCCGCCTGGGGCTATTTTTCCCTGGTCTTATATTGGATCAGTTTTGAACACATCCACCTTAACTGGGACATTTCCTGGCCCTGGCTTACGCTTGGAAATGGTTTTTCTACATTTCCCGAATGGATTCAGTGGTATGAATTCACGGGAGTTTTTGGGGGAACTTTGTGGGTTTGGTTGGTGAATCTATTAATATTCTTTGCTTTAGCCGGCAAACCTGTTGACCAGAACACGAAGATGGGAAACAAAAAATTTGCGGTATATGCCATACTGTTGATATGTCTTCCTATAGCTTATTCTTACTACGTTTACTTTACTTATGAAGAGGAGGGAGAGCCCGTCGAAATTGTAGTGCTTCAGCCAAATATTGACCCTTATACAGAAAAGTTTATAGGCTCTGAAAATTTTATTCCTTTTGATCAGCAATTAGATCGATTCTTCACGCTATCTTCAGAGAAAATAACACCCAATACTGCTTTTCTGGTGTGGCCGGAGACAGCGATAGATCACCAATTTAGAGAGGAGCATATAAAAGCAAATCCCTACTATCAGAAAATTAAAGCCTTCAAAGATCAATACCCGCAGTTAGCACTTTTGTCGGGCGCAGTCACGTCCACGATATACGAGGATGAAAAGGACTATACACCATCCACAAGATATAGAGAAGGAATAGGTCACTATGACATCTTCAACGCGGCCATTTTTCTGCAGGCTGATTCTGTGTCCTTTTTTCATAAATCTAAACTGGTTCCCGGCGTGGAGATTATGCCCTATCCCAAAGCGATTGGATTTGTTTCTGAGCTGCTGTTTGACCTTGGCGGTACCTCGGGTGGCTATGGAAGACAGACTGAGAAGACTGTTTTTTACAATGCTGATAGTATCGGAATTGCACCCTCTATTTGTTATGAGTCTATTTATGGCGATTATATGCGTGAGTTCGTTCTAAACGGGGCCAATTTTATTTTTATAATTACAAATGATGGTTGGTGGTGGAAATCGTCGGGCTACAAGCAACACCTGCAATATGCTACCCTCCGGGCTATAGAAACCAGAAGAAGTATAGCTCGATCCGCAAATACCGGCATTTCCTGCTTTATCAACCAAAGGGGCGATATTCTCCAGCCCACAGAATTTTGGACCCAGGACGTTGTCAATGGTACCATCAGATCAAACGATGCGCTTACGTTTTATACCCGCTATGGTGATTATATTTCCCGAACAGCGCTTTGGCTGTCTGTTTTTGTGTTTTTAGCGGGATTTGTTAAAGGAAAGATAATAAAATAATTTGATTGCCTAATCTTATGCAGGAATTACAAGTACTTCTACATCAAACCATCTCTATCTGTAAGCAGGTAGGTGCTTTCGTAAAACATGAGCACACCTCCTTTGAAAGTTCTTCTATCGAATACAAAGGCCACAACGACCTGGTATCTTATGTTGATAAAGAAGCCGAGAGGAAACTGGTGTCGGCATTGTCGGAATTATTGCCTGAGGCTGGTTTTATTGCAGAAGAGGGAACGACTGACAGGAGGGGCGAGGAATATAACTGGATTATAGATCCTGTGGACGGAACTACCAATTTTATTCACGGGCTTCCTGTGTTTGCCATCAGCGTAGCCTTGATGAAAGGGAAGGAGATAGTATTGGGCGTAGTGTTGGAGATCAATAAAGATGAGTGCTTCTACGCCACAAAGGGAGGTAAGGCGTTTTGCAACGGTAATCGTATCCAGGTTTCAAAAACCACTCACTTAAAGGATTCTTTGATAGCAACAGGTTTTCCTTATTATGCTTTCGGTAAAATGGATGTTTATCTCGCCATTTTGAAGGATTTCATGCAATATAGCCACGGTGTGAGGAGGCTTGGAAGTGCGGCAGTGGATTTGGTCTATGTAGCCTGTGGCAGATTTGAGGCATTCTTCGAATATAATTTAAAGCCCTGGGATGTGGCCGCAGGAATCCTGATCGTTCAGGAAGCCGGAGGCGTGGTGACCGACTTTTCTAATGGTGGAGACTTTCTTTCAGGAAAGGAAGTCCTGGCAGCCAATGGCACTCATCAGGAGGCTTTGGAGATGATTCAGAAAAGCTGGCCGGCGAATTAATTCATCAGGCCCAAACTTTGGTTCCTTCGGTGCAATTTTTACAAATCTCGATATGATTTCTGCCTTTTAATACGGCAGCTCTGAAATTATTATATTTTTTACTGTTCCAAACATCTCGGAACGATGTTGATTGCACGTGGCCTAGCTGATGCTGACCGTCTTTGTCGAAGCAACAGGGAACAACCGCACCATTCCAGGTAATAACGCAGCTGTGCCACATCTTCCAGCAATGGTCAAGCAACTTGTTTTTTATGGTATAGGTGCCGTCTTTTTGCTTTTTATACCTGGAATATTTTTCTATTGTGGGTATGAGCGGAGATCCGTTTTTATAGTCATAGATTTGCGCAGTCTTTAAACCCACTTCTTCCACACCCAATTCTTTTGCCAAGGCCTCTAGTTCGTCAATTTGATGTTCATTGGGCTTCACCACGAGGAATTGAAAGATAACGTGGGGAGTTTTTGAACCCAAAGCCTTCTTCCAGTAAATAATTCGCTTAGTCCCGTCAATCACCTTCTGCAAATTTCCCCCTATGCGGTAGGCACTGTAAGTTTCCTGGCTAGTGCCATCAATGGAAATGATAAGCCGGTCTAAACCTGATTCTACAGTTTTTTTTGCATTATCATCCGATAAATAATGAGCATTGGTTGAAGTTGAGGTATAAATGTTTCGGGCGGAAGCATACTGCACCAGCTCAAAAAATTTGGGATGAAGATACGGCTCGCCCTGGAAGTACAGCAGTAGATATAGAAGTGTATCCTCCAGCTCATCTATAATCTTTCGGTAAACGTCTTCCCCCAACATACCTGTAGGGCGGCTAAATGAGCGCAGCCCGCTTGGACATTCGGGACATCTTAAATTACAAGAGGTAGTAGGTTCAATAGATATGCTGATCGGTGAGCCGGAATGAACAGGTTTTTTTAATAGCTTTGACAAATAATAGCTCCCGATAATTCTAAACAGGTTAATGCCGCGCTTCCACGATAATTTAGACATTAAATTTAAACCATCTCTCCAATTACTGTTCACAGTTGTAACTTTCTTACGAATCTACTAAAAATGATTGGCACCTGCCATTGATTAACCGGCCTGAAGTTTGTGAAGTTACTATATTTGAACAGAATCTCCCCGAACCGATTTTATACTACATTGAGCAATAAATATACGACGATGCGCCTGTTTATTAGAATAGTTTTGAAATTCCTTCCCTGGATTGTATTAATAGCGGTTTTTGCCTACTTCATCTCTAAAATTGACGGTTGGCCTTTCTCAAGTGAAGAAAAAGTAGAGACAACAGTTACGCATACTACCATTCTTAATAAAATTGAAGCACTGGGCAAGATGGAACTGGTAAAATATAATTTCCAGGAAATAACAGAGCTCACCGAAACGAACAGCAACTTCCTTGGGATTTTTCCATCAGGCGATTCAAAGGCGGTCTTAATCAGCCAGGGAGAAGCGGTAGGTTGTATCGATTTGACAAAAATACGTGCAGATGACATCGTCTTCAGCGGTGACTCCATTTTTATTGATATGCCTGAGCCCGAACTATGCTATTATAAGCTGAATATGGAAAAGACGAGGATTTATTCTATTGAAAAGGGGGTTTATTATAGGGATGAAAAGCAAATGATTCAGAAGGCATATCGGCTGGCGGAAAGACAGATTAAGCAGGCGGCGTTAGAATCGGGCATATTAGACCAGACAAAAGAAAACGCAGAACTAATTTTACTGCCGTTGCTGGAGGAGTTAACCAATAAGAAAGTTTATTTTACCAAGCCTGTTGGTATGGAGAGAATCGATCGATTTTAAGACTCCTACAATTCCTGCAACAAATATTTAGCCTTAAATGTATAAGGGTTTGGCTCCGCTTTATTGACAAGCTCTAAAAGGTTTTGTTTGGCTTCCCGCGTATGGTTAAGTTTTATTTCAGTCAGTGCAAGGTACCAAATCGCGGAATTCCGGATTTTGCTTTCAGCGACCTTTTCTGCCTTTTGGAAATTTAATAGTGCTTTTTCGTCACTATCACTCTCGAGGTAAGAAAGGCCCAGGTATAAATATAAACGGGCATCTCCGGGCGACGCAATAATTTCTTTTTCTAAAGCTGGTATAGCCCTTTGAAAGTCCCTGTTCTGATAATGAGAAATTCCATAGGTTTCGTGAACACTATTGTCGCTTAACAAGGGATGGCTGCTGATGCTTTCGTTGTAATAACGGGTAAATAACTCGGTGTTATCAGTAGTTTTATCAAAAATAAAGAGCGTAGATACGAGGCAGATTAAAAGTAACGTGACGATCCCTATTACTTTTACAACTATTTTTTTCTTATGAAGCGCATAAATATTTTGGCTCAAATGGCTGCTTTTTCTACCTACTGCCAGAAGTCCTCTTCTTATTTTCCGATGCTTGTTTGAGATTTTGGTAGTAAAAGAGTCCCGATAAGTCGACGTTCTTTTAGCCAATAAAGGGTCCGAATGTAATTGTCGTTCAAATGCAGTCCGTTCCTCCGGAGCTAAATGACCTTGAAGATATTTTTCTATTAATGCTACCTGTGCTTGTTCCTCTTTCATATAACTTCATCATGTTACCCGCTGTCTTAAAAAGCAGTACGAAATAACAAAAAATATGCGTTGCTAAAAAATATAATACTATAACTATAAAAGTAACTATTTATTGCATTAATCAAGGGTTAATTTGTTTTTTTTAATCACAATGTAGGTTTTTATGCTATTCAAGACAATAGTTTAGTAGCTTTTAGTCTCAGAAAATATATCATTTACTCTTTCCCATACCAATTCGCTTTCAAACCCTTTGCTAATTAGATGATTAGCAACTTTACTTTTCCACAGATATTCATTGACATTTTCATGCTGATTTTTTTTCCTGATGATCAGATAATTAATTTTTTCAACATACTCGTCATGCTGTATTTCTTTTATGCCTTCTTTAATACAGAAGGGAGATAATCCCTTTTGCTTAAGGTTATAGACTATTTTTATTTTTCCCCAGTGATTAATCCGGAATTTGCCGCCTGCATAAGCCTTCGCATATCGTTCTTCATTCAAAAAATTGTTGGTGATCATAAAGGCAATAACCTCTTCTACTTCATCAGAAAACAACCCATACTCATATAATCTATCTCGTAATTCCTGTTGGGTACGTTCCCTGTACGCACAGTAAGAAGCTGCTTTTAGCTTTGCTTCTTTAATAGATATCCGGGGATGCTGTTGCATGAAGACAAAATTGCCAAATAAAGGATTAAATAAAAAAGATCCTTCAAAAAAATCGAGATTGGAACCAACTCATTGCCATCAATCCTCTAAAATATCAGGAGTATTGTTGCTTTTCCCTCAAGTCCAGAATATATTGTTGTAAAGAGATTTTACCGGATCCGTATATCAAAAAAATAAATAGGAAAACAAGCACTGCGAGCGAAAACCCCAATTCGGAATTTACCGCAAAAAATCCTTTTGAAGCATTTACAAAAAGTACTGCTCCTAAAAGAATGGGCAGTTGAAACAAAACGGCGATTCTGGTACCCAACCCAAGTCCAATAAATATACCGCCGAAAATATGAGCAAAAGCTATAAAATGAACCATGCCCAGAGTGGCCATGTCTGCCTCTGTATTTTTCAAGATATGCATAAGGGCTTCGGTATCCCTTATATAGACAAAGCCTTTCAAAAAAATGATCATGCCAAGGGCAATCCGCACAAAATTGAGCCACTTCGGATAATTCCTGTGGGCCCAGGTTTCAAGTTCGTAGATCGATTTCATAACCAGTTAGTGGATGGTATGAACTCAATGTATAGAAAAAAAAGGAAAAATCCAAAAAGATATCAAAAAGACGCATCCGCAGAAGCAGCTTCTGAGTGGATAATCGCCAGATGAATAAGTGTAGCCCGATGGATATGGTGGTAAACACACTGCGGTGACATGAATTAGGCCCGAAGTTCCTGATTCATGTTTTAGGTAGCATATTTATAGATATAACACTTCTTTGATCCGATAATCAGGCGGTTTTAGCCAATATGAATAGGTTACTTGATATAGTTCTTCCTCCTTAGAATTGTTTCCATAAACTTTCTTTCGTTGTCGGAATTAAAAATACGGAATGGAAGATGGATCAGCTGAGCCTTTGAAACGATCAGTAGAAAGTGGTCTTTGCCGATAGATGCTTTTTTAATATTACTCCAGGTCATAGGCATTCCCTGTTTGGTATTGACCTTGATCAAGACCTGCCGACTGTCAATTTCATAAGACAGTTTTTCAAATAGAATCTTGTTTTGTTCTAGTTGCGTAACACCAGCAAACTGGATCAACCAAAAAAGGATGTATAAGGTTAATGCAATCAATGCACCTGTGATCCACCAATGGCTTGCGATAAAAAAGTAACCGCACATAATTGCAATGACTATTAAAAATACCCACCATTGTTCTTTCAATATATTTTTGAGGGCAAGCTTAATATATGTGCCTGTTTCTAATTTATACTTTCTGGTTTTAACGATCATTTAAATAACTTTTACTTGTAAATATTAATTAATATAAGCAATGCTCTTTTGTGAACTAGAACATGTAATTAAAAGGCTTTTAGACTAATATCTAAACTCTTCACAGAATGGGTCAACGCACCTACTGAAATAAAATCTACTCCGCATTCTGCAACTGCTATTATACTTTCTTCGGTAATTCCTCCTGATGCTTCAACCACGTATTTTTTATTGATGAGCCTAACCGCTTCTTTCATGAGTTCAGGAGCCATATTATCCAGCATAATTACGTCTATTCCTCCAATTTCCAAGATTTCCCGGACTTCTTCCAGCGTTCTGCTTTCAACTTCGATTTTTAAATTCTTATTATTTTTTGAAAGATAATCTTTCGTAGCACGTATGGCATTTGATATTCCTCCGGCAAAATCAATATGGTTGTCTTTTAGCATTACCATATCGAATAGACCAAATCTGTGATTTTTACCGCCTCCGATATATACAGCCCACTTTTCCGCTAATCTAAAATTCGGAGTGGTTTTTCTTGTGTCTAAAAGTCTCGCAGGTGTGTGGCTGATCAGCTTTTGTAGCCTATGGGTAAAAGTAGCAATACCGCTCATTCTTTGCATGCAATTCAATACCAGTCTTTCCGCAGACAAGATCGAGCGGGCATTCCCGGAGACAACCAATCCAAAATCTCCTTTTTTTACCATGTCCCCATCGCGTACAAATAATTCCACGTTCAGCGAAGGGTCAAGATGGTTGAAGATGTTTTGCGCCAACTCCACCCCGGCAACCACGCCATCGTCTTTAATGATAAGCCTGGCGCGGCTGATTCCATCTGCAGGGATAGAGGCAAGCGAAGAGTGGTCTCCTTCCCCTAAATCTTCTTTGACAGCCGCTGTAATAAAACGGTCGATGGCTTCTTTTGAAATATAATTTGGCTTCACGCGACAAAAATACAAAAAGGCTCCAAATTAAACCGGAGCCTTCTATATATTTTCTAAATGTATTCGTTGGGATGTTATTCCCTGGTAAAATCGATGCTATATACCTTATAAGCATCTTTAAATTCTTTTGCTCTCAATAGCACCCTGAACGAGCCGTCGTCGAAGGTATATTTTCCAATAGCATACTTTATTCCTTCCTTTGAGGCGCCCTGATGTATGTATTGAAAGTCGGTTGGAGGATATTTTTTAAGAAAATCTTTTAGCACAAATTCCGCCTGGGTTCTGCTATAATCAGCAGGTTCGCCATCTATCACCATCTCTACCACATCGTGAAAATACCGGGTTAATTCTTTGGAACTCCCCGCTTTCATGGCTGTTTTAACATTGTTTAAAACATCACTTTGACCATAAGTGGCAGAAATTCCTAAAAACATAAAAAAGCTGAAAATTAAAATTCTATATAAAATTTTTATTTTATTCATTCTGTTTAAACATTTCTCACCAGGTTATTTACCAAAACTATGCCAATAATTCGAAAATAAAAAGCGAAAAACTGGCATATAGGGTACAAGCTTAGATTCTATTTTTATATTTGCATTTTATAAACCTTCTTTTAAAAACTTAAGGAGGGCGCTTATATTTGTATCTGATCTTGAAAACCGGTCGCCGGCATGTTAAAGGTAATTACATGCCGTATCCCAAAATAAATACCTAATCATCTAGTCCAATGAACAAAGTACTTTTAATGATCCTCGATGGATGGGGCATAGCTAAAAACAAAGAAGTTTCTGCCGTAGATAAAGCTAACACCCCTTTTATTGATTTTTTATATCAAAAATACCCACATAGTAAACTGGATGCATCCGGCCTTGCTGTAGGGCTACCCGAAGGGCAAATGGGCAACTC
>CAZHZR010000016.1:14134-16634 GCA_964537095.1 uncultured Roseivirgaceae bacterium
ACGCTGAACCAAACAGGAGGTAAGATTGCTTCTGTGATAGGCAGGTACTACGCTATGGACAGGGACAGAAGATGGGAAAGGGTGAAGCTGGCCTATGATTTAATGGTGAAGGGAATTGGAGATAAATCTACCAACATTCTTGAAACCATGAAAAATTCATATAGCGAAGGGGTGACAGACGAATTTATAAAGCCCGTATGTGCTGTAGATGACGCTGGGAGTCCGGTAGCGACTATAGAGGAAGGTGATGTGGTACTGTGCTTCAATTTCAGGACTGATCGGGGTCGGGAAATTACGCAGGTGCTCACGCAAATTGATTTTCCTGATTTTGGAATGAAGAAGTTGGACCTGAAGTATTTAACACTCACCTCTTATGACGAGACCTACACCGGAGTAGAGGTTCTTTTCATGAAGGATAATCTTAATAACACACTCGGTGAAGTTCTAAGTAAGGCAGGAAAAAAACAAATTAGAATAGCAGAAACAGAAAAATATCCGCATGTGACCTTCTTTTTCTCAGGTGGGGCAGAGAAGGAATTCGAGGGAGAAAAGAGATTAATGTGTCCTTCGCCCAAGGTTGCCACCTACGATTTGCAACCCGAAATGAGTGCTGCTGATATTCGGGACAAAATTATTCCTGAACTCAGGCAGCAGGAAACGGATTTTATATGCCTAAATTTTGCAAATCCGGATATGGTAGGGCATACGGGTGTATTTGAGGCTGCGGTACGGGCCTGTGAAACTGTAGACCATTGCGCCAGGGCAGTTGCAGAAATCGCTAAAGAAAATGGGTATACGGTTATTATTATTGCTGACCATGGCAACTCCGATTATATGATCAACGAAGACGGATCTCCCAACACAGCTCATACTACCAATTTGGTGCCTTGCATCATTATGGACGAGTCGCTCTCAGTAAAAGATGGGAAGCTGGGAGATTTGGCACCCACTATTTTAAAGATAATGGGGCTTGAGGCGCCTGTTGAGATGACCGGTGACATACTTATTTCCTAATTTTTCAATGTCAGCATATTACAGATTTCATGTGTTGAAAAAAATATCAATTCTGATCCTTGTAGTTTTTGGAGGGTGTAGAGAGGTGGTGCAAGATAAAATTCAAAATACCAACCAATATTTTGACTTGAAAGGACTGCTAGAGGAGCAAATAATTCTTTTAGATAGTCTTCGACCTTCAGTAAAAAAAACAACTTATATTGACGCTGTTGAGGAGACGCAGTCTTTTCAGCTTGACAGTACCGGATGGGCAAGGGAAATGGAGATATTTTTTGAGGTGGATATCAATGATCCAATATTGAAAGATGCTTATCAAATTAAAGAAAAATCCCATGAAGATAGTTTAAGATCAGTTTTATATGAAGCGAAGGCTTTAGATAATACGGAGATTAAGTTCCTGGAAGTGATATATCTGTCTGAAACAGATATACCGCGGTACATCAGGGCGGTTTTTGCGGAAAAAAATGCGTTGTACGATTCGAGAAGATCGCTGAAACTAGAATTTCAGAAATATAAAGATCTAAACATCCTGTCGGGCTATTCTATTGAAGGAGCTCAGAAAATGCTTCTGAAGGACACCATTCTATATAAAGTTCAGGTTAGAAATAGCTTTTGACCAACTGGAATGTTTTACAATAGTGATGCTCATTTGACAGCCGGATGTTTGAATCGATCTTCAAATCAGAAAAAGTGACTAAAATCATTTTTTTGTATAGGTCGAGGGACTACCTTTGTATCTTTCGAAATACAGGCGGCACAACCTGGTGTTTTGATTTAACCATTACAGCATGATTTCAAACAATAATAGTAAAACAACAGCAAACATAAGTGAGGGTAATACTTCCATCGAAGCCACTGTTCCAAAAAACTTTGTAGAGAAGTTGAAGATAAAATGGGGCTTGGAAAGCATATTTCAGGTTATTATAGTTTTGCTTGTTTTTAGCATAACAGGAACTTCAGTAGTTTTCCTCAGAAAGACATTCTTTGGCTGGTTGGGTTTTGATGAAAATACAAATTTCTGGTTGAAGACAGTTACTTACATTTTGTTTATGTTGCCCGCCTATCAAACTTTGCTATTGTTTTACGGGTCGCTGTTTGGTCAGTTTGAATTCTTCTGGAACAAAGAAAAAAAGCTTTTTTACGCCATCAAAAGGCTTTTCGTGCGATAGAAGAAGGTGGTGTTTATTGCCGGCTGACACCGTTTTACTTCGATATCTCTGTTCTTCATTCCTCATAACCTGTTTAAACCCGAACAACAGATTAAATTCTCTTTATTTTCCTGCAAATTAGTTTTTTTGCAATAGCCTCCTTTGTCCCCTATTGAGGTGATCAGCAAGATTGTCTTGTAGATATGTATTTTCTCTTGCCGCCCGAGACCAACTTACCCAGACTTTAACGTTCAACAAGCCCAAAACTGAAGGAGAGGACGAGTTTGAACCCCAGCCTTTGATATTACGTATGTATTTTATATTTTAGTCGTATAAAA
>CAZHZR010000016.1:16734-22867 GCA_964537095.1 uncultured Roseivirgaceae bacterium
TTTGAACCCCAGCCTTTGATATTACGTATGTATTTTATATTTTAGTCGTATAAAACATAATTGCTATGGATGCCAAAATAACATTATCATTCGACAAGAACGTCATCAAAAAAGCAAAGGAATTTGCTGAGTCACAGAATATAAGTTTGTCCAGGCTTACTGAGTTCCTATACCTTCATATCACCAGTGGTCAATATACGAACCTGGAAGAACTGCCTATTTCGGATTGGGTCCATCAAATTGCAGAAGGAAAGGCCGAATATACTACAAAGCCTCGCACCCGAAAATCCTTAAAAAGTGAGTTTCTTAAATCCCGGAAATGAAGGTATTTCTTGATGCCAATATTTTGGTTTCCGTGTTTAATAAAGAGTATCCGCTGTTCAGCTACACCGCCCGGATATTAAGTTTAACAGACCAGAAAGGGTTCCAGTTTTATACTTCACCTATTTGCCTGGCCATAGCCTTCTATTTTGCAGAAAAGAAAAGTGGTACAAAAAGTGCAAAAAAGAAAATTCAGCTGCTCGTTTCTAAATTAGACATTGCTGAAGCCGATAAGAAAGGGGTTTTATTAGCGTCGGAAAATAAAGCCATTGAAGATTTTGAAGATGGACTGGAATATTACGCCGCCCTGCATTCCGGGTGCACCTGCATAATAACGGAAGACGTAAATGACTTCTATTTTTCGGAGATTGAAGTACTAACGTCCCAGCAGTTTCTCGGAAGAAACTTTTAGACTCATGTCAACATCAGCTCATGAGACGGATCGCTTCTTCGATAGCTGTAGACCCTCTCCCAAGTGTAACGAAATTAAAAGAAGTGCCCTATTTTCAAGTTGAAAAAGCCTCCTTCCTCTGAAAAACCATAATGTGCTGATAATACTAATAGTTCTACTGCGTTCAGCCAAAGGCCTGGACCTGCACTGCTGTGCCACTTGTCGTCTTCATTGAAGTCGGAAACTACCTTGCCGTGGTCTATAAATCCGGAAAGTCCCCATTTTCCGGTAAACAGATAATTGCGGATCTCTGACACCTCAAGCCTCAGTTCAGTATTGTTAAACAGGATAGTTTCTCCGGCAAAGCGCGTTCTTCTAAATCCTCGTAAATTGGTACTGCCCCCGAGAAAGTTTGACTGATAGAATTTGTAATTTCCAATATTGGCTGCAACTCCAAGTCGCACAGCAGCCGTTAACTTAACCGGAATCTGGGGTGTGTAATACAAGGATAGATCACTTGCCAAATGCGTGAATTCATGCTGCTGGTTATTCAGTTGCTTGTTATAAGCTATTGTATTGTTCCATTTTATCCCCTTTGTAGGATGCGCCGGGTGATTTACCAGATGCCAATTCAAAAAGAATTCACCTCCTGTAAAATATGCCGCTTTTTCTATTTCGTCGGGTTGGTCGAATTGCAGGGAGTTTAAGATAGTTTCATTATCATTTCTGACATAATAATAGGAAAAATGAGGCCCCAATCCTGCTGTCAAGGCCCTGTTGAACCTGTATTGTAAAGTCGGACTAAAATTGACATTGTCGAGCTTCACCCTGTAAAAATCGATGTCATCTACCTCATGCTTGCTATTATTCCCCTGTCCAAAATAATTAAAAACGAATCTGGGGCCGAACGTACTCAGGTTGATTCCGAGGTCAAGATTTTTGCCAAAGAGCGAGTAGAAGGTGCCTTCATATATAGCGTTGTAGGCTCCGGTGGCAAATGCAATGCTGGCAAGAATGGAATGTTCTGAAGCAGCGGGTTCTTTTCTGAATCCATAGGTTTTGATCTTAACACCGCCTCCAAAATAAAGTCCGTCATCAGGATTAATTTCTGCTAAAAATCCGGGGCCAGCGTAATTATACTTAAAAGCTTCCAGGTCATATTTATGGATGTCATCATTGTCAGACCGCTTAATTTTCGCTTTGTTCCCGGTGACAAATAGATTGTCGTCTTCATAGTCATCATAAATGATGATGTTTTTCCCCGTAGTCTTGTCTATGACCACGTCTTTTTCCGATCCTCCGATGATTCTTAGAAGAATTTTTGAATTGCCGGAACCGTTTATCAGGATGCTGTCATTACCCTCTCTGGTATAGATCCTGACTTCGTCTGTTTCGCTTTCCAGAAAGGTTCTATCGAAAAGCTTTTGTTCAACATTACCCTCTTTTTTTGTCTTGTAATACCTCAGCCTGGTATCTCCATTTTCAAGTCTTTCTATTTCAAAAAACTCATGCTTATCGCTGGCAACTACGTCCACATCTTTCGCCAGCACTTCATAATATTGCCTGGCTGCTGATTTAATGCCTTTTCGTCTGGCCTTGATTTTGGCAGCAATCTCCGGGCCTGAGAATTCGTACACTTCCTTGGGAAGGTCTTTCATTGCTGCATCAATCGTTTCATCGGTTAGGAGTATTTGGATAGAATCTGCGGCTTCTTCCCAATGCTTCCATTCCAGGCCGCTTAGCAGTCGGCGGTCTATATACCTGCCATTATAGTTCAGGCCAATGATGTCGCCAAAATCATCATCAAAATGGGAGAATTTTCGGACGGCCCATTTTCTACTGGCGAGGTACGGCAACAATCCATCAAATTTTGCAAAAACCTGATCCCTGTCTTTTGCAATGGGTTTAAACACAGACCCCTTGTCTTCCTTTTCGAACTCTGCAAACCCCCATTGACCATCATGCCTGTCCCAATCCCCAACAATGTTATCAAATAGACGCGCTTTAATAAACATCCGGGCATCAAATTCATTGTCATTGTCTTCCTGCAAATGTCTGTACAAGCTACTTTCGCTGACTACATTTTCGGGGTTGCCAAACTGGTCAAAAGCGGAAAGGTCTTCATCAAGTTCCAATTGTTTTAATACCATCATACCTGCAAAATCATCATAGTACTGCCCTAGCAGCGGTGAGTAGGGTATCTGGTATAATTCTGGTGTGGGATGATATAAACCCAGTGCTTTTTCCATTTTGGGGATTGCAAGTGCTCCATACGGATGAGCTGAGGAAATTTGATCCTGAACAATATCTTGCGCAAAAGTATTTAAAAGCGGACTGGGCACAGCGCCTTTGGGGTCTTTGTTGACCGAGCGGATATCATACAACAGTCCGGTTGAATCTTGAGCTTCCATGGAAATAGTTTGATTGCCTCCGCCTTTTTTCAAAATCTCCATTCCGCCATGAACCCTTCCAAAGTCAAGAAGAGGAACTTCTACTGGTTCTGTCCACTCTGCCCTGTAATGGTCTCCCAGAAAAAACCTTTTTCTTTTGCTCGCCTCATATTCAGGGCCGGCGGCTATAACATTTGTGCTGTCTGTAAAATCGATCAAATCCTCTGGCTTTAACGGTGCATACTTTGGATTTAGCGCGTTCAAATTTGTCCGATAGGCAACCTCTGCTGTGTTATTCTCCGCAGGAATAATAAATTCAAGCCAGCTTTCTCCGGTTCGGTAATAGTTAATTTTTGCTAAACCTGTATGTTGGTAAGCAAACTCCACCTGATTTTTTCGCTGGGTATATGAAGTAGAACTTGAGGCACCTGATACAACATGATGCGTCTCTTTGTGTTTTTGATACTGCAAACTGTAATCATGGGCAGCAACCAAAGTAATGTTAGGTCTGTTTTCAATAATTGAAAGCATTTCCTCCTTCATTCTGGTGTACCTGGGATGTGCGATATCTTGCTTGCTGATTCCAAGATAACGCAGAATAGGATAAACAGAACCAATTACGGGTAACGGTAAGTACAAGCTTTTCTGCAAAAAAGTTAAAGGAAACACATGGTCTTTAAAGGAGAAAAAACCACCCCGATTCCCATTGCTGAACAGTGGGTGGTGTTGAACAAGTAGGATATTCTTTTCTTTGTGTAATTCCAAAATTTCTTCCAAACGAAGCAGGTAAGAAAATTTATCTATGGCCTTGCAATTGGAAGAATTTCCTTCCGGTTTATCTTTCGTATGTAACCACCACTGACTGTCGGTAAAAACGATCACCAGGTTTTCGGCCACCAAAACTGTCTCCGGTCCTGGACAGGCGTTGTCAGGTAAAAAGACATTCTCGGCTGCAAAATTACTTTCTATCTCGTCTTCAAGCTTCGTTACATCCCGTTTCCCTGATTTCCCTCCGCTACTCCAATCCTTGTCCCCTGGCAAAAAGAAAATCTCTCCATTAAACTTTTGATTTAAATCATTTAAAAACGGCTTTAAAGAAGCCGTTTTTTCTGTTCTGATATCTCCAAGGATTACAAGTGAACTAGATGCTTTGTTTGCATCTTCCAACGAAGACTGCAGGAGATGAAGGGTTTTGGTAGAATCTTTTCTCAGATCAATATTTCCCATGAGGTAAACGGAGTGGCTGATTAACGAATCATCCGGAGAGGAAATCTTCTTCCAGTTTAAGCTGGAATTGCCATAATAGGGAACTTTGGTGCCACAGCCAGAAAGTACCAGAATAGTTAAAAGCACCACACAATACTGTCTTTTTTTTGTTGCTGTCAATTTTATTAACATGAAATAGATGTATAGCTATAATCTACTTCTTAAATATCCTGGGATATATCAATAGAAGTAGAATGCGATGGTTTGAAATTTTAGATCACAACCCAGGGTTTGGTATTTTGTTAGATGCTTCTTTAGATTAAGTAGCCAATCAGACAATTTAAGAAAGCATTGGTTGTACTTTCACAACAAGTCAATTCAGGAAAAGAAAAAATATCATCGTTCAGGCAAAAGCCTCCTCTGGCTCTTCTTTTTTCATACTGGGACCATCTACAGGTAGGGAAACTCCGGGCGGAAGATCGAGGTCAGGCAATAATTGAACAGGCTTTCCCCCGTCATTTTCGTCATTTCCATCATTTCCATCAGTTTTTCTATTCCTGTGTCTTATCATCTTCATAATGAAGTATGTCATAATTACGTAGGCAATCCCAGAGAGAACCATATCGATTAAATGAAAAGACATAGCAGATAAATTTGAATGTAAAAATCAATAAATTGCGGACATGTAATAGTTCCTGTAAAAATCAACCTTATACTAAAATAGGAAGATATATGTTTATATAATAAAAATTGTAGATAAATGTTGGAAAATCCTCTTTCCTAAGGGTTACAATTTTGCTATTACCTTAATTAATTCAAAAACTTTGTATGGATATTTTTTCTTTTAGCCATCAGGAGGCCTGGCTTTTTTTGGTCTTTGGAATAATTATTATTGGTTTTCTGATTATTGACTTAGGAATATTACATCGTAATCCGGGAAAGATATCAACTAAATCTGCTCTTTGGCAATCACTTTTTTGGATAGCTATTTCTGTAGCCTTTGGCATTGGTATTTATTTTTATGATGGAGGCTCTGAGAAAGCACTTGAATTTTTCGCTGCTTATTTTACAGAAAAGGCCTTATCTGTCGATAATATCTTCGTAATCATTCTTATTCTTAAATATTTTCAAGTTAAAGAAGAATATTATCATAAAATCCTTTTTTGGGGGATTTTAGGAGCTATTATATTCAGGGCAATCTTTATATTTCTTGGCGCTTTATTGATTAGTCAGTTCCACTGGATACTCTATGTATTTGGGGCTTTCCTTGTCTATTCCGGTTTCAAGATGTTTAAGGATGACGGAGAAGAAGAAATAGATCCGGAAAATAATCCCGTAGTAAAATTTGTAAGAAAATATTTCAGATTTACTTCCAGCGATCATGGCGGTAAATTCACCTTTACAAAGTACAACAAACTTTATTTTACACCCCTGTTTTTGGTGTTGGTATTGATAGAAACGACCGACCTTATTTTTGCCGTGGATTCAATTCCAGCAGCATTTGCTATTACCCAGGATGAATTTATAGTTTATACCTCAAATATTTTTGCCGTCATGGGATTGCGTGCTATGTTCTTTCTATTGGCAGGTGTTTTAGGGAAATTTTATCTGTTACAAAAAGGCCTGGCTTTTGTGCTGATTTTTGTGGGAGGCAAAATGCTGTTAGAAATCGTGCATATAGACGTTCCGGTGTTAATATCCTTTGCAGTAATTATACTGGCAATCGGCTCGTCCATGATTCTTTCGGTAATGTATCCCAAAAAGGAACTTGTACCGTTAATAGCCGATGATAATGCTCCCAATATCGAAGAAGGTGAAAGCAAAG
>CAZHZR010000016.1:22967-24427 GCA_964537095.1 uncultured Roseivirgaceae bacterium
TTGGTGGACCGTTGGCCAATTTCTATGTCACAAACAGGCCGCTTGTTCTTTTTAATAGCGTCTAAAAAATCAGTCCACGCTGGCAAATGCATAAATAATCTTTCAGATCACCTCAACGGATTCGCGATCGTCGATTCACGATTTACTAAAACCTATTCTGCCTCCTCTGTATCCCTCCGTTTCTACTTTTTTAGCAGACTCTTCTACCTTTTCTTTGAGTTCTTCTTTGTAGGCATCCAAACTTTTAGCAATGGTCGCATTAGCGGTTCCGAGAATTTGAGCTGCCAATATACCCGCATTTTTTGCCCCGTTTAACGCAACAGTAGCGACGGGCACTCCAGCAGGCATTTGTAGTATTGATAAAACTGAGTCCCAACCATCGATAGAGTTAGATGATTTTACAGGAACGCCAATTACCGGCAAACTGGTTAAGGATGCCACCATTCCGGGTAAATGAGCCGCACCTCCCGCTCCGGCAATAATCACCTTCAAACCTTTTTTTCTAGCTCCCTGGGCGTAATCGAACAAGCGCTGGGGAGTTCTATGCGCAGAAACAATAGTAACCTCAAATGGAATCTCCAATTCTTCTAAGATTGACGCTGCTTCGCTCATAATATTAAGATCAGACTGGCTGCCCATTATTATTCCTATTTCTGGTTTATCAGAGGTGTTTTTCATTTCTTGATGTTATTAAACAGGTGTAGTTATGATACAATCTTTAAAATGTTTTTTACCAGGTTTGCCCTTTCCCTAAGCAGTTCTATGTCTTTGTGGGCGATGGTTACATGTCCCATTTTCCTGAAAGGTTTAGTGAATTTCTTGCCATAGAAGTGAATGTGTGTGCCTGGAATTTTTAAAACCTCTTCTAAGCCTTCATACTTGGCGGGGCCACTAAAGCCATCTTCTCCTAAAAGATTCACCATGGCAGTGGGAACAACAATTTCTGTCGCGCCAAGGGGCATATTAAAAATTGCCCGGAGGTGTTGTTCAAATTGCGAGCTAATGTTGCCTTCTATGCTTTGATGTCCGCTGTTGTGCGGTCTCGGCGCGATTTCATTTACCAAAACCTTTCCATCTTTGGTAACGAACATTTCTACAGCAAGTAAACCAATCATATCCAGCGAGGAAATTATTTTCCGGGCGATGTTGTCCGCATCCTGCTCGATGTGTGGGGCAATAGTGGCTGGAGAAAAAAGGTATTCTACCAAATTGTGTTCCGGATGGAACATTAGTTCGACAGCGGGAAACGTTTTGATTTCCCCCGATTTGTTTCGGGCTACTATTACCGCGATTTCTTTTTCGAAATCCACAAGCTCTTCGAGCAGGCCCGGTTTATCAAAAGCTTTTTCAAGGTCGCTTTCATCTTTCAATATTTGTACTCCTCTTCCATCATAACCCTCCCTCCCCAACTTGTGTACGGCGGGAAGTTTATGCCGAAGTGCTTTTACTGCCGCCCTGTC
>CAZHZR010000017.1:0-16179 GCA_964537095.1 uncultured Roseivirgaceae bacterium
TATTGGAAATCCGGAGAAAGCTGTAGCCTTGCCAGGGCCTCCTCTCTTGTTATTTTATTGTTGATAAAGCGCGTATAACAACCATGTTTTATGATGTGCACCTTGTTGATGACATCCTCCTCAACTTCCTTTTTCAATTCCTCAAAAGAGTATTGATTGTGTACAATCAACGCGTCGGATAACTTGCCATAAATCTGTTTTTTTGCATAACTGCTATCCTCATAAGCAAAATTCGACACGTCGTGCACCACGGATATAATTTTAACCCCTGCCATCTTTATCATCGATAGCAGTATAAAATTCAGCCATCCCGCTTCAAATAAATGGAACATCACGTGCGTGATGTTTCGTGCTCTGCATCCTCGAATAGCTCTCAGTGTGCCGCCTGTAATATTCAAAAAACCTTTAAAGTTCTTTTTAATATCCCGGTCATATACCTTCTCCACATCAAAAGCAGTTTCAGGAGAATCAAAGTTGGTAAAGTACGCCACTCCATAGCCCAATGATTGAAATGCATATAAGATATTGAGGCAATAGTAGTGATGCCCGCCCTTGTTTCCAATATGGTCTATAATGGCAATGTTTTTATTCATCAGGTTGTTATTGCTTAAAAATAAAACATAAAGTACTATAATTTAGCGAAGCGGTAGTTTACTACCGTCCGCTTTGGGCCTGTGATACCTGAAATAGTATATAATGGCAAACACAAAAATGATCAGGCCCATGTGCTGAATATTTCTTGCAGCAATAAACATTTGCACGAAAATAAAGAGCAGCGTATACTGGCAGGTCATCAAAAACAGATCATTGTTGTTTCTCAGGTATTTTCTATATGAAAATGCCGCAAAAAAAGGAATATAAAAAAAGAAAGTACCTATTATACCATATAAAAACAAGTTGCCCATGATGCCGATATCTGACGGATAAAAGTGACCATACAGTCCGCCGAAGCCACCATTGTACTGATTACTAAGGAACCCATTTCCAAACCAGGGATGTTGTTTGAATCCTCTCACCGCTATGTCAAATTCATACAACCGGGAGAGCGCAGAGCCATCTGTCACCTCTCCGCCCAGGAAGACATTGGCGGCGCTCATAAAGAGCCTTACATTTTCATTGATAATGGCCGGATTGGTAAACATTAAAAATGCATAGGCTCCAAAGCACAACAGCGCAACGAGTAATAAGTATTTAAGATTTTGCAGAAAGGTGAAATTGCGCAAAAAGAAAAGTCCTATGGTGCCAACAATCGCTGCCAATAAAGAACGCCCCTGTACAAAAATTATCAAATACAGCATCACCAGCAGAAAAAGTATCAGAAACTTCTTCTCTTTCTCGATCATCCCTTTCAGCAATGCATAAAAAAGCAACATTACTATTAACAAGGGCGAAAGCCTGTAGGTGAAACCCTTCCCAACCTGGTATTTAACCAAGTCGGTATGCATGAGCGTGGCCGGATTCACAAAGATATAGAGTGACAAACAGATAATGAAGTAGATAATAGCCGCGTACAATACAGAAGTTTCCACCTGCTTAATTGTAATTTTTCCCTGTTCAAGAAAGTAGATCAAAAAAGCCCCGGACACGGTGTAAAATATAATTCGCCCGGTGGCCAGGCCGATGATAAAAGGCTGTCCGAAATTGGCTTTTGCCTGGAAGGCACTTATAAAAGGCACCAACAATATGGGAAGACAGATCAAGGTCAACCTGGCAATTCTTCTATTTTTAAGCCCACTAAGCGCATAGTACGCATAAAAAGCGGCCAAAATTAATAAAAACAGTAGGTGTGTGGCACTAAATAGAAAATCAATGGGCACGGTGGCCAGGATATTAAAATTGACTACTATAAAAAGAAATAGTAGAACAATTTTTACTTTCCCGTCCAAATAATATTTTAGTTCAAGCATTTTAAGTTGAAATTCCCATTGTTCAATTTAGCTTACCAACCAGCAAAACCTGTGATGTCGCCTACTTTTTTTACATCGTCCCTGTAATGCGCTTTGAGGAAATTTTTAGCAGCATCTGATATTTCCGGCTTTTTCCCTTTTTTAAAAAAGCTATTTCTCAAAGTGTGTTTTAGCCCTTCAGGAATCAATTGCGAAATACCGCTTCTGAGATGGTGCATCTTATACATCTTTGCAATTAACTCATTTTTTGGTGCAGCATAAGTATTAAATTTCAGGCTGGTATCAATAAAAAAATTCTCATCGATTTCGAGAAATTTAAAAATTGATTTCATGACACCTTTAGGATCAGCTTTTAGATCATCATAAAACAAAACCTTCACCTGATCCGGGCCAAACAAATTTAAATACCGGGTTATTTGCCCGGCATATTCCCCCAGCGATACAATTTGCTGATAATACATATCAGCATGCTTATGCTTTATCTTCCTATAAACGATGTCTTCAAAACTTGCCTCCAGCAGGCCCAGCCGCTCATCCATCAAATAATGTGAGTAGGCGCGCTCTACAGGCTCCCGTAGGCTAATCAGAATCTTCGCCCTGGGGTTGAAATCATATATTTTTTTGGCTGTACCCGGATAGAAAAGGTAGGACACGCTGGCTTCTCCCACGGCCTTTTGGCCTTCCACTTCCGCAAACAAGGCCCTATATTTCTGCGCATCTGTAATATGGGTGGTTTTATAATACAATGGCTGCTGCAGAATTTCTTCATGCGAAAAATAATCCGGCTCTTTAATAGTGGCAGGCATAAATACCTCCGGATGCCGGCTCAGGTATTCGTACAATGAGGTTGTGCCTGCCTTTGGGGCGCCTACAATAAAAAAGTTTGGGATCACGCTCATTTATAACTGATTGTTCTATTTAACCACTGTTGACTTACCAACATATCGCTTTTGCTGCGTCAGCACCGGAATTAGCAAGGATAAAAATTTTCTGTCGACATTAACCGTAAATTTCAGGATCCGCAATGTCACCACTACCATTGGAATAAACAGCAGTGCCGGAAAAAATTTTCTATAAAAGAGAATGATATTTCTAAATTGGTAAAACATAGCATTGATATTCTTTTTCCTGTCCCTGACCAAATTTTTGGTGGAAGCGCCCTGTTTGTGGTATACAACGCTTTTCGGCGCATAAGAAACTGAAAAGCCTTTTTCTTTCGCTTTGTAGCACCAATCCACCTCTTCATTGTAGAGAAAATACTCCTCAGACATTGTCCCGGCCTTCTCCACCAATTCTCTGCTTACAAATAATGAAGCGCCGATCACGAAATCAACTTTAACCGGATCTGCATCATACTGGCCCCGATCAGTTTCAAAGGTTCCTATCTGTCTAATTTTTGCAGTATACTTATTAAAAACGCAGCCAACGCCCTGTAGTACGTCCGGCTCATCATAAAACCGCAATTTTGAACCCAGTATCCCCGGATTTGTTCCTGCTTGCTCTAGTTGCCTAAAACAGGCAATCAATTGGTTCAGGCTATCCGGGGGAACTACCGTGTCGTTGTTCAGCACCCAAAAAAAGTCCGCATCATTCTCACTTAGTCCGTACCTGATGCCCAGGTTATTGCCGCCTGCATAGCCCAGATTGGTTTCGGAGGTTAAAAAGACAATATCAACCTGCGTCTGCATCTCTGTGTCTGCCGGGTTTAAAACGTAGGAAAGCGGCTTTGCTTTTTCTGGAAAAGACAAATCGCTCAGCAAAGGGTTCCTCTCCACTTTGAAATCTCCGCTTCCGATCATCCATTCCTTTAACCGGACAATGGAGTCGTCGGTAGAATTGTTGTCCACCAGTACAATCTTTGCGTTCGAAAATTCCAGCTTAAACAGGCTTTCGATACATTCCACCGTCTCTTTCCAGCTATTGTAGTTTAAAACGACAATGTAAACCTTAGGCTTCGTCATCAAATCGCGTGCTTTTTAGGAGCATGAAAATACCTTGGTTTTTTTACCCGCTCAAGTTGGTGCTCTGAAACCATGGAAAAATCTGCTTTTTCACATCTTTCGCTGCTTGAAAAAAATTTTGGAAACTTTGCCAGTTGTTGAATCCCTAACGCCGTTAATTCAATTCCTAAAAACTGGCGGGTATTGCTACCACCTATTGAACCCAATGCTTCAGGTGATATCTTATTTGATCTTTCCAAAATTATAATATTTGCTTTAGCCAAATCCTCGTGATCGTTTTACTGCAAAAGTATTCGTGTTCTGTAATTAGTTTCACCTGACGCTTGCAATATATACAAGCCTCTTGGGATCATGGATACGTCTACCGTAAGGATTTTCCCTGCCCCAAATCCCAAGGGGTTTGTAGTGTGTAATATCCTTTTGCCAGCGATATCATAGAGGCTCAGAAATACTTCCTTATCTACCGGTCCATATTTCTCTATTGTAAGGATTGTTGTGGCGGGGTTGGGAGATACTACAAAAGTTCCGCTTTCGCTTGCATCGTTGACGGCAGTTATCAAGTTCACCGAAATTGCCTTTTCTACCCCTCCACAGGGAGTGGTCACCCCCAATATGTATTGACCGGATCGTGTAATTTCCATCATCTGCGATTCACCAATGATGGCTCCGGCAGCAACGTCTATCCATTTATAATTCGCGCCCTCGTTTCCTGCGTTTAATTCAATCGAACCTGTCAAAGCCATCATATTGATTTCTGCAGGTAGTGAAATCTCAGGGACGAAACTATCTACAACAGAAAAATCCTGGCTAGTCGTACCACAACCATTTGATACGGAAACAGTATAATTCCCAGCTTCCGCGGGGACAAAGCGGGGCTCCGAACTTATTGCTTCATCATCCATGCGCCATTCAACCGCTACCCCGAGCAAGTTGATCTCTATTTCGTCGCCTACGCCGTCGCAAATCAGATACTCATTTTTTATATTAAAATCCGGGGCATTTGTTTTAGTAACTTTTACGGTATCAAAGACAACACCGCAGGCATCCGTAACTTTAATGGAAAACAAGCCACTTTTATCAACCACAATACTTTGGGAATTGCTGACCACCGCTTTGGTCTCCACGTTGACCCATTCATATGCCGCACCTGAAATTCCCGCATCTAGCATAACGGGCACGTTATTACAAATGAACATTTCATCGTCTAGGTTTATTTGCGGAAGTTCTCTCGGCGCTATGGTTACTATCGTTGACACCGTATCACATTGATTGTATAAGATCAATTCATAGTCTCCTAGCTTTCCCAGTGTAATTCTTTTTGTCGTCGCAATAGTATCTCCCGTTTCTGTATCGATCCAGAAGGCGCGCGCGTCAAAATTTTTGGCATCAATGGTGACTGAATCACCAACACATAAGTACCCTATCGAAGGCACCACCTTTAAATCAGGATAGTTAATTTCATCCACAATGAAAACGCTTACGCTGCTACCGCAGGGCGTCATTACGGCCAGGGTATATTTACCTTTGAAGGCTATAGTAGCGGTTTGGGATTTTGATATGGTGTCACCGGAATTGTCATTTATCCATGCGAAACGGGCGCCAGAGTTCCCCGCATCAAGTGTCATGACAGTTCCTTTGCATAAGGTGTAGGTTTTGCTGGCAATATTTGCCTTGGGAGTAAAGCTTTCGGCAACTACAAAATTTTTCAATGCAGACTCGCCTTCTACCGTAACTGTCAATCTATAATTCCCGGATTTTGAAACCTCGAAGTAGCGATCTGTGGAAACCACTTTGTTTGTTGTCAAGTTCTCCCATTCATAAATAGCATCCATGCCCTCGCTGCCTGCATCGAGCAGGAGCGACTGCTCGTCACAAATCAGATACTTGTCTTCTAACGAAATCTCAGGAGCTTCATCCAAAAATAGATAGGCCTCTCCAATGGAGGTATTGGATGAGAACCCAGATGCATAAAAACAAGCTGTCACCACCGTGAAAAAACACGCAAACAGATGTTTCATAAAACGGAAGATGTTGATACGCATACAGTTTATTTTAAACCCCACTTTTAATTCTGGTAACAGTGATTATTACAACTTTACAAGGCGCTTCACCACCGTAAAATCTTTTCCCTTTATGCTCACAAAATAAGAGCCTGCAGCAAAAGCATCCAGATTTAACGACACCAGAGTACCTGACGATGAAACCTGTTCCTCCCTGGTTAAAATTTTTCTTCCCATTGGATCATAAACGGCTATTTCTATTAAACCACGGTAGTTCCCGCCGATATTCAGTGTAAATCTACCATCCCCCGGATTGGGATAGAGTTTAATTTGTCCGCTAATTTCGTCTCCTACTCCTGTAATAATGGTGGATCGGGCATTATTAGAGGGGCTGCTCACGCCATCTTCATTATAAGCTTTCACCCGGTACATGTAGTAGTTGTAGCTATCGAGGTCCACAACGTCTTCATAGGTGGCAACATTTTTATCTACACTGTCAATGACTATCATTTGCTGTACATTGTCCGCGGTAGATCTCTCAATAATATAACCTGATTCATCAAGCGCATTGTCGGTCCATTGCAGAACAACTTTGGTTTTGGAATGCACCCCTGCCAATAAATTAGTAGGTGCCAACGGCTTTTCTCCCGCGGTTTTAGTGGCCAGAATATCCGACGACTGGCTTCCTCCTTCATTAAAGGCCCGTACCTTGTATCTGTAAACAGTCTTACTTTTAAGTCCTGTATCGGTGTAGCCGGTCACGCCAATGCCTACTGTGTCTCTGAAAGTGACCACATTATTATCTCCGATTGCCCTTTCTATCACAAATCCTTCCTCATTTTTCGAATTATCCTGCCATACCAGGCTTATCAATGAAGCTCCTCTTGCCTGATAATCCAATGCCGAAGGGGCGTCGGGTGAATCTCCTGCCGTTTTTGCGTGGAGTATATTGCTAAATGTAGTACTCAGCGGTTCCATCTCTGCCTTTATGCGATAAGAATATTGGCTATCAGGCAATAATTCGTTATCTGTATAGGTAGTTTGATTTGCAGGTATGGTAGCAATACCGAAAAACTGCTGATTGTCTCCCGGACCTGTCCGCTCCAGTAGAAAGGCCGATTCGGCGCTGGTGTTATCTTCCCAGTTCAGGGTGATGGAGGTAGCGCTACGGTCAAGCATCTGCAACTCGGTAGGGGCAGATTCCTCGTCTCTTTTTGTCTTTAGCTCTACTATATTTGTATAGGTTGATGCATTTTCTCCATTGATAGCTTTTACCCGGTATCGGTAATCCGTTCTTTGTGTAAGCCCATTATCCGTATATGTGGTTACATTCGGGGCAACAGTCCCTACTTCCACAAATATTTGGGACTGCTCTTCTGCCCTTTCAATGACAAAACCGCTCTCCTGGAGTGAATTATCTGTCCAGCTTAACCGTACCCTCAGTGCTGCGGTATCTGTTACCACTAAATTGGTGGGAGATACGGGAACCAAATCACAATCTCCCGCACAGGCAGAAATCGGGTTTTTTCTTTGACTATCCAGTGCCAGCATATGAGTTTCATCCAGGTTTGGCCGTTGGTAGTAGTTTACCCGAGTCATGGACAGCCTATTCGTCGTATTCCCGCGCGGATCAGTCAGCGGTATTCGTATTGGGATCAGATGGCCGATCGAGCCTATGGCTTCATCATCTCCTGTGCATTGAACATCCACCGGTGTTAAATTATCTTCATAATAGGTTTCCGAAACATCGAGGATATTAAAGTTATGGCTGATGCTCGAAAACGAAATCCAGGACCCCTGATCACCTGTTAGAATTTCCCACTGAATGCCACCATTATTGATGTTTTCAGGAACTCCATCAAATGTTATCCACTCCGAATTATTATTATTTTTGTATTGCATTCCAATGGCGGAACGGGTATGGTCCATGATATCTACAATACCCCTGATGCTGTGCATTCTTAGGTAGAAGGTAATTTCTTCCGACTGCTCGTAAAAAAAATGCTCGCGTTGGTTCAGTGGGCCACTGTTGGCGCCAAAATATGAGCGAATGGCCCTGATGGGGCCGCTTTTATTCGTCACGAAGGCACCTTCCTGGCTCGAAAAAACGACCTCTGTTCTTCCGCAATTGTTGGGCTCCAGCAGGGTTTTATGCCCATCCAAAATATTAATGGTATCATAGGCTGTGGCCCCGTTTGCCGGTATCATCAATCGGTCTTTTACCCATCTGTCAGAAAAATGCGTCTGGTAGTACCGGGTAGTGACGTAGGAATCCTCCGGGTCGAACCTACCGCCGATGGTATAGGTCTCCTTATAATCTCCGGAAAGCAGATTGAACCTGTAGTCGACATATTTTTTCCCGGCTGAGGGATCCAGGGCGCCAATTTGTCTGAAAAGATAAACATAAGCCCTGTCTTCTGTGAGTGGATCTACAAGTCTGATTTCAACTTTTGAAGCTGGATCCACATGAGCAGGAGCTTCGGCGCCGGAATGTTTAACACCCGCATCACGAGCCATAAATAAAAGCTCATCATTAGGGTCAAACAAAAGATCTCTATCCGGTCCGGTAAAGGTTGCCGTATCGGTATAGGTAAGAATAACCAACTTGTCGAGATCGGTTCCCCAATTCTCATTCAAAAACTCCTCCACCGGTGTGTGCCCATAAATGGTAAACCCATCTACCGAATCTCTTTCATCTATTTGTACAGGAATTTGCGCCCAGACAGCCCCTTCCCATCTAAAGGCTACTACGTCATGAGGTGCTACTCCTATAAGCCCTTCAATCTGATCTCCGGTCATAATTATAACCTCCGAAGACCTCTGAATGATATTTTGTGCGCAGCCGGTTTCTACCCGAAAAACGGCTAATGCAATTAATAAAAAGAGCTGTAAAATTCCTCTCATAGATATCATTCTCTATCTGCTGGCTTCAAGCAGAAATTACTTTATCCCGCTCCACCAATTCCTTCACCGCACTAAAAACTTTTTCTACCGGAAGATCTTCCATACAAGGGGTTACGCGTTTACAGGTATTCCCATAAAAGCAGTCGCATCCCGAATCAGGCTCTACAATAAAGCCCCTGCCATATAGGTCAAATTCGTGCTTGTTAAAAATATTGTTGAACAAGACCAGCTTCTTTTTTAAACCAACAGCCAGGTGCATCATCATGGAAACAGCACTGACTATGACGTCGCAATTATTGGAAATGGCAATGAACTCCTGCAAAGAGAAAGTGCCCGGATAAAAAGCACCGGTTTCCTTCTGGTAGTACAGATTTAGTTCTTCTTCTGCTGGACCGCCCAGCACTACCGGATAATAGCCCTGATTTTTAAGTTGGTCAATCAGCGATACCCAGTAGCTTGCTGGCCACAATCTGGTAGCCCACCTGGGACCACAGCCAGTGTTTAAGCCCACTACTACCTTTCCATTTGCTTTAGCAGCTAATATTTCCCTCCATTTCAGGTCATATTCCGCTACAACATCCAGCAAGTACTCATCATGATTAAACTCCATCCCACATATTTCGAAAATCTCTTCCGGGTAACTTTTTGTGTTTGCGATGGAAAGTTGATCAAATAAACCGGTCAGCAGTTTATGGCTCGCCTTTTCGTCCACCGGGATGATATGGTTATCATGCCATGAAAATCCAAACTTTTGGCCCGCATTCACATCTCTTAAGAGCATGCAGGCTTCCGGTTCCTTATCCAGGTTTATTGCGATGTCATAGCTGCTATTTAATATGATGTTTACAGCCGTAAAATCATAGCCATAGATGGTGTCAATATGTCTTTTTGGCAAAATGTTGGGCGAGAGGGTAATCCAGGTGACATGACAGCCCGGGTATATCTTCTTATACCTGCTGACCAACGGTGTGGTACGGATCACATCTCCCAAGGCGCCCAGCTTTATGATAAGAATTCTTTTGGTGACCGGTGTATAATCCTCGCATGTACATACATAGCTCTTTTCCTTATTGGGCTTGCATGGAATATGGCCTCTAAAAAATTTGCAGTCGAATCGTACTTCGTCAAGTGTTATCATATAAGCGGGTAATTTAAATCATTAACATCTATTGTTAAACATGAGGCCAAATGTCCTTAGATTCTATCAGGTTGAATCCATTTAGATAAATCTCTATTTATCAATTTTGAAAGCTGAATGACATCATCATGGAAATAATCTTGTAGGATCCTTTTATCTTCCGTCGTCAATTTTGGGAGCTTATCAGTTGAATAAAAACCAGACTTCAACTTCCTTCGCAATGGGCCAGGGATGTAATCTGCGAGAATTTTCTGAACAAAGGGCATTTTTTCTATTCGTTGAAGCACCCGTGATTTGGGAAGCTCTGCTTTGTTATGCCTTACCGAAAAATCCAGCTCAGCGGTCATATCCGGGATGTCCAGAAATGCAAAAATTTCCGATAACAACTTTTCAGGTGCCGCCTTGAAATCATCATGGAGAATAATTTTAATTCTGCCAGGATCAAAGACTTCCAGATAGCGCTTTACCTGCTCATAATAGAGCCCTAGTTCAACATAAAGGTGTGATTGCCCCCATCCTCTGCGTTCTTTCATATAGTCCGCTTTCACAGCTTCTACGAACGTCGCCGTCTCATAACCTATCCTCAGATCCATCAGGTAGTGAGAAAAGGCTCTTTCCACAGGTTCTCTCAAAATTATGATCACCCTGGCATCGGGATTATAAGCCTTAATCTGCCGCGCTGCAACTGTAGAAAAAAGATAAGACACGGAAGATTCTCCTACGCGCTTCTCATTTTTAGCAAGGCTAAATAGTTGATGATAATGCTCCCTGTTTCTCACAAACGCGCCATGCCTTGGCGAGCCCAGGCTGGTTTTTAGATAATCGCTGATATCCGTTTGCACATTTTTTTTGAAGTCGCCCCGCATTTCGTCCACACTGATATCCGTAGAAAAATGATGGGGCTCTTTTATGGGACTGAAATAGACATCGGTATGCAATTTTAAATAATTGTATAAAGAGGTCGTTCCCGCCTTTGCAGCGCCAACAATAAAAAAATCTGGCTTCTTAAAGTTTAGACCGTTGTCGGCAAGCTCAGAAAAAACAGCTTCTGATGTTGAAGTTGAATTCATAGCGTCTAATAAGTCAAAAAACATGCGTATACCGTCGAGCGGAAACGCGTCGTATCAGGTACAAATGACAAACAAGTCAGCAGTAAATCTTTTGCAGTTGTGCCACTTTCGTAATTATCCATTTTTTTTCCACCACCTCTTTTTTCCCGAATCCAGGTAGCCCTTATAATATTTACTGTTTTCAATATTGTCGTAACTACTCTGAGTCGGGTCATAGCTATTTAATACCACGTACAGATTATTGATTTTCCGCTTCATTTTAAGATTCTCAAGCACTTTTACAAAACTCTGCTTGGAAAAACCCGCCTTGATAACATAAAGATTGATATCTGCTATTTTTAACAATGGGATGGCATCTGCGGTAAGTCCAACTGGCGAAGTATCCACAAGGATATAGTCATAACGCAGCTTTAGTTCGTCAATTAAGGCGTAGAACAAATCCGACTGAATGAGCTCTGCCGGGTTGTGTGGTACAGGACCCGCCGTGATAAAGTCAAAATTATGGTTTGAAGAAAATCTTCTAATGGCTTTGCTCATGTGATCCTGGCCATTCAATATTGTACTCATTCCATAATCATTATCCGTGCCCAACGCTTTATGAATTTTCGGCTTGCGCATGTCCAGATCCAGAACAATTACCTTTTTATCCAAAGCTGCTATCAGGCCTGCAAGGCTGGAGCAGATCAGGGTTTTACCTTCGGCTACTACACTTGAGCTTACCGTCACCAGCTTACTCTTTTTGTCAGAAGCCAAAAATTGAAGACTGGCTCGCAGCGCCCGTAGCGATTCATTAAAAAGGGAATAAGGATCAGCTAAAGAATCGACACTGGGGTATTCGCCTTTGGATTTATCTTTAAAAATTGTCCCTATCACCGGAATATCCGTCAGTAATTCTATGGTTTGGCGGTCATAAATTGTATTGTCGAAAAAGCTATAGACAAATACCAGGCCTACGGCTGCCAGTAAACCTAATGTTCCAAGTATGACATAAATATATACAGGCAATATAACAGGTTCCACCGGCGCCATCGGTTCATCTATAATTCTGGCAGAAGGGACCACAGACGCCATTAAAACCGCTGTTTCAAGTCTTTTGGTTTGGAGAAAAGAGTAAACATTTTCCTTTACTTCAAAATCGCGAACCAGATTTACATACTTCCGTTGCGCTTCCGGAAGGTCACCAATTTTAGATCCAAGATTGGCGATCTGGTTGTTATAGAAATTCAATCTGTCGCTGATTTTTGACTGCGCCTGGGCAATGTTTGCTTCAATAGACCGCTTTACTTCCGAAATCTGATTTTCGAGGCTAATGGCCGCGGGACTGGTAGCAGTGTATCTGGATCCCAAAGAAGAACGCTCGATATAAAGTTCGTTGAGACGTGAAATTAAATTGTTAAGGTTTGGATCTACAATGCCCTGGAGATTGTATGTAACATTGCTTACCTGCCTGTCTTCATGTAGCTCCGCACTTAAAGATCTTACGTTTAACAACTGCAATTGAAGTTCCTGCTTTTGTACCTCCAGCTCCTGCAGTTGGTCTATCTCCACCTTTACCTGCGACTCAATATCTACAATCCTATTATTGCGTTTAAACTTTGCGATTTCATATTCCAGTAGGGCAACAGTATCTTTTAATTCCTGCTCTTTTGCATTAATGAAATTAAGCGTCTGCGCATAGATTCTACCTCGTTGTTCGATATCATATGCCACATAGGCACTACAAAGGGCGCTGACCAGATCACTCGCCAATTCCGGAGAGAAATCTTTATAGGATACATTCAAAACCGAAGGGGCATTGTTTAGCTGAACAACTGTCAGGTTGTCCAGGACCTTCTGTAAAAATATTTGAGGATGGGGCGTTTTAAACAGGAAAGTAGATCCGGGAACAACGGCCGCAGCATATTCCGGCACTTTATTCACAGAAAACGTAACTCCCTCGAGGCTCAGCGGCTCGCCAAATTTTCCATTGGTAGCATATTCCTCATCCATAACCTCGTAGCTTATTAGAAAACTACGTTCATCTTTTACCGCCAGGTCGAATTCAATGTTATAGGGCAAATGCGCGCCTTCCGCTAATGTAACCTTGATAGGCGATCGGGAGTAATACTTCCTTTTGCCGATGAATTTTTGCTGCTCATAAAGAATGTCCAGCGGTAGTGTCTGAATAGCCTGAGAAACCAGCTTCCGCGATTTCAACAATTCAATTTCGCCCAATGCTTCTTCCCCTTTTCCTCTGATGACTGCTTTATCGGTGAGTTCAGGCAATTGGCTCGTCTCCAGATTTATTCTTACAGTTGCGTTGGATTCATATTGTGACCCAACATAAGCATTGAAAATGTAAGCCATGCCAAGCCCTCCGACCAGCCCTAAAATGAGCCAATACCACTTCAGTTTTAGCTTTGTGAAAAACTTATCCAAAGCAAATTTGTCGGAAGCGCTTCCTTTTTGATTATCTGAGTAGTTTATCGGGTTCATCACTATTTTGTTCTGTAATAAATCACAAAGGTGGTGGCAATAATGTTTAATATGGCTATAATCGGCGTATAGGGTCTGAACTTTCGATCAAACAACCCCGGCGTGGTTGCTGCCACATAAATGATGTCGTCATCCTGAAGATATAGTGCCGGAGACGCTATACTCTCCACCTGCGTTAGATCGACGGTGATAATTTCCGGATCTGTTCGATCTCCTCGTACTATTTTGATGGTTTTGTTGTTTCCATAGTCCGCTACGCCACCCGCCATAGCCAGAACATCCGTTAAGTGGGTTCTTTTTTGCGTTAATTTGTATTTTCCAGGTCTGTTCACCTCCCCCAGTACGTCGACGGACACGCTGACAATATCCACATCAATAATAGTATTCACCACAAATTCTGAATATAACTGCTCCAGCTTTAAAGCAGCATCTCTTTTATTGAAGCCTACAAGGTTTACCCTTCCGATCAGGGGAAGCGTGATCAGACTGTCGAAACCGACCAGGTAAAGGTCTGTCGTTTGGTTCTGGTCGCCTCCTTCGTTGGTCTCCACTGAACTCAAGTCAAAATTATTTAAAAATCGGATTGCAATCTGATCATCAATTTTGATGGTCTGGTTCACCAGCCCAACAGCTCCTTGCTTTCCGTTGATGATTTCGACCCCGGGAACATCTTGTTCTCCCGCTTTACTCGTCTGGAACATCAAATTGCCCGAACATCCGGTAAATAGTAGTGTAGAGACGATACAACAAAGCATCAAGTTAAGAAAAAATTTCGTCATTGTGGGGATCCGTTAAATATTATTTGTAAAAATACCAAGATTTTTTAGTTCGTTTTTTAGTCGGGAAGAAAATAGTTTTGCACCTTTAAGATTCATATGGCCTCCATCCTGGAAGTGTATATCTTCATAATTTCGTCCGTCAAACCGCAGCACTTCCACATTCTCGTATTGCGCAAGGTGTTGCAGATACGCGTCCATTCCTTCATAGTTTTCGAGTTTGTTATACACCGCTCCGTGGAAAGGACTTTCAACAAACAAAAACATCCGCTCAGGATGCGCTTGAATCATTCCTTCCAATTGTGCTGCAAGCTTCTGATTATGTTCAAATGAAGGAATGGCATGGAGCCTCTTCTCCAAAAGCTTCTTAAGCTTTTCCTGGGGAGTAACATTGATCTCAAATGAACCTCCCTTGGCGTACAGTTTCCTTTTTTGGTAATGCTGGCTAATATATTCGATCAGATAATCGTAATAGAATCCATAGTAGCGCATCCCAAAAATTTCATGATAAGTTTTATAGACCTGGTTGTTCTTTAAGAACTGCTTCACCTCATCGTGTTTAATCAAAGGCACATAGTACTTCAAATTCAGGTTGGTATATGGATTATGCGAAAACATGCCGGGATGAAAATCTATAATCATCGGTGTACTTTTGTCTTTTTGCACCTCAAACGCCAGGAGCAGATTCACCACTTCCATACTGGCTGCATCCATTCCATAATTGTAAAAATTAGCACCCAAACTGTCGGGGAAATAGTCCCTATATGCCTTGGAGGAGCCAAATATTGGTATTTCTTCCGAATTCGTGCCGGATATCAGCCTGTTGATTTTATAGGTGTTCGAAATTTGGTTATTGAAAATTATCACTTCCGTAAAAAAAATATCCACCAGGTACAGAAATGAACCGATGCACAAGACATATGTGAAAATAATCTTCAACACTTGTTTCTTAAAACTGGAAGTAGACGAATTGTAGGGCCTCATTTGTACCAAAAAGAATAATAACGACTGTAGTTAAAACCAGGAATAATGTATTGTATTTCAGGTTGAGATTCCTGGGCAAAAGATAGCTTAGAAAGAACAGAAAGATGACAAACATGCAAAGCAAAAAGTCCGACACGAGGATGCCTCCCAATAGATCATTCATGTTGAACCCGCCCTCAAGTGTAAAAATCTTACCGAACATCAGCCAACTATCATCCAGGCTTTGAGCCCGAAAAAAGGGTCCTGATATTAGTATGATCACAAGCATTGTCAGGAAAACGTTTGACCAGTGCTTGGCTACCGGAAACGTGTCTAAAAGCGGGTTTCGGATCCTGAAAGCCCGACCAAAATTTTCAAAAACCATAAATAAACCGTGCGCAACACCAAACAATACGAATGTCCATGAGGCACCATGCCAGAAGCCCACAAGTGTAAAAGTAAACAGCAAGGCAAAAGCCCGCTGAAGCTCAGACTTATTTTCGCCTTTCACTTCCATGTACACATAATCGCGGAGCCAGCTTGACAAAGAAATGTGCCACTTTTGCCAGAATTCTGTTACTGAAGCTGACAGGATGGGCCTGTTGAAATTCTCCATAAGCCTTACACCCATAAGCCGTGCTGTCCCAATGGCTATATCACTATATCCGGAGAAATCGCAATACAAAACTATAAAAAACAAAAGATTAGCAAAAAATATCGTTGGTCCGGTGTGTCCTTCTAAATTAGCATATACACTATTTACATACATACTAACATTATCAGCCACTACTACTTTTTTGAAAAAACCGTAGGCTATTTTATTGAGGCCGAACTGAACATCTGTAATGTCGACCTTATTTTCTCTTTTAATTTGAGGGAGCAGCCGTTTAGCCCTTTCAATAGGACCTGCCACCAACTGAGGGAAATAGGCCACGTAGAGTGCGAAATGTCCCAGGTTCTTCTCTGCTTTGGAATAACCGCGGTA
>CAZHZR010000017.1:16279-24256 GCA_964537095.1 uncultured Roseivirgaceae bacterium
CAATAAAATCCATCTGAATTGTGGTTTTGTGCTATAAAAAGCAAAAAGCACAAGGGGGAAAAACAATAAGAATTCAAAAGAATTAAAAACCATTTAGTTTTTAGATTTCAATTTTAATATGACTAAGACGCGTTCAATAAGGTAGAGTATTTATCAGAGATGATATTCCAGGTGTATCTTCTGTCAGCCACCTCTTTCAGCGCATTTTTTATCCGTGTAAGTTTCATTTGGTCCAGGTTTCGCAGATTTTGCACCAACTCTTCCCTGTTTTTGAAGAATAGCCCTTGCCCTTCCATGGTCTTTCTATTAAAGCTTACGTTATAAGCGATAATCGGGAGTTGTAAAAACATGGCTTCTATTAACGAAGGGTTTGTCCCCCCCGCTGAATGCCCATGAAGGTACACGGTGCAGTTTCTTCTCAAAGAATTCAGAATATCCTGATCGTAAATAGGATCTACGAGATGAATATGGCTGAAAGTCTGATACTTTTGTCTTAGTTTCTTTCCGTATTGGCTGTTATTCCAATCGCCTACAATTACCAGTTCAAAGCTGTTTTCCTCTTCAAAAGCAGCAAGTATAAGGTGGATGTTGTTCTCCGGTACAATTCTGCAAACTGTGAAGGCGTAGTGAGAAAAATTGAGTTCTGACGGCAAAATTAAAGTTTTGATCTCTTGAGTTTTACCATTGACATGGCAAGCACCGTACTCAATTAAATGACTTTTTCTATGGTAAGTTCTTTGGATGTACGATTGTATAACCACGTTATCGGCGATAATCTCGTCTGCGTATTTAACAGCACATCGCTCTGAAAACTTTAAAAAGTTTTTTGCATAAGATTTCCACTTGTCTCTGCGCCATTCAATACCATCCAGGTTTACAATTATCTTCTTCCTGGAAAACATCTTGATAAAGGGAAATAAAATTGCGCCAGATACGCCAAGCACAAGCAAAGCATCTTGCCGGACCAGGGCATGTATAATCGACCAGATATCGTAAATAATGCTTTGAAACCCGTTTGCATCCAGTGGGACATAAACCAATCGGGCATTGTTATATACCTTGATCTTATTGCGATACTTTAATCCGCTACAGTAAACTGTAAAATCGAACTTCTCATTTAAATTTCCGACGAGATTTGCGGCTAGGGTTTCAAACCCGCCATAATTTGCCGGAAGACCTACTATGCCTATAATTGCAATTCGCTTGTGTGAATTGTTCAACATCTATATAAAAAAAATAAGTATAAATTGCAATATACCAATCGCAATATTAGTTAAAAGAATGGACTTTATCAAAATTAAGCCCATTTTTTAACGTCTAGAAGTAAAGCACGAGAGAGGTGCGTCAAAATGAGGAGAAAAAAGAGGCCCTAATCGAAAAAAAAGCGCCTCTTTTAGAAAATGGGGTTATGTTATTCTACTATTAACTTTTTTACTTCGTTCACCGAAGCACTTTTTACAGAGACATAATAGATCCCTTTTTTCAAGCCGGCTAGTTGTATAACATGAGAAAACTTACCTCTGACCCCATCAAAGCTTTTGGATGCTACAGTTTTTCCGCGCGAATCCGACAACTGAACAGAGAGCGTCGACGCCTCTTCTCCAAGCTGTAGTGTGACACTTGTAGAGCCATTTGCAGGATTTGGATACAACTCCAGCGCTGAGACAGTTGATGGCTGAGAACCTGATGTAATCTCAATAGTATAATCTTCTACTTCTCCATACTGAAAGCTTTCGCAGGGTTCAGGATAGGCGCCAAATTTTGCAGCGACTCTTACTCTCGCGAAGCCTTCTAATGCTGACACTGGAATATTGATGCTCTTTTTAGCAATATTTACTGACTTCCCTTCAAAGACCATTTCTCCTGCATCTTCAAAGTCGCCATCCTGATTAAAATCTATCCAAAAGCGCCAGTTCAAGGGCGCTTTTCTATCCGCAAATTTTGCTTGTGCACCAAACAGATAGGAGGCTCCTTTTTGTAGGCCAACGGGATTGGCTGTATAATCGCCATAGCCGGCATCTGATCCCGAAATGTTTGTGGTAGTATTAATCCGAACGCCTTCTATCCATGCCAGATTTTCCAACCCTGTCGACACGCAGTATTCAGAAGGTTCTTCCCCATTAACAAAACTTTCTCTGGCACCTCCCGGCGCAAATAGGGCAAGCATCCTCTCTTTTTGCCCCTGCGAAAACATCACCATGCAATCATCATTTACATAGTCCATGAAGTTCATGAACATGTCGTTGCTGCCACAAGATGCTTGGGGATAGGCAGGACAACCGTAATATTCGCTCGCCGCATCAGGGGTGTCATCTACGAAATCTGAGGCACCGCAACCTCCATCTCCCCAGATGTGTCTTAAATTTAGCCAATGGCCTACCTCATGGGTAGCGGTTCTTCCTCGATCAAACGGAGCAATGGCACTGCCTCCTCTTCCAAAATATTTGGAGTTGATAACGACACCATCTGTGGCCGGATCTCCGCCCGGAAATTGCGCATAACCCAACAACTCGCCCAGGATGAATCTGATGTTCCCAGACCATAGATTCAAATACCTATCGGTAGGCCAGGGATCTTTACCGCCGTTTATTGATCGCTTGATGTGATCATTCGTACTAAAATTCTTCTTGTCAGTAGCCGTTCGGGTAATGCCATTGGTAGGGTTGCCATCAGGATCTTCAGTAGCCAGATAAAATTCGATGCCAATATCGGAGGCCAGTGGGGCAAATTCTTCCGGTGTATTGGAAACATCAGCATTTAGCTTTCTGAAGTCTTCGTTCAATACTTCAATTTGCGACAGTATTTGCGCATCACTGATGTTTTGAGCAGGTGTATTGTATAATACGTGCACTACCACCGGAATCCTTATAACTCCTAATGAAGAAGCGCTACTTCGTTGACGTTCTAAAATTGCTCTTTCGGTAAAATTTTCTATCTCCTGCATTCTCTTTATCAGAGAAGGATCTTTTTGCTGAGCCAGGCTTAAGTGTTCCATAGCCCCGCAGTTTCTCTCCAAAAGAGAGCCGGACGTAAAACTCTGCGAGTAAGCAGTAAAATATGTTGCAAACATTACACAACACATGATGAGTAGCATTTTTTTCATATTGAATTGTTCTAGAGGTTAAAAAGCTGAAATTAAACTAATTGCATGATAAATATTACTATATCAATTAAATTTTTTTTAACTCCAGCACACAAGGTATGCGTATTTTAAAAAAAAGATTACATCTCCTCTAAAGATGTTTTTGACAAAAGCTGGCAATGACAACAGCAGTTTTACATGTGTGACAAAATGCAGGAATCTGAACCCGGCCATTTAAAAAATAATCCCCTAAATTGCAGACTTTTGAAAATGATATGAAGACTTATCTTAGAATATTAGGGTTTGCCAAGCCGCTAGGCAATTATGTGCCTCAATACATCATATACACGCTTTTATCTATAATATTTGGAATTTTAAATTATTCGTTGATCAAGCCGCTGTTCGACGTTATATTTGAAAAAGTAGACCCGGAGGAGATTGAAGCATATAAAGCCCCACCTTCCTTTAATTTTTCTATAGAAGATTTTTCAAATCTACTCGATTATTTTATTCACCTTTTCTATCACTATTTTTTACAATTTATTGAGGAGTATGGCAAACTTGGTTCCCTGGGTTACATCTGTCTTATCATTGTAGCTTCTGTGCTATTGTCAAACCTTTTCAAATACTTGTCTGCCGTTATCTTAGCTCAAATCAGAGCAAATGTAATTGAAAACCTGAGGAAGACTGCCTTTGAAAAGATATCCCACCTACATATCGGCTATTTCTCCAATGAGCGTAAAGGTGATATACTTTCAAAGCTCACCAATGATGTACAAGAGATAGAGAATTCTGTAGTCAACTCGTTAAAAGTGGCTTTTCGTGAACCGGCGACTATTATCATCTATTTTATCGTCCTGTTCATAATGTCTTATCAGCTCACGCTCTTTACCATTGTTTTTTTACCAGTTTCCGGATATATAATATCTACCATTGCAAAACGACTGAAAAAGAAGGCAACACAAAGTCAGGAATCATTGGGCCGGGTTGTGGGCATCATTGATGAAACGCTTTCCGGAATGCGGGTTGTGAAAGCTTTCAATGCCCGTCGATACGTAACAGATAAATTCGGAAAGGAAATTAAGAAATATGCGGACATTAACGTAAACATGGCTAAAAAGAATGAGCTTGCTTCTCCGCTCTCAGAATTTATGGGTGTTTTTGTCGTCGCCGTCATTTTGCTGTACGGCGGAAATATGATCTTAAACAATGCGTCCACGCTTGACGCCAGTTCTTTCCTTACCTACATTATTATATTTACGCAGGTATTAACTCCTGCCAAAGCCATTTCAAATTCCTTCAGCACCATCCAGCGCGGGCTTGCTTCAGGAGAACGGATTTTCAAGGTAATAGATACTACGCCTGAAATAAAGGATGTTGAAGGTGCAAAGCCGCTCGACAATTTTGAAATTGGCATCGAATTTAAGAATGTGTCTTTCGCTTACGAAAAAGACACAGTGCTCAAAAAGATCAACGTCAATATACCGAAAGGCAAAACGGTTGCTTTGGTGGGACCTTCAGGCGGCGGAAAATCCACCATATCCGACCTCATTCCAAGATTTTATGATCCTACCGGAGGTGAAGTTCTCATTGATGGAGTTTCTCTTAAGGATTATGAAACGGAATCGGTGAGAAAGATGATGGGAATTGTGACGCAGGAATCCATATTGTTCAACGATACCATTTTTAATAACATCGCTTTCGGGTTGAGCGATGCAAAGATGGAAGATGTAGAAAGAGCAGCCAAAATCGCCAATGCGCATGAATTTATCATTAAAACGGAGAACGGCTACCAAACGGAAATCGGGGAAAGAGGCTCTAAATTATCCGGCGGCCAAAGGCAAAGAATTAGTATAGCCAGAGCGGTGCTGAAGAATCCGCCGATATTGATTCTGGATGAGGCAACGTCTGCGTTGGATTCAGAATCGGAAATGCTTGTACAGGAAGCGCTCACCAATCTGATGAAAAACAGGACTTCTGTAGTCATTGCGCACCGTTTAAGCACCATTCAACATGCGGATGAAATTCTGGTAATCCAACAGGGGGAAATCGTTGAACGGGGAACACATGATTCCTTAATAAAACAAGCCGGATTGTACAATAAGCTTATTATGATGCAAAGTTTGTAAAAGCTGCAGCGGGAGACGGATAAATATTGCTATCTTTTTATGTAATTATAATTATCTTTAGAACTCATTGATAAAACAAACTCCAATGAAAAATCCTAAAGCATTTTTTTATCTGGTTTACTTCCTCTTTATAGGCATCAGTCTCGTTTTTGTATTTTTTACTGAGGCTATTTTCAATCAGATGGGCATCCAAAAAACCTTAAATTTCCTGAGATATTGGGCAGTTTTTGGTTTGGCATTATTCCTAATAGAAATCCTTAATTCCAATCTTGCTTTAAAGAGAAAGCGAAAGGAGATTGCCAGGCTAAATAACGACAATGCATCCTTAAAAGCGAAAATTTACGATATGGATGAAAGAGAGAAGGAAGTCGACCAATCTCTCAAATCATTTGGAAGCACGCTTAAATCCAAACCCGAAGATGACCCAGGGAAAGATTCTATCTGATTTTTAAATTTATGGTTCCAGGCGGAACCAGAGTGACAAAATTAAAAAGAAAAACCTCAATCGGAGTTTTATACGCATATGCAAATTGATCATCTTCAAGTCATCAGGCAGGAATTAGAGGAAGGCGCAAAAACCCTTCAAAACTTCATGGACAAGGAGGAAAACCTGAAGGCGATCCAAAAAGCCTCACAACTGATTGCCGATGCCATTAACAATGGGAATAAAGTAATTTCCTGTGGCAACGGCGGGTCACATTGTGATGCCATGCATTTTGCTGAAGAGCTAACCGGGCGGTTCCGCGACGATCGACGGGCACTACCGGCCATCGCTATTTCCGATCCCAGTCATATCTCCTGCGTGAGTAATGACTACGGTTATGAGCACATATTCTCGCGCTTTATTGAAGGACTTGGAAATCCCGGAGACATACTTTTAGGAATCAGCACAAGTGGTAATTCCCCGAATATCATAAAAGCTGTAGCAGCAGCCAAAACACGGGGAATGCGAACCATTGTATTGACTGGAAAAGATGGTGGCAAACTTAGAAATACGGTGGACCTGGAAATCTGCGTAGAGCATTTTGGTTATGCAGACCGGATACAGGAAATCCATATAAAAATAATTCATATACTCATCTTATTAATTGAAAAGCAAGTCTAAATGGTTTCAAAAAGCTATGGAAGTTCCGTTTATGGTGTCAATGCAAGTACCATTACGGTAGAAGTAAATGTTGGGCAGGGGACGAAATTCTGGATGGTGGGGCTTCCTGACAATGCGGTAAAGGAGAGCGCATTTAGAGTAGATTCCGCCATAAAATTCTCAGGTTATAAAATGCCCCGGCAAAAAGTGGTGGTAAACCTGGCGCCTGCCGATATAAAAAAAGAAGGTTCTTCCTATGATCTGCCTATCGCCATTGGCATTCTAAAATCATCGGGCCAGATCAACGGTACCACAATAGAAGATTACATCATCATGGGTGAATTGGCACTTGACGGCATGTTGAGACCCATTAAAGGTGTGTTGCCCATTGCCATTGAGGCCAGAAAGCAAGGTTTTAAAGGCGTAATTCTCCCAAAGATGAATGCGTCTGAAGCTGCAATAGTGAATAATCTGGATGTCATTGGCGTAGAAACACTACAGGAAGCTGTGGATTTTCTGGAGGGCGACCTTGAAATTACGCCCACTGTAAAAGACACACGGGACATTTTCTACAGCCAGCTAAACGATTACGATGCAGATTTTTCGGATGTGCAGGGCCAGGAAAATATTAAGCGGGCGCTGGAAATTGCTGCTGCCGGCGGTCATAATGTAATCATGATCGGCCCTCCCGGTGCGGGCAAAACCATGCTCGCTAAACGGCTTCCGTCTATCCTGCCTCCCCTCAGCTTAATAGAAGCGCTCGAGACAACAAAAATTCACTCTGTTGCCGGAAAACTCAATCATAACACCTCACTTATTTCCAACAGGCCTTACAGAGCACCACATCATACCATTAGCGATGTTGCCCTCGTGGGCGGTGGTGGCATTCCGCAGCCCGGTGAAATTTCTTTGGCGCACAATGGCGTATTGTTTCTGGATGAACTTCCGGAGTTTAAAAGAACAGTGCTGGAGGTAATGCGGCAGCCTTTGGAAGAACGCCAGGTGACAATTTCGAGAGCAAAAATTTCTGTGGATTTTCCTGCAAATTTTATGTTGCTGGCCAGCATGAATCCTTGCCCCTGTGGCTATTATAATCATCCGGAAAAAGAATGCGTTTGTCCGCCGGGTGTTGTTCAACGATATCTCAACAAAGTAAGTGGGCCGCTTTTAGACAGGATTGATCTGCATGTAGAAGTAACGCCTGTTTCTTTTGATGAAATGACCAGCAACAGAAAAACCGAAAGCAGTCAGGAAATAAGGGAACGTGTTATCCTGGCCCGTCAAAAACAAACCGAGCGTTTTGAGGGGAATAAAGAAGTTTTTTGTAATGCCATGATGAGCGCTCAAATGGTAAAACATATCTGCGAGATAAACCCTGCCGGGAAAACATTATTGAAAACTGCCATGGAAAAATTAGGGCTTTCGGCCAGGGCTTATGACCGCATTCTAAAAGTGTCCCGCACTATCGCGGATTTAGCTGGCAGTGAGGACATTAAAATTGAACATCTTGCGGAAGCCATTCAATACCGCAGTTTGGATAGAGAAGGTTGGGCTGGATAAAATTATTTCCTTATAAAAAAGCGGCTAAAAAATGTCTGCATATTTGGACAATTAAAATCTTTATCGGTATATTTGTCTTTCCATAGCTGGTTGAAAAAGATCTTGAGGATACAGTTGACGCT
>CAZHZR010000018.1:0-4383 GCA_964537095.1 uncultured Roseivirgaceae bacterium
CAAAGAAGATTTTACATTAATTTTGCTTTCTTTGCTTCGTTATGAGGGACAAAAAAAGCAACCTATTACTTTTCCTGGGAGGTATTTTTATAACCAATGCGATTCTGGCTGAACTGACGGGGATAAAGATATTTTCTGCTGAAGAAACACTGGGACTTCAGCCTGCCAACCTCAGGTTATTGGGCGATTATGTTCTGGATTTTAACCTTACTGCCGGCGTTGTCCTTTGGCCGGTGGTGTTTATTACCACAGATATCATCAACGAATATTATGGAAAGGAAGGCGTAAAGAAGATCAGCTACCTGACAATCAGTCTAATTGCTTACGCTTTTATAGCCATTTTTATTATTACCAAACTTGCTCCGGCGCAATTCTGGCTTGATGTGAATAATACGGACGCGGCAGGAAACAGCTTTAACATTAGCTATGCCTTTAATACCGTTTTTACGCAGGGAATGGGAATTATCATAGCTTCCATTATTGCCTTTCTGGTGGGACAATTGCTGGACGTTTATATTTTTCACAGGCTGAGAAGGCTGACCGGCGAAAAAATGATCTGGCTAAGGGCAACCGGGTCTACGCTCATTTCGCAACTTGTAGATAGCTTTTTGGTGTTGTTCATTGCCTTCTATGTACTCGGCAACTGGTCTGTAGAGCAGACTGTTTCTGTAGGCATTATCAATTACATCTATAAGTTTCTGATTGCAGTAGCCATTACTCCGCTGCTATACGTGGCACATTACCTGATAGATCGCTACCTTGGAAAAGAAAAAGCGCGGGAAATGATGGAGGAAGCTTCCAGGGATAAGGCCTTTTTTTGACAGTTTGCTACTTGCTTCGCATAATATTGTCGCAGATAACTGCAGTAGCCACTCCTACGTTGAGCGACTCTGCCCCTCCGAATGCTGGAATACTGATTTTGTGAGTTACATACTGCTCCAGTTCAGGAGCGATGCCCTGCGATTCGCTCCCCATCAACAAAATACCTTCCTTTGCGAATTTGTAGCCGTGCACGTTCTCTCCGTTGAGATAAGCGCCATGTACAGGCATTTTTACGTCGCTTAGATAACTCGCTAAATTGGTATAGAACATATTGACGCGGGTGAATGAGCCCATACTGGCAGCAATTACTTTTGGATTATATTGATCAGCACAATCATCGGAACAAACGATATTTTCAATGCCATACCAGTCGGAAACCCGGATAATAGTACCCATGTTACCAGGATCATTTACCCTATCCAGGGCCAGGGCGAAAGAATTGGAGAAGGCGACGGGCAGGTTGGGTTTCATTTCTGCAACAGCAATGGCGGCGTTATTACTTTGAAAAGTACCTACTGAGGCAAGCTCTTTTTCGGTAGCTTCTACTATTTCAAATTTATTTTCTGCACTGGAAATTAAATGTTTTGCATCTTTTAAAAACACAGGAGTAGCATATACCGTTGTAATTCTGAAATTCGATTTCACAAGTTCGATAACACTTTTTGCTCCTTCAACTACAAAAGCTTTTTCAATTTTTCGATACTTTTTTTGTTGCAGGGATTTAATGTATTTTGCTGTGTTTTTAGAGATCATAACCCTTAAATCTTTAATTTGCCTTGAAGTTAGCTTTTAATTTATTTTTTTTAACCCTTCTAACATTCTTTTCCGGCTGTTTGGGCACCAGATATTTAGAAGAAGATGAATACTTGATCTACAAACAGAAGGTGTCCGGAACAGACGAAACCAGTGCTGCAAGATATACAGACTTTTTCAGACAAGAACCTAATAAAAGGCTCCCCTTACTTCCAGTCTCGCCTTATGTGTATTTGTACCAATGGGGTCTTAACAATTATGATAAGGAGGAGATAGAGCAGGAAAAGGAGGAAATTACAGCGAAATTTGATGCGAAAATCCAGGAGGCCGAAGCGGAAGACAAGCCCCAAAAAATGACGCGCCTGGAGGACAAAAAAAGCAGGAAACTGGCTAAAAAGGACAAAATACTGGATGAAGGAAATCTGTTGATGCGTTGGGGAGAGCCACTTGCCATTTATGACAGTGCGAGAAGTACAGAAGCTGCCAACCAGATGAAAAACTACCTGCATACCAAGGGCTTTTTTCTTGGAGAAACCGCTTACGAAATAGACACGAGTGGAAAAAAGATCACCGTTACTTATGAGATCACAGAAAAGGAACCTTATATTATTGACAGTATTTTGTTTACTACCAGTGACACCACCATTAAGAAATTGTACTTTTCAAACCAGCCGGATATACTAATAAAAAAAGGGCAGATTTATGATCAGGAGGTTTTAACCTCGGAGCGGGAGCGAATAGACAACCTCCTAAAAAACAACGGTTATTATGATTTTAGCCGACAATATGTGGAATATAATGTGGACACCACCATTACTGATGAGAAAAAAGTAGCGGTAGAAGTATTAATACTTGATCCGGCTAAACGGGGCTATCACAAGCAATTCAGGCTTGACTCCGTTTATTTCACCACCGATGCCGGATTCAGAGGCCCGGATCAAAGAACAAGGGAACCTTATAATGGCATTGTTTATAGATACTACGAGGATGAATATTCTAAAAAGATACTCGACAGGAGGCTTTTTCTCTACCCTGACAGTTTATACAGTAAGGAAAACACTTTTGAAACACAGCGCCAGCTATCAAACCTTGACATTTTTAAGTTTGTAAACATCAACTATGATACTACGGGCGGACAAGTTGTGGCAAATATTTTCACAAGTCCGCTTAAAAAATATACGATGTCGAATGAAGTGGGGCTGACAGTAACCGAGCAGGTTCCGGGACCATTTTACAACTTCACCATTAAAGATAGGAACATCTTCGGCGGGCTGGAAATACTTGAGTTTACAGGGAGGGCGGGCATTGAAGGTGTAGCATCAGCATCAGACCCGGGCAAAGCATTGTCAAGCCAGGAGCTGGGTGCAAATTTATCTATTATATTTCCACAATTTGTGTTCCCTTTAGGGTCCAGGCTCAAATCAAGATTGGGTACCTATAACCCAAAGACGCGGTTTCTGGTAGGATATAACTATACGAACCGGCCGGATTACAGACGAAGTAATTCTAAGGTTTCAGCCATTTATACCTGGCAAAAGGATGAAAGCATATTTTATAATTTTTCTTTGGTCGATGCGAGTATTATAGACTCGGAAGTAAAAACCGATGAGTTTGAGAATCTGCTTGAAAGGTATGACAGTCTGGGTAATAATTTGAGCAGATCTTTTGAGCCGTCTTTTGTCTCGAGCATGATATTTTATACCATTTTCAATTTCAACAGATATGGTACGGGAGGAAAAAACGCCTCCTATCTGCGGTTGTTCGCTGAAAGTGGTGGGACGTTGCAAAATTTAATAGGAACCTCCCTTTATGAAAATTTTGGCGATTCGCTTCAATTTTACAAGTTTTTTAAATTAAATGCAGACTTCCGTCAAGTTATGAGGCTGTCGCAGGTGACAGATTTTGCTTATCGACTCAACCTGGGCGTTGCCAAACCTTATGGGGGAGATAACGTCCTGCCCTATGAAAAGTATTTTTTTGCAGGGGGAAGCAGCTCGAACAGAGGATGGAGACCCAGGCGCCTTGGGCCGGGGTCATATAATCCGCCAACAAGCGTGGGGACTTATAAACCTGGCGAAGACGGGCCGATCAACAACAGCTTTGAACAACCCGGAGAAATACTGATTGAGGCTAACCTTGAAATAAGAAGAGATATCATCGGTTTTCTGGAAGGGGCGATATTTATAGACATTGGAAACGTATGGACGTTTGAGGATCGGGGTCGGCCAGGATCAAAATTTGAAGTCAACAAATTTTACAAAGAGCTGGCTGTGGGAACGGGGCTTGGTTTCCGCTTTGACTTCAACTTTTTGGTACTGCGATTGGATATAGGCATGAAAGTAATTGATCCTGCACGGGAAGAAGGCGACCGCTTTGTTCTGGATAAAGTTGGCTTCAGCAAACCCTACAACGATACTTACCCGCTGGTATACAATATCGGAATTGGCTATCCATTTTAATCAGGCTCTTATATTATATTCAGTTAAATAGTCTAGCCTACTCTAGTCTGCTGAAAGCTCTGCGTTGGAACTTCTCACAGCAAAGCGGGTAAAAATATCCGCGCAAGATCCCCTGCAAAATACAACTATATAGAAGCCAGGGTGTACATATGAGAGCTATACATCCAACTGCTCTATCTGCGCCTGAGACAACCCCGTAGAGTTTACAATCAAGTCAATCGATGCTCCATTTTTCTTGAGCATTTTTGCTATCTCAAGTCGCGCTACTTCTCTACCTCTTTCCATCCCTTGCTCTATCCCCCGTTCAATTCCTTGCTCAATTCCTTGTACTATTCCTTCTTCTCTACCT
>CAZHZR010000018.1:4483-12789 GCA_964537095.1 uncultured Roseivirgaceae bacterium
TTCTCTACCTTCTTCTCTACCTTCTTTTAGTCCCTCTTTCCTGGCCATTTTTTTTGCGTACTCCATGGTATTTTGGTTGTCTCTGTAGATCTTTAAGCTTTGTTCGTATTTTCTCATATCGTCTTGATCTAGTTTTGCAATTTCTGCTGTCTCAAACAATTGCCCAAACACCCTCTCCTGTAGTTTTTGGGGTCTTTCTTGAAATTTTGATAAATTCTGCAGCACGTAAAGCCACTTATCAAACAAAGATTCCAACTCATCTTCTCCCTTTTTAAAATTAGGTATTTCCAAATATATAAACGTCAATTTCTCATAGAAAATTTCATGGGTCTGCTTATCCATGAGCAGTACCTCACGCATATATCTTTCCGGCTCGCCGCCACCAAAACTAAAATTCAATATTCCAACGGTATAAACGGCCTTGAGCTGGTAATCCCAACTCTTGCCTTTAGTCGCCTGGTTCTGAATCGGGAAGGTAGAATAAAAAATGCTTCTGTCAATAAAATATTCCTGTTTTACATTTTGTAACTCAACTATAAACGTCTCCCCTTTTTCATTTCTACAATACAAATCAAATATTGCCGATCTGTCGGTCTGGGTGCTACCCAGCGCTTCGTTGCTGAGATAAGTGAGATCCTGAATTTTTTCTTTGTCGCCCAATACCTGATTGAGGAAGTTAATTAGCAGGTCTTTGTTGAACTCTGTGCCAAAAAGTTTCTTAAATCCGAAATCTGTAAATGGGTTGATGTACTTTTCCGAAAAATTTGTCATAGCCGGTCTTCTATTCAATTCATGTTTGGGTTCGAATATAAATGATTTAAGATTCTTTTAAGCACTTAATACGCTAGAAGTTCTTTAATCATAGATTGTACCTTTTCCGAATTGGGAAGCATTTCCTGCTCCAGTTCAATATTTAGGGGAATGGCGGGCAAATTTGCAGCACCCATCGTCATTACAGGCGCATCCAGGTGCGTGAAAAATTCATTGCTTATTCTACCTGCCAGGGACTCAGCAAAACTATTCATCAGGGGTTCTTCCGTTAGCACCATCACTTTGCTGTGTAGTTTTACAGAATCACCTATTGTCGGCCAGTCCAAAGGATTCAAGGTTCTTAGGTCTAATATTTCAACCGCCTCATTCATCGAGGCGCATGCCGACAATGCCCAGTAGACGCCCATTCCGTAGGTGATGACCACTGCGGATTCGCCAAGGCGTATTTTTTTGGCTGATGCAGATTGCACTTTTCTAGCTTTTCCGAGTGGAATTACATAATCTTCGTCGGGCTCATAAGTTTTGGCAGCATCAGTTCCCGGTAGTTTTGACCAGTATAAGCCTTTATGCTCTAACAACACCACTGGATTTGGATCATAAAAAGCGGCCTTTAAAAGCCCCTTCATGTCTGCTGCGTTAGAGGGATAGACCACTTTTATGCCCCGTATATTTAGCAAAGCAGATTCTATGCTCCCCGAGTGGTAAGGCCCTCCGCCCCCATAGGCGCCAACAGGAACGCGAACCAGTGTTTGAACGGGAAATTTTCCCTGCGTTAGATAGCAACTTTTAGAAACCTCCGCCACAAGCTGGTTGATGCCAGGCCAGATATAATCAGCAAATTGAATCTCCACGATGGGTTTGCAGCCCACTGCGGACATCCCTACAGTAGAGCCAATAATGTAAGCTTCCTGAATAGGTGTATTGAACACACGGTGGTTCCCATATTTTTTTGAAAGATTGGCAGCTTCCCGAAAAACGCCGCCCAACTTCCCTCCTACATCCTGCCCGTAGAACAAGGCTTCAGGATGCTTTTGCAAAATCTCATCCATCGCATGCAAAGCGGCATCCACCATCACTACTTTTTCAGCATTTACAGGAGTTCTGTTTCCTTTTTCCTCTACAATTGGCGTTGGTACAAATTCAAAATCGTAGATGCTCGTTCTATCAGGATCTTTAGCCATTCGAGCCTTTTCAAAAGCTTCTAATACCGCCTCGTTTACGGCAGCTTCCATTTCATAAAGGTTCCCTTCGGTAACACCGACATCCAACAATTTACGCCGCAACTTAGGAATTGGATCTTCACTTTCATGGAGGCGCAGGTCCCCTTCGTTGCGATACCACTCCTTTCTTACCCCGGATGTGTGGTGCCCTAATAAGGGACATCTGCCATGTACCAGAATAGGTGCTCTTTCCCTACGAACATAGTCGAACGCGCGCTTTATTTTCCCATACGCTTTCACAAAATCAGAGCCATCTACCCGCATTCGGTCCAACCCCTTAAATCCGGCTGCAAATTCATGGGCGTTCATGGTGCGCATCTCCTCGCTGGTCGCAGAAATTCCCCATTCATTGTCCTGAACAAGGTAGATAATCGGTAATTGCTTCAGTGCGGCCATTTGAAAGGCCTCAGAAACCTCGCCTTCTGTAACGGCGCCATCTCCCAAAGAACACAGCACCACCGGATTGGACTCCACATCCTCGCTTAAGCGTGCAGGCTGCAGTGCTTCCAGGTAATGTAAGGCGTGGGCCATCCCGGTGGCGGGAATTGCCTGCATGCCGGTAGCTGAACTTTGATGCGGAATAGTTGGATAACCCTCTCTACGCAAAGAAGGGTGTCCATAATATGATCTCCCTCCCGAAAAAGGATCGTCTTTCTTCGCCATTAGCTGTAACATTAGCTCATAAGGCTCTAAACCTAAACCGAGCAACATGGCCTCGTCACGGTAATACAACGATGCAAAATCTATTGGTTTTAGAAAAAATGCGGTGGCCAACTGAATCGCTTCATGGCCCCGGGAGGTACTGTGGACATATTTGCTGGTGATCTGCTTGTTCTCGTCATACACTTCGGCCATGCGTTTGGTGGTGAGCATTAGCCGGTAGGCTTTTAACAATATGTCCTGTTCAATTTCGGGATACTGGTATCTTCCCTTCACATTTGTTGAATCCATAAAAAAATTATCAGGTACTGAGCATTCGTTCTGTCAATACTTAAAATTCTAAAAAATCATGCCGCTTCCAGCGCGTTAGTACAAGCTTACATCTCAAATCTTATTTACGGAGCGAATAAAAAACTGGCCTTTGATCCCGACGTTAAGGCTGGCAATACCAAAAAAAAATCGTTGTAGCCAAAATATGCCGAAATGTTTCCATTTAGTAATTTACATCATTATCTATTTTAATCTTAAAGTTTTAACCCAAAATTATACCTCATTTTATACCTTTGTTCAAAATCAAAGAAATGACCAAGGAAACAATCACGGAATGGTTTCTGGATTTGCAGGACAGGATCTGTAAAGATCTTGAAGTTGCAGATTCAAAAGGTATTTTTAAGGAAGATCCCTGGGAGCGGGAAGGTGGAGGCGGCGGACGTACCAGAATTATTGAAAATGGGAAGCTTATAGAAAGAGGTGGTGTGAATTTCTCTGCAGTACATGGTGCCACTCCAAAAAATATTTCAGATGCTTTAAACCTTCCTCCATCAGATTTTTACGCAACCGGTGTTTCCATAGTGATGCATCCTGTAAGCCCAATGGTTCCCATCATTCACATGAATGTACGCTACTTTGAAATGAGCGATGGAACAGCATGGTTCGGTGGAGGAATAGACCTCACGCCGCATTATGTAGACAAAAAAGACGCGGCTTATTTTCATACACAGCTAAAGAAAGTGTGCGACCGCCATCATTTCAGCTATTATCCTGAATTTAAAACCTGGGCAGACAATTACTTTTATTTGCCCCACCGGAATGAAACGCGGGGAGTTGGAGGCATATTTTTCGACCGGCTGGGTAGTAATAAGGAGTTTTCTTTAAAACAACGCTTTGCATTCGTACAGGATGTTGGCAATAGCTTTGCACCCATTTACACCTATTTCCTCCATAAAAATGCAGGACTCGAATACGGAGAAAATGAAAAAAGATGGCAGATGCTCCGAAGAGGCCGGTATGTTGAGTTCAATCTGGTTTGGGATAAAGGAACTAAGTTTGGTTTGGATACATCCGGAAGAACTGAGTCCATCCTCATGAGTTTACCACCACAAGCCAATTGGCAATACAACTACCAGCCCGCACCGGAATCCCCTGAAGAAGAAACGCTTCAACAACTAAAAAAAGGCATAAACTGGATCAAATAACCAATGATCGAAAAAATAATTGAACTTGATGAACAGCTTTTTCTATACCTGAACGGATTGCATTATGATTTTCTGGATGCAACCATGTTCTGGATCAGCGATAAATACATATGGATTCCATTTTACGCCATATTGCTTGGGCTGATCATCTGGAAATTTAAGATCAAAGCCGTTTATGTGCTATTGGGAATAGGACTGGTAATTCTGGGTGCTGATCAGGTCACTTCTGGTTTTATGAAACCCTATTTTGAACGCTTTCGACCCTGTCACGATCCCGACCTGGCGGGACTGGTCTATCTGGTGAAAGGCTGTGGAGGGAAGTTTGGTTTTGCCTCATCGCATGCTGCCAACACCTTTGGACTTGCTACATTTGTTTTTTTGCTGTTTAATAAAATATTCAGGTACACAGGTTTTCTTTTTTTATGGGCTTTTATAGTGTCCTACAGCAGGATATATCTGGGGGTGCACTATCCGCTCGATATAATCGTTGGCGGGATCATCGGGATTTTAATAGGATGGTTGATTTACATACTCATGATCAAAACCATTTTTAAGAGTGATGCTGCAAATCTATACCCGTCTGGAAATTAACTTGCTGATGTACTTGCCAATGATATCAAATTCCAGGTTCACCGTATCGCCCGGCTTTAGATTCTTAAAGTTGGTATTTTCAAAAGTATAAGGAATAATCGCCACTGTAAAATTACCATCTTCGGAATTAAAGCAGGTAAGGCTCACCCCATTCACACAGATAGAGCCTTTTTCCACAGTAAGGTTACCGGTTTTGGGATCATATTCGAAGTGGAACAGCCAACTTCCGTTTTCTTCCTCCACCGCGGTGCAAATTCCTGTTTGATCTACATGCCCCTGCACAATATGGCCGTCAAATCTTCCGTTTGCTGCCATGCATCTCTCCAGGTTTACGCGGTCACCGGGTTGAAGCAAGCCCAGATTGCTCTTTTTTAGGGTTTCATCTATGGCGGTGACACGGTAACTTTCTTTGTTCTGGCTGATTACCGTTAAACAAACCCCATTGTGCGAAAGGCTTTGGTCTACCTTAAGTTCACCTGCTATGGAACTTTGAATCGTAAAGGTAATATTGCTTCCTTCAGCTAGTTTATCTATTACCAAACCTGTTGCTTCTACTATTCCCGTAAACATATTTATGACTGTTTCAAACTTTAACGACTGCAAGTTAAAAAAGATAGTAAAGACTGCCTACGTCAAATTTTTAATTAAGGATATTTACATCAAATTTGCAACAGTATTAACAAGGGCCTCCCAACCTTAGGCATCAGAAAGCTGGCGGGGATGATTCTGACCAGTTTACCCCATCCACTAGTAAAACCTGTAAGACACCATTCCAAAGTTTTCCTCCAGCTATTAGTGCCTTTACTTGTACAAAAGCCGGCATAAATAGTTATATTCGCAACACTAAGCAGCGGGGCTCCAATCATCTTTTTTTAAGCAACTTGGTTTTCCCAACTGCAATAAACAAGGAAATACCTGAGAAAATTTAGATAGAGAAAAGTGGAAGATAGCTACAGGCATAAAGGAATGAGAAAGAGCCTCGTAAAGCTCATTACCGAAAAAGGAATAAAAGACGCAAGGGTGCTGCAGGCAATTGGTAAAGTGCCCCGACACTTCTTTTTCGAAAAAGCTTTTGTGGAACATGCCTACCAGGATAAGGCTTTCCCCATCGGCGAAGGCCAGACAATTTCCCAGCCATATACTGTAGCATTTCAATCGGAGCTACTGGAAATTGAACCAGGAGATGTAGTACTCGAAATTGGAACAGGTTCCGGATACCAGGCCTGTGTGCTTGTGGAAATCGGTGCAAAAGTTTATACCATCGAATACAACAAAGTACTGTATGAAAAAACCAGAGAATTTCTCCCGAGAATGGGCTATTCTCCCCGTTTCTTTTTCGGAGATGGTTCCAAAGGTTTGCCGGCATTTGCACCCTTTGATAAGATAATTGTTACCGCCGGCGCCCCATTGGTTCCCAAATCACTTATTGAGCAACTAAAAGAAAATGGGAAACTGGTGATACCGGTGGGCGACGACAAACTTCAAAAAATGATCCGGATTACCAAGAGAGAGGGAAATAAGCTTTCAAAAGAAGAGTTTTCCAACTTCAGCTTTGTACCGCTGTTGGGAAAAGAAGGATGGCAGCAATAACACTCAGACACTAAAATATTTATTGAAACAATAACAATTCAGGCAATCAATGCTTAAACGAAAAAAATACGCCAGAGAATCAGCCGTAATCATGACGGAAATGGTATTGCCTAATGATACCAACACGCTGAACAATTTAATGGGGGGAAGATTGATGCACTGGATGGACATTGTATCTGCGATTGCAGCACAAAAGCATTCTAACAGCATGGTAGTGACAGCTTCTGTTGACAATGTTTCATTTGGCAAGCCCATTCAGTTAGGCAACGTGGTCACCCTGAAAGCTCAGGTAACAAGGGCTTTCAATTCATCGATGGAAATTCATATCGAGGTTTCAGCGGAAGATGTACCCCTGGGAAAAAAGATTGAGAGCAACAGGGCTTTTTTTACTTTTGTGGCGGTTGATACCTCCGGAAAACCGCAGGCGGTTCCGGAGGTAATTCCGGAGACTGAAGAAGAGCAGGAGCTATACGACAGTGCCTTGAGAAGAAGAGAGTTGCGTCTGGTACTTGCCAAAAGGATGAAGCCGGAAGATGCTAGTGAACTAAGATCCTTATTTAAGGTAGAAGGTTAATCTACCCTGTTATAATTTATATTCACCTTGTAATTTCAAGCAGATGCAGCCGGATAGCACGCACTTTTTACCATACTTATTTACTGAACCCATCTATGTTTTAAAGAAAGACCTGGATGTTGTGGAAAAGAAAAATGGTTCATTGCAAGATTCTGTAACCTCTGATTCAGAACCCGGCAAGGATCAAGTACAGAAACAAGGGCCAATACTGAACGAACCTGTTCAAAAACTCGCGACCAATACGGTGGTTGTTGAACCCGCTCCTATTCTTAAGTATTTCGGAAAAAACCTAAAAAAAGTATTGATAATTTATGAAAACAAGAGTGAGGAAAAGCTCCCCTCCGCGCAGGAAATATTCCTGGGAAAGATCATCAATGCTGTAGGTTTGAATTTTGATGATATTGCACTGGTTAATGCAGCACACCTGGATGATGCTATGATGGAGCAGGTAAATGACTTTGATGCCCTCGTTCAGTTATCCTTTGGCGTAAAAAGTCAGCTTTTATATTTTAAACCAGAGACCGCCCCTTACCTCATTTTCAACCAAGCTGGGAAGACCCTGCTTCTTGCAGACGGCCTGGACGCAATCGAAAAAGAAAAGGACAAGAAAATATTGTTGTGGAACAATCTTAAATCTCTGTTCTCAAAATAATAAGCCACTGAGAGTCAGTCTGCTAAAACGAATAGAAAACTTTTCTACTTAGATTGCGCTTAATCTAAGATCAACATCTTATTTAGCGTATGCGCCAATTCCTTTTTGCAGTTTTTTCCATACTTAAACAACTGGCCCGAAAGCGGTTTATGTACTTTGTAGTTGCTGTTGTAATACTGGTCATAGTAGCTGATAATTATTCCGAAGCTCACAGGAACAAAATTTTATCGCAGCCAGAGCAAGTAAGCGAAAAGGTTACAGAACTATCAACATTTGATCAGGAAATCCAGCCTTCGAAAACTGATTCGCTGGTGGAATTCGCCCTGTCCTTAAAAGGAATACCCTATGTATATGCCGGAAAATCTTTGAAAGGTTTTGATTGCTCAGGATTTACTTATTATGTGTATAACAAATTTGACCTGGAAATCCCGGCTGGTTCTGCCAACCAATACCTGATTGGCGAGCCAGTGAAAATACAAGACATACAAAAAGGAGATTTGGTCTTTTTTACGGGCACCCAACGGGGCGATCGAAGTGTCGGACACGTTGGAATAGTAATAAGTAGTGAATCGCCTGAAGAAGTTGAGTTTGTGCACAGCTCATCAGGCGGAGGAGGCCGCGGTGTAACTATTAATAGCCTGGACCACCCGCACTACAAAGCACGCTTTTTAGGAGCGCGTAGATTGATGGACGCATCGTAAATAGCTTAACTATTCAGGTTGTACCCTTTGGATAGTTACTGGCTGCTTAGCAAGCGAACTTCCCAAAGGGTT
>CAZHZR010000018.1:12889-23985 GCA_964537095.1 uncultured Roseivirgaceae bacterium
TACAATACTTCTGCAAGTTTTGCTTCCAGGCTTTCACCACGGAGATTCTTAGCTATAATCTTTCCGTCGGGACCGACCAAGTAGGTAGCGGGGATGGCCTGTATATTATAGATGCGGGCAGCTTCAGAATTAAAATAAGCCAAATCAGAAACGTGGGTCCAGGTAAGGCCGTCCTGCGCAATGGCTGCTACCCAATCTTCTTTCTTTCTGTCCAATGAAACGCCGAAGACTTCAAATCCTTTACTATTGTATTTGTTGAACATCCTCACAACGTTGGGGTTTTCAATTCTACACGGTCTGCACCAGGCCGCCCAAAAATCGATAAGAACGTATTTACCTCTTAAAGAAGACAATTTTACCGTATCACCTTCGGGAGTTGGCAAAGCAATCTCAGGAGCCATCTGACCTACAGAGAGGGTTCTCATATTGTCAACCCTACTCACAAATTCCTGGGTGTATTTTGAGTCAGGCATGTTTTTTCCAAATTTAGCTGCAAGTTCATCCAAAAACGGGAAGTCTTTCTCTGGGTCGAGGAAATTAACGGCGTAAAGAGCCGCCAAAGAATTATCCATTTCGTTAATTGCGGCTTTCACGCTTTCATTCCTCTTTTGCTCCAGTTCCAGATACTCTTGTCTCAGACTTTCTACCTTCGCCTGATCCTGATTGGTGCTGGCATCTTGAAAAGAAACCTCCAGCGTCTGCACATCCTGTTGGAAATTTTTCATAATCTCATTCACCTTGTTGAAATGATCTGTATCTACCGATCCTTTAACTTCTGCAATTCCCTCCTGCGAAGCGCCATCGGCAGTAATTTGGATATCCGAATCACTCAAGATAAAATTAACCATCTGCTTCTCGTAGAAATTTAGCCTGTAAAAGCCTGGTTCCTTCACATCAACAGTGGTTTCGAACGTACTATTGTCAGCCAGTGAAATAGTATCGATGGTCACCATCTGATTATTTTGCAACTCCTGTAGCACGATATTTCCTTGCTGAGGGTTTTTAACCTTGCCTGATATCTGAACACCGCTCTCATTAGCATTTGTATCATTCCCGTTGCCCTGTCCATTTGAGCAGCTCAAAATCATCAAAAACGACAGGAAGCCTAACATAAGTTTGTTCATCACAACGATTTTAGTTTTTAACATGTAAATACTTTTTTGATATATTAGTACTAATCCAACCTTTCTTTTAAAAGTTCACTGGCAATCTTCGGATCTGCTTTGCCCTTGCTCTTTTTCATGATTTCACCCATGAATAAACCAAGAATCCCTTTTTTTCCGCTCTTGTACTCACTTACTTTTTGAGGGAGCGAGGCCAAAACTTCATCTACAATTGGAATAATGGTAGCTGAGTTGCTTTCCTGAAGAAGATTCATTTCCTCTGCAATCTGGCGCGGATCTTTTCCAGGCGCCTTGATCATCGCGGGATATATCTTCTGAGAAGCAATTGAAAAATTCACGCTTCCGGAATCAACGAGCTTTATCAAAGTTGCAATTTGCTTTGGAGACACCGGAAATTGACTGATATGAAGCGAAAACTCATTTAAATAAGACTTGATCGGTCCCATCATCCAGTTTGAAGCTGCTTTATAGTTGCTCGTTTCTTCACAAAGTGCTTGAAAGTAATGTGCCATCCCTTTCGAGTCGGTGAGCACCTGCGCGTCATATTCCGGCAACTGAAATTCCTGCACGAATTTTTGAAACAAAGCTTTTGGCAAACTCGGCATAGATGCTTTGATCTGTTCCAACCACGTATCAGAAATTATTAAAGGGCTTAGGTCTGGTTCAGGGAAATATCGGTAATCATTCAGGTCTTCCTTCGTCCTCATGCTTGCGGTGGTGCACTTTGCGGCATCAAAAGTCCGCGTTTCGGAAATGATCGCCTCCCCTTTTTCCAATTGTTCAATCTGCCTTATTACTTCATGGTCGATAGCCCGCTGCACGTTCCGGATCGAGTTCATGTTCTTCACTTCTACTTTCTTACCGTATTCGGTGGCATCATTGAGCATCACTGAAATATTAGCGTCGCAACGCATGGACCCTTCCTCCATGTTTCCATCGCAAATATCGAGGTATCGGACAAGCTTCCTGACTTCCGTCAAAAATACATAAGCCTCCTCCGAGCTTCTAATATCAGGTTCCGTCACTATTTCAATCAAGGGAACTCCTGCCCTGTTATAATCCACCAGGGTATCTACCTCTTCAGCAAGATGTATGGATTTTCCTGCGTCCTCTTCCATATGGACACGGTTTAAACGGATGTCTCTTGTGATGCCGTCGGCTGTCTTAACTGTGACATAACCTCCTACACAAATAGGGCTTTTATCCTGTGTTATCTGATATCCCTTCGGCAAATCAGGATAAAAATAATTCTTTCTATCAAACAGGTTTTCCCTCGTAATCTTAGATTCACAAGCCAAACCCATTCTGATAGCAAACTCTACTGCTTTTCTATTTACTTTTGGCAAAGTTCCCGGATGGCCGAGTGTGATTACACTCACATTTGTATTAGGCATGTTCCCAAATTCCGTAGAATCTGCAGCAAATATTTTGCTTTTTGTCAGGAGCTGCGCATGTACTTCCAAACCAATTACAACTGTATATTTATCTCTGGTTCCTTTATCCATTGTCTTAATTCAAATCAGCTTTGGTTATTTAAACCGCTCGTCCACCATTTTTTTTGCCTTCACTACCACGCTTGAAAGACCGTTTAAATTTTTTCCACCTGCTGTAGCAAAAAATGGTTGTCCACCTCCACCTCCATTTATTTCTTTGGCAAGCTCTCTTACAATTTGGCCAGCGTTCAATTGCTTGCCTGCTATCAGATCTTCGCTGAGCATTACTGCAATCTGAGGCTTATTGTCAATATTAGCAGCAATTACCAAAAATAGAGAATCCACCTTGTTTTTTAAGTCAAAAGCCAATTTTTTTAGCGAATCGGCTGTCGGAAGTGCCAATTCTTCCACTATTATATAACTTTCACCAAGCCGTGTCGCTTTGTCGATCAGCGATTCTCCTACCGCGGTAGCCTGCTTCATCTGCATCACCTCTACCTGCTTCTGAAGCTGGTTCTTTTCATCCAACAAACTTTGAAGTGCCTGCTTTAGATCCTGTGGATTTTTGAGGATGGCCTTGGCTTCTTCCAACAGGTTCAGTTGATCCGTCACATATTTTTCAGCACTTTCAGCAGTAATGGCTTCAATCCTTCTTACTCCGGTGGCTACTGAACCTTCTGAAATGATTTTAAAAAACCCAATTTTTCCGGTGGCCGGCACATGGGTTCCCCCACATAATTCTATCGAAAAGTGCTTGTCAAAAGCAATTACCCTCACAAATTCGCCATACTTCTCACCAAACAAAGCCGTCGCACCCAATGCTTTTGCCTGTTCTATGGGAACGTTTCTTTGTTCAGACAAGGCAATATTTTCGCGGATCTTTTGGTTTACTATTTTTTCAACTTTTCTGATCTCCTCATCTGACATTTTGCTAAAATGGGAAAAGTCAAATCGCAATACTTCATCATTTACCAAAGAACCTTTCTGTTGAACATGGTCGCCCAAAACCTGCTTTAGGGCAGCATGTAAAAGGTGGGTAGCGCTGTGGTTATTTTCTGTTAAACTCCGTTTCTCCTCATCAATTCTGGCTACAAATAGTGCCCGGGGATTTTGAGGAAGTTTGTCTACAAAATGCACCGTAAGTTCGTTTTCCTTTTTGGTGTCTTCTACGTTTATTTTTTCCTCGTCTGATTGTAAATGGCCGGTATCGCCTACCTGTCCTCCACTCTCCGCGTAGAAAGGCGTTTTGTCGAGCACAATCTGGAATAATTCGCGTCCTTTGTCCTTGATTTGCCGGTAACGCAGGATTCTGCTGGAAACCTCCCGGGTTTCGTATCCCACAAAGGTACTTTCCTCGTCTTCATTTAATATGATCCAGTCACCAGTTTCCTGCGTGGCTGCTGAACGAGACCTTTCCTTTTGGAGCTTCATATTTTCATTGAAACCGGCCACGTCCACCTGCATATTATTTTCTGAAGCAATTAACTGCGTCAGATCAAGTGGAAAACCAAAAGTGTCATAGAGTTCGAAGGCAAACAATCCCGGAATAATGGTCTGTCCACCTTCTCCGGATTGTAACTTTATTTTTTCTTCCTCAAAGCGCTTCAGGCCCACTTCAAGCGTTCTTAAAAAAGCAGCCTCTTCTTCCTGAATCACCTTGGCGACAAAGTCCTGCTGCTGAATAAGCTCAGGAAATACCTCATCAAACTGTTGGGCAAGCGTGGGCACCAAAGTATAGATGAAAGGTTCTTTAAAATTGAGGTAGGTATAGCCATAGCGAATCGCCCGCCTTAAAATTCTACGGATTACATAGCCGGCTTTATTATTAGAGGGAAGCTGGCCATCTGCAATAGCAAAAGCTGTAGCCCTGATGTGATCTACAATTACCCTCATGGCTATATCCGTGCTTTTTTCCTTACCGTATTGGATGCCACTGGTACTTGCCAATTTTTGTATTAAAGGCTGGAATACGTCGGTATCGTAGTTGGACTGCTTGCCCTGTATGGCCATCACTAACCGCTCAAAACCCATGCCTGTGTCCACATGTTTGGCTGGCAGGTTAACGAGCTTCCCCGAAGCCTGCCTGTTAAATTGGATAAACACAAGATTCCATATTTCTACCACCTGCGGATCATCATTATTAACCAATGTACTTCCGCTAATTCTCTCCACTTCCTCCTCCGAACGTAGATCTATATGAATTTCAGAACAGGGTCCACAAGGTCCCACGTCTCCCATTTCCCAGAAATTATCTTTTTTATTTCCATTCAATATCCTGTCCTCGGGAAGATATTGTTTCCAAAAATCATATGCTTCCTGATCAAACGCCAGATTTTCATTTTTATCACCTTCGAATACCGTAACATACATTCGATCTTTCGGTAATTTGTATACTTCCGTAAGTAGTTCCCAGGCCCAGGCAATGGCTTCCTTTTTGAAATAATTCCCAAACGACCAATTGCCCAACATTTCAAACATGGTATGGTGGTACGTATCGAGCCCAACTTCCTCTAAATCATTGTGTTTCCCTGACACCCGGAGGCATTTTTGAGTATCGGCTATCCGGGCATATTTTGATTCCTGATTTCCCAAAAAATAATCTTTGAACTGGTTCATCCCTGCGTTGGTGAACATCAAGGTAGGATCGTTCTTAATTACCATTGGAGCAGAAGGTACTATTTGATGCTCTTTTTCCTTAAAGAAATCCAAAAACTTTTTACGAATTACTTTAGAATCCATTTAAAACCTACTTATGTGATTAAAATAAAATTGCCTCGAACCGCCCCTTTTAAATAATTTCTATATTGCGTACTTGAAAAAAACGGATCTGATTGAATATTTGAACGTTTCCAATTATTCAAAAACTGATACAAAATTAGTAGAATTTAGCACACTAATTAACCATGGCAAGAATAAAATATTATTATGACACAGAAACGTGCAAGTATGAGCGCGTACGTGTCTCCACATGGGATTTAACCCTTAATCTAATGGGGTTCCTGTCAGTCTCGCTGATTATTGCAATAGGAATAGTGATCGTTTACAACAACTATTTTGACTCGCCCAAAGAAGCACTGCTCAAGAAAGAAAATCAAGAATTGCAGCTTTATTATGAGATCCTGGAAAAAGAAATGAAAGACGCCAATAACATGTTGGTCGCGCTGCAAGATCGGGATGATAATGTTTACCGGGTTATTTTTGAAGCAGATCCAATCCCTGTCACTATCAGGGAAGCAGGGTTTGGCGGCGCCCAGCGCTATAAAAATCTTCTGGAAAATGGCTTGCAGAAAGAACAACTTATCCTCTCCAACTTTCAAAAACTGGATAAGCTGAAGAAACAAATGTACATCCAAACAAAGTCGTATGACGAGATTTTGGAGCTGGCAAAAGACAAATCAAAGATGCTGGCATCTATTCCCGCTATCCAGCCTATTGCGAATCAGGAGCTGACAAGACTGGCCTCAGGGTTTGGGCTTCGGATGCACCCCATCCTGAAAGTACGAAAACTACACACCGGACTTGATTATTCCGCACCTCGGGGCACGCCAATTTATGCTACCGGAGATGGCAAAGTGGTTACCGTAAGAACTAATTTTGGAGGTTATGGCAAAGAAGTAGAGATAGACCATGGCTATGGTTTCGTAACCAAGTATGCACACATGGAGTCTTTTAATGTGAAGCAGGGGCAAAAGGTAAAAAGAGGCGAATGTATTGGCTATGTGGGGAATACGGGTAGATCAACTGCGCCGCATCTTCACTATGAGATCATCAAAGATGGACAGAAAATAAATCCAGTACATTATTTCTACAAAGACATCAACGACGAAGAATTTGAGAAACTACTCGAGTTGGCTTCCAAAGAAAACCAATCGCTGGGTTAATATATTAAAAATTAACCCATGATATGCTTGAAAGCCATCCTTAAAAAGATGGCTTTTTTCGTTTTTACAAGGTGTTCTATCCGGATTCTAATCGCCTCATCTACTTCAAAACCTGCTTTAAATACTTCCGGCTATGGTTTGCCGAGTGGCGATGACAATTTTATATTATATGTACTTGAATAAGTGAGGTTAAAGTAATTAACTTTAACCTCTTATTGAAGTCTCAATCCTATGGCATATAAAGAAAAGTTAATTGAAAAGAAATATTTTACCATTGGAGAGGTAGCAGCACAATTTCAGGTAGCCACTTCTTTAATACGATTCTGGGAAACTGAGTTTGACATTATAAGGCCTAAAAAGAACAGAAAGGGAAACCGGCAATTTACCAAAGAGGACATAGAGAATGTGAGGCTAATTTATCATCTGGTAAAAGAGAAAGGCTATACGCTTCAGGGCGCTAAAGACGCCATTAAAAAAGGCGCGCGAGAACAACAAGATAATCTGGAAATGATCACCACTCTTAAAAACCTCCGGCAATTTTTGGTAGAACTAAAAACCAAACTACCCTGATCCATTTTATCTTCAAACAAATCTACTTCGAAGGAGAGTTTTAATTCTGCGCTTAGTGCCCTTCTACAAGAAAAACCAAATTGCCAAACCGTGACATCTGAAAAATTTTACCAGGTTGCTTTAAGTCTAATTCCCGGCATTGGAAACGTGCTTACCAAACAATTAATCAGTTATTGTGGATCTGCATCAGATGTCTTCAAAAGCAACAAGAGCAAGCTTAGCAAAATACCTGGCATCGGCGAAAAAGTAGCCGCCTCCATTATTGGGAATGACCCATTTGAAGCAGCCGCGAAAGAATTGGAAAGAACCGAGAAGCATGGCATTAAAATTTTATTTTATACAGATCATGAATATCCCAGTCGGCTTAAACAGATAGCAGAGGCCCCGCCTTTGTTATATAGCAAAGGTAATTTCGACTTCAATGCTGAAAAAGTGATAGCTATTGTTGGCACCCGAAAAGCCACTGCGTACGGAAAGGAAGCCATAGAACAGCTTATGCCAGGAATAGCAAAACACAAACCGCTGATAGTAAGCGGACTAGCCTATGGAATAGACATCTATGCACATAGAAGCGCGCTCAAGCATAAGATCCCAACGATTGGTGTTTTGGCCAGCGGTTTGAATATCATCTATCCGGCAGTGCATAAAGATACAGCCGCCTACATGCTTGAAAACGGCGGCCTCGTCAGCGAAAACCGCCTGGACTCCAAACCAGATTTTCACAAGTTCCCGGAACGAAACAGAATTATTGCAGGTCTGGCCGATGCAACGTTGGTAATTGAAGCTGCCAACAAAGGTGGCGCCCTCATTACAGCAACATTGGCAACCTCGTATAAAAGAAAACTCTTTGCTGTTCCTGGAAACATCTCCAACCCCTACTCTGAAGGTTGTAATGAGCTTTTGAAAGCGGGAAAGGCTGAAATACTTACTAAAATAGAGGACCTGGAAAGGATAATGCAGTGGAAAGCAGACGGAAAAACGGAAGCGAAAGAAGCCGTAATTCCGGCGGGCTTGTCTCAGGAGGAACACGCTCTTGTAGAAGTTCTTGCAAGCAACAACAATGAACTGGTAATTGATGAATTAAGCTGGAAATCGCAGGTGCCTGTGGGGAAACTTGCGTCTCTATTACTTCAAATGGAATTTAAGGGGTATATAAAATCATTGCCGGGGAAACGATTCCGACTGAACAATATGTAAGGCTTAAGACTTAATTCTAAGGTGTTGCCGACGCCATTCCTCGTTGTATAATAGTGCGGACATCAATGGCAAATCCTAACGTCCGCCCCTGATAAGAATCCATTACTCGCCGCCCATATTCATAAAGTTGCTCATATCCGTAATATTGTATCCAGCAGTGTTAAATACAGACTCATCTACAGAACCTAATTTCAAATCAGTTACTTTCATTTCATAAGATTCATCCTTTTTCTTATTTTTTGTCAGCGTCTCTAAAGGAAAACCCTTGATGTCTCCAAAGGTGTGCACGGTATTTTTGGACTTCTTTTGGGCATCCACGAAGTTAAACGCCTTCTCCAACTTCAGATCTACTTCATCGGTTATCCAGGCATGGCCGGTATAATCTTTTGACTCTATAAGAATTTTTTTACATTCATAGCCAAGGATTTTTTTCGATTCGTTGGTAGGGGTAACTTTAAAATCCAGGTCATCGTCGTTCTTACTATCATCATTAAGCATCACCTTTGGCATTTTCATTGTCATACCCGATTTCTCACCGTCTCTATCGAGTAAGGTGGTCATCGTCTTCGTCTCAGAATCAAAGATCATCAGCGTGCTCTGCCCTCCATCCATTTCTGGCTTAAACGCAATTTTATCTCCATTCAAATAATAAGTGATTTTTGTACCGGAGTTTTTTGTTGGCTTTCCTTTTTTGTATTCCTGAAATTCCATGGTAAAAGTAGCAATCTGATCATCGGCTATAGCTTCTAAAGTTTCAATAGATGCATTATCAGTTGGCTCGGCAACGGATTCTGAAATATTGTTGTAATCGAACGAGGAAAATAACAAAAGTGAGGAAAATGCTATGGATGTAACTAAGGCTTTCATATTAAGAAAATTTAGTGGGTTAAAAAACTGTAATTTATGAAACAATTCAGAAACTTATATAAATATACAAATAATATATTTACATTTACATATATTAACTTAGTAAAGATCGTGATTTTTGGGGATTTTAAAACATCCTAATTCAAAACCGAATTGAATTATCAATGGATTATTATCAAATATTAGGATTAGATAGATCAGCAACCCTGGAGGAAATTAAACTTGCCTATAGAAGGTTAGCAAAGAAATACCATCCCGACCGAAACATCGGTAATCGGCATGCGGAAGAAAAATTCAAAGAAATTACAGAGGCTTATAAGGTACTTTCCGACGCGTCTAAAAAGGCTGTTTATGAGTTCTCCGAAGGAAATCAAAATCATCCTTGGGTAAACTCCTTTACTTATCAGGAGAATGTCGGAAAATCAGGGAGTAAAAGAAAAGAAACTAGTCGCTTTAATTATCAGGTTCACCCAAAATCAACACCATCTAAGCGAAAAAGAAACAGGTTCATTTTTGCAGGCTCAATAATAGTAATTTTAGCAATTGTCGCTGCCGTTACCGTTACCCTCCTACAATATTCTTCTAATTATTACTACAATACAGGTGTCAAGAATTACAACGAGAAGAAATATTCCGCAGCCCTTCAAAACGTTGAACAATCGTTTACGTTATTCGGCACCCAAAGGGCTGAAGCTTATCTTTTGGCAGGTAAAATCCTGACCGACCATTATAAAGATTACAACATAGCACTACAATACATCAATCGTGGCCTGGGTATGGAGGGCAAAAACCTGATCAAGGCCGAGCTCTACTATCTGAAAGGAAAATGCCTCAAAGCCCAGAAGCAATTCAAAAGCGCGTATACAAACTACAAGTTGGCAGCAGTGATGAACCTTAACATGGATAGTCTGTATCATGAGCTGGCTGCACTCAACTGTTTTGTTTTTAAGAATTATGACAGTGCGATCAAAGACTACAATACCCTAATCGCTCTAAATCCTTCATTCGCGGAGGGCTATATTGGCAGAGCCTTTAGTTATCAAAAGCTTGGGGAACATCAAAAGGCTGTAACAGATCTAAAAGCTGTCATCGAGTTGGATGCGCAAAACGCCGACGCATATTATCTCAAAGCCGTTTCCGAGAGTGCCCTGAGCCGTCCGAGTTTGGCTTGCAACGACCTTAAGCAAGCCGTGACCCTGGGATCCGAGAAAGCATTTGAATTGTACAAAAAAACCTGCAATTAGCCTAGGCGACTCACCATTAGCACAAAGTGTAAAGCAACAGCGAATTTGTAGACATCAGCTGCCAGGGAACACCTCACTTACAAAGGAGAGGGCTTCATTTAATCTACTTTGAGTATGGCTTAACGTCTCCCCTTTGGTATGTAAAAATTCCAAAATAGTTTCGGTGGGCATGTTCCCCACGAGTTCATCTTTGGCCATGGGACAACCTCCGAACCCTTTAAGGGCACCATCAAACCTCCGGCAACCTGCATTATAAGCTGCTTCTATTTTTTGAATTGCGTAGTCCCTGGTGCTATGTAAGTGGGCGCCGAATTCAATGTCAGGATTCGCCGGAATCAACTGCGTAAAAACCTGAGAAATCAGAGACGGTGCTGCTACACCCACTGTATCTGACAAAGATATGATCTTAACCTGCCTCTGCTTTAATTTTTCCACAAACCTTGCAACCTCCTCTATATCATAAGGGTCGCCATAAGGATTTCCGAATCCCATCGAGATATAAACCACCAGTGTTTTATCTGCCTTAAGGCAGGTGTTTTGAATATCCTCTAAGGTGGCAAAGGCCTGGGCGACAGACCTATTTGTGTTTCTCTGCTGAAAGGTTTCTGACATTGATAAAGGAAAGCCCAGATAATCAATAGCTGAAAATTGGGATGCCTCATTTGCCCCCCTTTCATTCGCAACGATTGCCAACAGTTTGGATTCCGATGCCTCAGTCTCCAGACTTTGTAATACTTCAACTGTATCTCTCATCTGAGGCACGGCCTTGGGAGAGACAAA
>CAZHZR010000019.1:0-9636 GCA_964537095.1 uncultured Roseivirgaceae bacterium
TAGGCATTGCCGGCTCGCTATTGCCTGTATTGCCCGGACCGATTCTGGCTTATTGCGGAATTGTAATATTGCACCTCACCAGGTTTGCACATTTTTCATCCACTTTTCTAATATCATATGGCATCATAGCGATCGTCATTATTTTGTTAGACATGTGGATGCCCATTGGCGTTACAAAAGCCTTTGGCGCCAGCAGATTGGGCACCTGGGGTGCGGGGATCGGCGTCGTGGCAGGTATTTTCCTGCTTCCACCCATTGGGATAGTGGTATTGCCTTTTACCGGTGCGCTTGCCGGAGAACTGATTGGCGGCAAAACTTTTAACAAAAGTTTAAAAGGCGCTATGGGTTCTTTCTTAGGGTTTATTGTGGGGGTAGTAATGAATCTGGCCGTGTGTCTCCTTCTGGCATTTTTTTATATCGAAGCATTATTCATCTATTTCAGATAATAAAGAAGTCGGATCGTGAAGATCTGATATGTCCTCGCTAGCCAATTTTTTACAAATCAGAATTAGAAGTAATCATAAATCTCTTCCTCTGAATCGCAGATGTTAAAGTCAAGCTCCTGTAACTTTTGATCGCTGTTCTGCAATCGATTGAATTTCAATTTAAGTTTTTCGCTCGAACTGGATTTGGTAATAATTGCCACCTCGCAAAGAGAAGACAAGCCTTTTGTTCTTAAGATATGGCAACCCCTGAGTATCCATTTTCGGAGGAAAAGCAAAAACTGATCTGTGCTTAGATCAGAAAATGAATTTTTGACAAATACCCAGCGGTTTACATTCTCGATCGTAGCAAGGTTTAAAGCCTGTTCCATTGCTTCGTGGTACATTTTTATAGTACCATTCTGGTCAAAATGTACTTCTATTGCATCAAAAATTGGATTGTACTTAATGGTGGCACTCCCATTATTAAAACCTCTCATAGTTTAAAAAATTTGGTAAGGTGCTTTTATTTGATTAGTAAAACGATGCTTTTGAATTTAAGTTTAGCAATATCTTTTGAAAAATATGTTGGAACTACTCAGGTGCAAAAAGAAGAATCAAACAAGTTCTATATAACCACCTCTTAATCTCCTGCTTGGACAAGAGGAGCGTTGATTGATGTGTAATTCTCCTTTATTCTTCCCTATGCCATAATTTTGGAGACAGGAGAATCTATTCTTATGCGTTCATACCTGAGTAGTTACAAAATGTTTAGTACGGTCGCTTTTTTTAATCCCCGAGTCGAACCCTATTGAGGCCGGCTGAAAAATGCTTTAAGAAATTTACTGCGATATTAATCTTTCTCCAGCACGGTAAATTCCACCCTTCGGTTCAGCTTGCGGGTAATTTCTGATCTGTTACTGGCAATAGGTTTGGTGCCTCCATAGCCTTTGCCTTCCATTCTCTTTTTCTCAATGCCTTTTCCCTGTAAATAGCCAATTACCGTTTCCACCCTTTCTTCGGATAGTTTTAAATTAAGCCTGGCGTCTCCCTGATTGTCAGTATGTCCCCCAATCTCAATTCTCAATTCAGGGTTTTCCATCATCATTTCAATCACCTTATCAAGTTCCTGATACGAGCTATCTACCAATGAAGACGTTCCTCGTTCAAACAGTACGTTGTTGAGTTGGAAAGTAGCACCTTCCTCCAGGGGCGAAAGAAAGAAATCATGATTAATTGTGCCCGCCAAAGCAGCGTTTTCGTCGATTTTAATTTCCTCCGTAAGGAAACCCTCGGCAGAGGCCCTTAACTTATAGGGTATCCCCTTAACAAGGTCAAAATTATATCTACCATTGTCTACTCTAATGCTTAATGGCGTATAGTTTTCATTTTCAACTACCGGGACAAGGTTCAGCCTGGCGTTGAGCAATTGCTCATCTTTTTTATTGTAAACAGATCCTGAAATCTTAATGGATTCTGATACTGATTCTTCAACTATAGTATTTTCATCTACAACCGGTTTATCCGCTGTTACCACATCATCCTGAGAGATAAAAATAACGGTATCCGGTTCTACAACATCATTGGTCGCAAGATTCACAGTATCTACCGGTTGGTAAGCAGGGTTTATTTTTATTCTGTTAATGTCGCCATAGCCATCGCTATTTTGAGTAGATATGAAATATGCGTATTGATTTTTACCGTCCACCAAAAAGCTCAACTCAATACCTTCAGAGTTTATCTCAGCAATATTTTCAGGCTTGGTCCAGAGGCGCCAACTGTTGTCTAACCTTTTAGTGCTAAAAATGTCCCTGCTTCCTTTACTATTGTGGCCGCTACTTGCAAAGTATAAAGTAGTATTATCATTGCTGATGTATGGAGTCATCTCCTGATGGGCCGTATTGATGGTGCTCCCCATATTTTTTGGGGTGGTCCAGGTGCCGTTCGAATTTAAAAAGCTAACGTACAGATCTTCATATCCATAGGAGCCAAAACTGTTCATGGCTATCACCATCACTTTGCCATCGGCAGACAACCAGCTACTTTGGTGTTGCGACTGGTTGTAGAAGTTTTCAACGTTTAGTTTTGATGGCGCTCCCCAGCCTTCGCCGGTTTTTCTAGCAAAGGACAATCCCTGAGTAGACGGTCTGTTTCCTTTTTTGAAATAATGATGATGCAGATAAATGGTTCCTCCATCCGGTGAAAAGCCAACAACCGCATTATAAAAATTATTATTAAGGTTAGTTCCAGCATTTACTGCTTCTGTCCAGTTCCCTGATGCATCCATCGTACTCATCCAAATGTCCCCCAGGTCGTTTCTACCCCCGGTGTTGTCCGGATGCCGGCTCCGCGTAAAATATAAGGAACTTCCATCCGGCGTGAAAACGGGATTGAGTTCATCGAATGGACTATTAACCAGCTTTCCAAGATTTTCGGAACCACCTTCAAACCTTTGATGATCCTGAGCAATTGCAGCAAATGAGTAGAAAAATATTAATAAGAAGAAATAAAAGCTTTTAGATAAAGCATACACTTTTACAGACATTGTATGGATTTATTTACCAGGTGTATAAAGTCCCTCAGCTATAAGTACTTTATGATGATTTTTCAAAATTATGAACTAGAAAGTATAATAAATAATTATTTACCAAATAATTTGCAATACGAAAAATACTACGATACGCTGGGTGGTTTAGCTACAATAGTGATTAATCTCTGACTTTGTAAATGAGAAGAGGATAGTCCACAAAATATGACATGCTTTTGCTTAAGCTTTTTGTAAACAACTTTTCAAAAAAGTTTCTTTCTTTAGTTAGCAATACCAGTAGTTCCGCATCCTCCTGAATCATATAGCGATCGATCCCGAGGTTAATCTCATCTTCGTAATTCTGGATGGTAAAGGAAAGGTCATTATAATCTATATAGGTTGATATTTCATTTTTATAATCTTCATAAACTGCCCGCTCAAAAAGTTTATTGCTATGGCTTACATGCAGAATGTTGACATGGGCTTTAAATGGTGCAGCAAAAACAAGGAGCTGTGAAATTGCTTTTTTATCTTCATCCTGATAGTCTGTGGCATACACAATTTTCTTAAACTTCTTATAGCGTGCTTTCTCTGGTACACACAGCACAGGGCAATCACTTTTTTCAATCATCTGTACCGTATTACTTCCTACATACGATTCTGTAATGTCACTCACCCCTTTGGTGCCCATTACTATCAGATTGAAGCCCCCTTCTTTCACCGCTTCTTTTATAGAATCAATTAAACTTCCTTGTTTGAGCAGGTATTTACAATCCAGCAAGCCATTTTTTATACTGGTTGCTTTTACCTCGTCAATCAAGGCTTTCAAGTTGTTTTCAACCCGCTCTTTCCAGGTGTCGTACTTTATGTTTTCCTCACTTTTTTCCAGCAAGACATTCAATTCTTCCTCGGTAAATACATACAACAGGGTAAGATCTGCGTTGTGTTTTTCCCCAATTCTTGCGGCGTGCTCCAGGGCATTCAGCGACGAGTTGGAGAAGTCTATCGGACATAAAATCTTATTCATTTGATGGGGTTTAGCAAAATATGAATTACAAAATAAGCATAATTTCAATATTCTTTGTCCATATCAACTGTATTTTCCAACGGCTTGCCATGAATGGACGCCTGTAGATTATTGTAAATTTGGGGAATAGCAGCTGGCGGATTTGTTATACTGGCAATATGTGGCGTCATCATAATTTTTGGATGATCCCAAAAAGGATGGTCAGCGGGTAAAGGCTCCTGCCTGTACACGTCCAAAAACGCGCCTGATACCATGCCTTCGTCTATCGCCTCAATAAGATCTTCCTCTACCAAATGTCGTCCTCTGGCCGCATTAATAATATACGTTCCCTTGTTTAACATTTTGAATAGAGATTTATTTAAAATGTTTCTGGTATCTTGTGTGAGCGGCAGCAAACAAATTAATACATTTATCTTAGAAAGGAACTCGTTCAATTCGTCTTCCCCGGCGTAACTCGTCACCCCTTTGATATCCTTTTTGGAATTGCTAAAGCCATACACTTCAAATTCCAACTGCGCAAGTTTTGCAGCAATATCAGTCCCTAGCACACCAAGCCCCATCACTCCCACCTTAACCTCGCGCTCAGGATCTGTTTCCTGATCCCAAATTTTCGCTTTCTTGTCGCTTATATATTTATCGAGCTTCCTTTGATAATAAAGTGTGGCCGTCAGCAGGTAGTTAGTCATGGGTTTTGTGAGGGCATCATCAACAATCCGTACAATGGGAACTCCCTGTGGCAGCGACGGGTCTTTCAGCACATGGTCCACGCCAGCACCCATTGAGCTGATGAATTTCAAATTTGGAAACTCTCGCAAAACCCCTTCCGGATGGTTCCAGACGACAGCGCCCTCGACTTTTTCAGCATCGTCTATATCGGGCCACACCTGAACTGATAATGTTTTATCCAATTTCTTAAAGCCATCCACCCATTCATCTGCGTTTCTACCTGGAGCAATAATTACTAATGACATGTTTAAACGGTTTTAATTTTACTTACAAATTTGTTTCCTTCAATGTAAAACCTCCAGGGTAAGAAAGCATCCTCCTCAGCGTAACCTACCCCGATTCTGGGTCCAGCAACAATTTTTTCAGCTTCTATCATCGTGTTTCTGTCTTCAATCCACACCTCTGAACCGGAAAGGTCTGCCCCGTAATGTTTCTTATTGATGCCCAAAGCCTGCGTAAGTATGCCGGGCCCGGCTGTTAGCTGCGGCTTCACAATTTCCAGGTTTCTCCTCATCAACATTACGTCGATTCCTTCCACGGGTTCTATAGCCCTCACCAATACCGCATCTGCTTTATCTTTCACATTCGTGGTAACATTAAACAGGTAATGGATTCCATAACATAAGTAGACATAAGCGCTGCCCCCGGCTTCGTACATTATCTCCGTTCGCTTAGTGCGTTTGTTGGGAAAGGCATGGCAGGCTTTATCACATCTGCCGTTATAAGCTTCAGTTTCCACAATCATGCCGCCGGTAATGACGCCATTCAGGCTGGTCATTAAATATTTTCCTAACAATTCTTTACTTATGGTCAATACGTCGTCTCTTTCATAAAACGACTTCGCTAATTTTTCAGACATCTCTATGAACTAACTCTACAATTTTATTTTGGTTACTCCCGAACGGGGAAAATGATCGTCACTCCTGAAATTAACCTGCTATTAGCAAGCTCAAAAATACTAGTAGCAAACCTATGAATTTAATGTGCCAATATCACGCACACTTGCGTTTTCCAGGAGAAGTTCAAGTTCAAAATGGATGTACTAGCCGAATACGCGCCCAGATACATGTCCCTTTACAAACTATTCTCAGTAAAATCGGCGATATTCCTTAACTTAGCATCTAAAAATTTTCATCTCATTTTAAACTCTATATTTTAATTACAAACTATTTTTATGAAAAATCAATTTTTAACCATTTTCTTTGTCTGCTTCGCCTTTTTGTTGGGTGTCTCTGTATCTGCTTCTGCACAAATAAAAATGCCCGCGCCAAGCCCTTTATCAACGCTAACGCAAGAGGTAGGATTATTGGAAGTGAAAATTACCTACTCTCGCCCCAGTGCAAAAGGTCGCAAGATAATGGGAGAGCTTGTTCCTTACGGAAAATCCTGGCGAACCGGAGCAAATTCATCCACAAAAATCAACTTTAGCGAAGATGCGACTGTAGAAGGCAAGGCAGTTCCGGCCGGAGAATACGCTATGTTTTCCATTCCTGGAGAAAATGAATGGACAATCATATTGCACAAGGACGTAAACCTTATGGGTACCGGCGGGGAAAACTACAGCCAAAAGGACGAAGCTGCCCGCTTTACTGTAAAATCATCAAAGCTAAGCGAGCCTGTTGAAACATTTACCATTGCAGTTGGCGACATCACTATAAACAGCGCAGTTGTTTCGATCATGTGGGAAAAAACAAAAGTTGCTTTTAACATAAAGGCCGATTTTGATGAGAAAATAATGGCTGACATAGACCAAGCTGTAAAAAATATTGAGCGTAATAATGGCAATCTATACTTTCAGGGAGCATCCTATTATTTTGAAACAGGAAAAGATCTAAACAAAGCTTTGGAATGGGTGACGAAGGCAGTTGATGTAAACCCCGATGCCTTCTGGATGTCTCATACTAAAGCAAAGATATTGGCGAAACTTGACAATAAAAAAGCAGCAATAGAAGCAGCTGAAGCCTCTAAAGTCGCCGCTCAGAAAAGCAACAACCAGGATTATGTGAGGCTAAACGATAATCTGATAGCTGAGTTAAAGAAAAAATAGCCAGAAGAAAAATATAAAAAAACAGCATCAAACATTTTGATGCTGTTTTTTTATGTCCACTTTTTACACCTTTAACTTTTGAAACATGAAACCCAGGGCAATTACCAGAGAGCAACCGATCACGTTAAACCAAAGATAGCCAATGGATGTATAAAAGTAGCAGTAAATTACAATGGCTTCGGCTAGAATGGCAGCGATAAACACCGCTTTTGATTTTATGTATTTAAAGTAAAAAGCAACTAAAAATATTCCCAGGATCGTCCCGTAAAATACCGATCCTAATATGTTCACTGCTTCAATGAGATTGTCTACCAAAGAAGCTAAGGTGGCAAATAGAATGGCCAGCAGACCCCATAAAACAGTAAAAAGTTTAGATGCAACCAGATAATGCTTATCGCTCCCTTCTTTTTTGATAGAGCGTTTGTACAAGTCGATAGTCGTTGTGGAAGAAAGTGCGTTTAGCTCAGAAGATGTGGAAGACATTGCCGCAGAGAAAATCACCGCCAGTAGCAGTCCCACAACGCCCTTTGGAAGGTAGTTCATCACAAAAGTGATAAAGACGTAATCTGTATCTTTCGTTTCCGCATCGGGATTGTCTTTCTTAATAAGGGCAACAACACTCTCTTTAGCGGTTGCTGCACGTCTTTCAGCATCAGCAATATTGGCTTGCTGGATCTCAATTTGCTGCTGATTTTCACTATTCATAGCATCAACCAGTGCTCTGATGGCTACTTGTTTTTCTTCAAAAATAACCTGATGTTCTTTTTCTATCGCAAGAAGTGCATCTTTATGCTCAGTGGCGTACAGTTTATTTTTTGTAGGTTCATTAAAAAACACAGGAGGCTCGTTGAACTGGTAAAATACAAAAACCATGACACCTATAAATAGGATCAGAAACTGCATGGGTATCTTTAAAAGTCCGTTGAAAAGTAATCCGAGTCTACTTTCGGTGATTGACCGGCCGCCAAGATAACGCGCTACCTGCGATTGGTCTGTTCCGAAATAAGAGAGCGCGAGGAACAGACCTCCGGTAATTCCAGCCCAGATATTGTACCTGTCTGAAGGGTTGAAACTAAAATCTACAATTTCCATTTTGTCCATTTTCCCCGCCACCATTACAGCCTCACCAAATGATATATCATCAGGTAATAGATAAATCAGGATAAAAAAGGTGGCAATCATTCCTCCCATCATTACTGCCATTTGTTGCTTTTGGGTTTGGCTCACCGCCTTGGTACCGCCCGAAACAGTATAGATAATCACCAACACTCCAATGAAAAGATTTGTATAGTTAAGATCCCAGCCGAGAATAGTGGAGAGAATAATAGCAGGCGCATAAATGGTAATTCCGGCAGCCAATCCTCGCTGCACCAAAAACAGAAACGCTGCCAAAGTCCTTGTTTTCCGGTCAAAACGACTTTCCAGATACTCGTAAGCTGTGTAAACCTTAAGTCGGTAGTAGATAGGAATGACAGTGACGCACAAAATTACCATGGCCAATGGCAAGCCGAAATAAAATTGGATAAACCCCATTCCCGATTCGTAAGCCTGCCCCGGCGTAGACAGAAATGTGATGGCGCTGGCCTGAGTGGCCATTACAGAAAGACCGATGGTCCACCATTTCATGCTTTTATCGCCCAGGAAGTATCCCTGGATATTTTTCTCGCCCCGGGTTTTGTAAACCCCGTAAACAACGATAAATCCCAATGTGCCAGCAAGCACCACCCAATCGATTATACTCATTGGGTAGCAATGGTTAGCAGGTAAAACAAAATAATTAACACACCCAAATTGCCGATCACAAGCAGATACAAATTTTTCCAGGAGCCAAAGACTTCGGGCACCTTGTCAGTTTCTTCAGACTTTTCTGTATTTTCCATTGTTTGCATTTTCACCGTATTATAAAGGAATCCTTATTATATTAGGGTAATTCTCTACAATAATATGGAGACCTGTCTTTAAATACCAAAATTTGTCTAAAATATAGATTTTATTCAAAAAATCAGGAACATTTTATAGGTTTTAAGTTATGTATGCCTATGCTGTCCGTTATGATTTTTTAAATATCATTCTTACTTATGCAGAAATATCCATTGTTGATCAGGCTTACATTCTTTTTATTATTCCTTATATTGTTAGTGTTCGCGTTGATTGAAGCGCGAAATTTTTTATATCCTATAACACTTGCGGTACTTATTGCTTATCTTCTTTATCCTTTAGTGAAGTTTCTGGAAAACAAAAAAATTCCAAGGATCCTCGCAATCCTATCAAGTATTCTCTCCGGTATTGTAATTCTTTCATCAGTAATTTATCTCCTTTCTACACAAGTGGGTGTTTTTGTAGATGATTTTCCCGCCTTGAAGGAACAGGCTTTAGAAAATATTCAAACCCTCAATGCCTTTGTCAACAGAACTTCCGTAGTGGATATAGATATCGACAAGGAATTTATAAAGGAACGTATATCGGCGCTGTTTCAAAGTAGTAGTGACTTCTTACAAACAGCATTTTCAGCAACCACCGGTACAATTGCGAAATTGGCTCTACTACCAGTATATGCATTCTTTCTATTGTATTACAGGAATAAGTTCGCACACTTTGCTCTTAAACTTATTCCTGTGGAGAAACATGCGAAGATTAATAAAATTTTGAAAGAGGTTTCTCACGTCACCAAGAGGTATATGGGAGGGATTTTTATAGTGGTAATCATTCTATGCGTTCTCAATTCCATCGGCTTATTAATTATTGGTGTTAAATATGCGCTCTTGCTGGGCATTGTGAGTGCTCTTTTTAATTTTATCCCCTATTTCGGTACCTTAATCGGCGGGGCGGTTCCCTTGCTTTTTGTTTTGCTAATGAGCGAAACGCCGGAAAGGGCATTTAGTGTGGT
>CAZHZR010000019.1:9736-23885 GCA_964537095.1 uncultured Roseivirgaceae bacterium
AATGGTGTATCGGTTAGCTTTTATTTTAGCTAAATTTTTACAAAGGTGGATTGAATCGTTGTACAAAAGTTTGGCTTAAATTGATACTGTCTATCAGTACCGGTGCAAATGCACCCGTTTTAACAAACACCTTGTCAGAGTAAAACAACTTATTCCTGACTTGTGCCTGGGAAGAGTCCATCTTGAAGTTGTATAAAAATATGTCGGTGTCGGTAAGATTCATTCGGTATTCTTCACCTAAATTCACGATGTTCAAATCCGCATCAGCCAGCATGATCTTATCAATCTGGAAGCTGCGCAGATATTCTGATACCAATGGGTAGAAATTGATTTCTTCTATTCCTTTTTCGCTATCAGTTCTGTTCTGTGGTAAATCATTACCAATGACTTTAATTGCCGGAGAATTTACGGTAAGAGAAGGAAGGGACAATTCCCGCGCCTGGTATAGGTCTTTAATATCCAGATTCTTAATGCTAAGTTCCGGCACATACACTTCATAAATAATAGTTTTATCAATCACCTCTTTGTTAAGTCTGATCTGTGGTGATAAATTAATGTTTTTAGAAGTTACATAGGAACCTTCAGATGAAATTTCAATAGAGCCTACGGACAGCAGGTATGCGCTGTCGGGCGAGCGCTGAGAAAAAGCAGAAAGAGATGCCTCCACCTCCCCTATATCAAGGTATCCCCTGTCTTTCTTAATGGCTATAGAATCGAGTAGGAGATTCCGGATATGAAGGTCAAACTTTTCAACGGAAGCTACATTTTCGTATAAATCCAGCAGTCGGTACAACTCCAGGTTGCCCTTATTTATGCTGATGTTTTTGATAAGCGCAGAATGAAAGAGGCCTTTTAATAACCTGTAATAATTAGGAAATTTTCTATATTGAAACGGATTGGAGTCTGTTCGGGAATTGCGTTCAACCTTTAGGATCGGCTCTTCTACTTTTATGGAGGAGACTACTATTTTTTTATCCCATAACGCAGTCCACAGGTCGAGTCCCTGGGCTGAAATTTCCGGAGAATATAAATTTACCTCATCCTGCCTGATTCTTTTCCTGTCGCTTTTTCCGTAAATAGGTGTAAGATTCACCCCTGTAGCTGTAACTTTCTGGGTAAAAATATTGATACTCAGGTTGTCGAAGGCCAATGCATACTGGTCTTTCGACAAGTCCTTTACTTTTTTGATAATATACGATTCTATTTTAGGATCGATATAATACATGAGCACCAACTGTACAGTTGCTACTCCAAGTCCCAGAACTGCGAATATGATGATGAGAGCCCTTTTTAGCCGCTTACGCTTATTGTTTTTTTCCTCCATTTACCTAAAAATAAGGAGGGTAAGATAAAACAATAAAGGGTGACTAGTAATGCACATTCACATAAAAGTGCATTAATGTAATATGCATTTAGAAAAATTACAGAAATAGTCTACTTCTGTCCACGCGCTTCTGGTTTATCGCTTGGCATACCCATGGAATGCTTCATCCCCGAAAGAAGAGTTTTCCACCAGAAATTAATCGGTGATTTGTTTTTATCCCGCTCGAAATACATGTCACCCTGTCGGAATTTATTATTTGAAGGATTCGCAGATTTTATCACAAACGTATTGGCAAAAAATGAGATGAGGCTATTCTTGCCCTCTTTATCGCCCTTCTTCAAAAAGTCAATTTTAAGATCTTCATAATAAAAATCCATCGTTCCCTGCGAAGTATCTTCATTCAATGTTGCTTCAAAACTGATGCCATTGACCTTGCCACTACTTATTTCGGCGAAGGCCACAAATTTCAGCATTGGATTAATCACCACCATGTCCATTGCAGAGGCTGTACCTTTAATGGTATGAAAATTATTCGTATCGGCCAATGCAAAGTCAAAATCTGCCTGTATTTTCCCTGCGCCCATTACCCATGTCTGTGCCTGTGCCTTCATAGTGGCTCCTTCCTTTAACAATAGTGAATCGTTTGTAATGTTACTCAGCGATGCTTCTAGGTTGATGAAATTAATATTTCCTGGCTCAGTATCCTTCTCCACTTTTTCCTGATAAGTAATCTGTGCGTCGTTAAGTTGAAGGCTATCAATACGTAAATAAATAGGGGCATCGCGAATTAACTCTTGAACTAACTTCTTCTTTTCCGTGGGCTTTACAGGATGTGTCTTGTCCCGGTACAATACCATATTGATGCTATCAACAACAATTAGTTGCGCTATAAACTTATTTTCATCTTTAAGCTCCTTAAAATTCAACCCTTTCATATACACTTCCTTATTATAAAATTCTATCCTGTCAGACTCCACTCCTTTTTTTCTGCTAAACTCATATTTATTATACCTGGGTCGCAGCAACAGGCCGTTTATCTGCATGGTCGAATGTTTTACAGAGGCTTTCAAGGAATCAACGTGGAGGATATTGAGACTGTCTGGCATTTTCATGGTGTAGTCTCGCACCAATAATGTAAAATCATCAAAATTTACTGATCTGGCCACTTGCCCGGAAGCGTCATCTTCCAGCAAAAAATTATCGATCCTTATTGAAGCCTTTTCCAGAGAGATATCCGAAGTAGTATTGCCGTCTTGCAATATTTCCAAACTCGATTGGCTGAGCAAAATTTTCCCTATTCTCACCGGCGGGATTTCCTTGGGTTCCCGTATTTCTTCCTCCTTACCGGACGAGTTTTCTTCAAACTTCCTGCTCCATTCTACCCTTGGTTTAATAATTTCCAGTTGGTCTGCATCAATGCGTTCTGCGAACAATATACGCCAAAGATTCAAACCTGAAATGCTGATTTCCGGTGCTGTCACTTTATAACTATCACTGAAGGTGCTGTTTCGGTTAATCTTCAAGGTGTCAGGAACCAATTGGATGGCTCGCGCAGTAGCATTTCCTGAGAGTATATTAATGTCGAGATCCTCGATACTTAATGAATAAGCTCCACCTGTCTGAATGGAAACCTGTTCTATTAGCTTTTCTTTGACTATGCCGCCCAAGAAAAAATAGGCTAACATCAAAACCAGTATTAAGATGACGGCAATGGATAGTACGATTCTTGCTATCCAATTTCCAGTTTTTATAAACATAGAATTTATAGGCTTATATTAATTTAACTTATCGCGATTGGAACCTATTTCAGAGATAAAAGTTCAAACCTTACAAGTACAATTCCATCATCATACGCATGCCGAGCCAAAACGATAGTGTTACCTTTTGTCTGTTTTTGGTATATATTCGAAAGAAAGATGTCCCCAAGGTTTCATAGATTATCATTATTTAAATATTCATTTTAATAAATAATAAAACATTGTAATAAAAATGGCAACAATCTTCAAATTGCTTTTTTTATTAGTTCTAATTTGGATGATTGTTCATCCATCGAAATGTGGGCTATTTACTCCGCTATAAATATTATGATTAAAGATTTTGAACTAGGTTCGCTCGATTATTTAGACGCATTATTTGAGGCTTCAAATGATGTGATCCTGCTCCTTGACGAAAATCATAATATTAAGAAAAGCAATTTAGCGCTCAAGAAGATTTTTCCGGAAGTGTCGAATGTTGGCGGAATTGAATCGCGGTTTTCAGCCCTGATCGGTTCGGAATCTTACAAAAGAATATTTAAACCCGCATTGGAAGCTTGTCTGGAAAAGAACAAGAAAGCAGGTTTGTCTAAATGGAGTAACTATCAAAACAGACGATATTTCTTTAATTGGTCATTTCTTCCCATTCCTTCAGAAAATGGCTATAGACCGAATATTTTAGCAATTGCCAAAGATGTCACAGAGCTTCAGAACTTAAAAGATAGTTTGCTTCAGAAGGATCTTGAATTAAAGTCCCTCATTCAAAGCGAAACCGATTGCGTGTTTTTCCTGGACAATTCCATGAATGTGTTTGATACAAATAATCAGGGGCTCGTCTTTGCGAAAAAGAACTCTAACAACTTATTTCAAACAGGCGACAACATCTCTTCTTTTATATCAAACAAATATATCGTCCCATTAAAATTGATGATTGATGAGGTAAGGAGAACCAGGGAGACTGTTGTTCGAGAAAAACATTCGCCGAAGTCTGATAAATACTTTGAATTTACCTTCAAGCCCATCAACGAGTTATCAGGAAATTTGATCGGAACGGTGATCGTGGCACGTGACATCACCACGGAAAAGAGGGCGGAGAAAGAGATGCATTTATCGCGCAACAAGTTAAAAGCGTTGTTTGATAGTTCTATCCAATCCATCTTCTTGCTAGGCAAAAATTTTGAAGTATTGGAGTTCAACAAACGTGCGTCGGACTCTATCAGTAAAATATGGAACAAATCACTTGCAATCGGCGACAATATTGGGGAATATTTTATTGATGCCATGCATGAGCGTTTTACGACTAGCTTTAATTCGGCACTTCAGGGCAACAAATCAGTAATAGAACAAAAGATAGACTATCCTAATGGATTGAAAGTGTGGTCTGAGATAACATTTGTCCCGGTTTTCAATATGGATGGCGAGATATTTGGCGTGTCCTTCAGTACGCTTGATATAACCGAAAGAAAATTGGTTGAAGCGAGACTAAGAAAGAACGAAGCAAATCTTTCTTCGCTGATCGAAAATGATAATACCTTGATCTGGGCAGTAGACAGAAACTGTAAGCTCATCCTTTACAATAGCCATTTCAAACGATTTTTTGAAAAAACTTTTAAAACTTCGCTTGACCAGAATGCTGAGATACTGAACTATTTGAACACAGAAGCACAAAATTACTTCCGGAGACAGTTTCGGAAGGTTTTTAAAGGACATTCTGTACGGGAGGATTTTGAAATTCAGCTTCCAAGCGGAACGTTTGTGGCCGAGATCATTATCAATCCCATCATTTCTGAAGCGGAGATAATCGGTGCCAGCGTAATTTCCATGGACATAGCGGACAGAAAGTTCAGGGAAATTGAACTGGAACAGTTGAACAGCTCATACAAGCAGGAAATTGAAATCCGCAAGAAGATTGAGGAGGACTTAAAGTTTAAGAATACTGAACTCGATACCTTTATTTACAAAGCCTCGCATGATTTACGGGGACCCATTGCTTCCCTCATGGGACTATACAATGCAGCAACTATTGAAATTAAAGACCCGAAGTCGCTGGAATACCTGGAGTATATTAACAAAACCGCCCAAAGGATGGACCAGGTACTCAAAGCCTTGATTGGATTATCAGAAATAAAAGATCGGGCGCTCAATTTCGAAAGCGCAAGCCTGAAGCGTCTGGTCGATGAAGTAATTTCTATCCTGGAGGTAAAGAACTGCTTGAAAGACATTGAATTTCAGATAAAAGTACCGGAAGTTGAAATTGTCACAGATTCGGGACTTTTAATGGTAATTATTAAGAATCTCCTGGAGAATGCTATCAGATACTCAAGAGTATCGACAAAATCTGTTATAAAACTGAATGCGAAAATTTTAACAGATCAGTCTCTTCAGATTACTATTGCAGACAACGGCCTGGGTGTGCCCTCCCATATTCAGGACAAGGTGTTCAACATGTTCTTCAAAGGCAACAATCTTTCGCCCGGCTCAGGATTGGGCTTGTATATGGTTAAATCAGCTGCTTATAAACTAGGAGGAAAGGTTTCCCTGAAAAGCATTGTGAACAAAGGCACCACCTTGCTCGTGAGATTACCAGCCATTGCCCCTGAACTACAGGAACAAACCCTCTAATAATTTATTTTTTGATATAACCTTAGCTCTTATTTTTATGGAGGTGTCTGCTTTTTTATAAATCCCATTCCATGTTTATAAAAACTCTTTACTTATCTTTACCGCTCAAAATTAATGAGAGTGCGCTTTAGCAGCTTAGAAAACAGCGCATAATTTAGTATTTACAGGTTACTACAGATTACACCACAATGAAAAACTTTATAGAGGAGCTGAAATGGCGTGGAATGATACACGATGTAATGCCAGGCACAGAGGAACAATTAAATAAGGAAATGACCTGTGGATATATTGGATTTGATCCTACTGCGGCATCGCTTCATATAGGCAATCTCGCCACCATCATGCTGCTGAAGCACTTCCAGTTGTGCGGACATAAGCCGATTGCTCTCGTGGGTGGTGCCACAGGAATGATTGGCGACCCCTCGGGAAAATCTGATGAAAGAAACCTTCTGGATGAAGAAGTGCTCCAGAAAAATCAGGCCGGGATAAAAAAGCAACTCGAAAAATTCCTGGAATTTGGGGATCTATCGAACGCCGCTGAAATGGTCAACAATTACGATTGGTTCAAAACATTCGATTTTTTAGGCTTTCTCAGAGATGCTGGTAAACACATCACCGTAAACTATATGCTTGCAAAGGATTCCGTCAAAAAAAGATTGGAAACCGGCCTTTCGTTCACAGAATTTTCATACCAGCTCTTGCAGGGGTTTGATTTTTACTGGCTGTACACCCACAAAAAGGTGAGGCTTCAAATGGGTGGCTCCGACCAATGGGGAAATATTACCACAGGGACAGAATTTATCAGGCGAAAAGCAAGTGGCGAAGCTTTTGCACTGACTACCCCCTTGGTCACCAAAGCGGACGGAACAAAATTTGGAAAATCGGAAGGTGGCAATGTTTGGCTGGATCCGGAAATGACATCGCCATACCAATTCTACCAGTTCTGGATGAATTGTTCTGACGAAGATGCGCATAAATTGATCAAAATATTTACCTTGAATAGCCAGGAGGAGATATTGGCTTTAGAAGAGGCACACGCGGCAGCTCCGCATGAAAGAATTCTACAAAAGGCAATCGCAAAGGATGTAACCATCAGAGTACATTCTTTAGAGGATTACAATATGGCTACTACGGCATCTAACATCCTTTTTGGAAAGTCGACCACAGAAGATTTAGCATCTCTTGATGAAAAAACGTTGCTTAACGTTTTCGAGGCCGTTCCTCAGGTTACCATTTCTTATCAATCCTTCTCAGAGGCTGCAGATGTTGCTTCCCTCCTGTCTGAGGTGACAGAAAATACGATCTTTGCTTCCAAAGGTGAGGCGAGGAGAATGATAAAAGGCGGAGGGGTAAGCATCAACAAAAAGAAAATTGAATCTGATGCCGAAATGCCAGGGCAAGATTTCCTGCAAGACAAATACCTTTTGGTACAAAAAGGGAAAAAGAATTATTATCTGATCAAAATAGTGAGATAGAAATCCTTTTTCGAATTGTAGTAAAAGATTATAAAACCGGAAATGATAATTGGCGAGAACTGCGCTACCTTTTTGCTATGTTTAAGCCATTTTCATCCGCGATTCTTTTGATTCTCCGATAAGTAGAACCGCCTTTGTTCATGTTCAATTTGTCTATTACATCCCTCACACTTTTGCTCTCTTTGATTGTTTCCAATACCTTGATATCAGAGATTCGCGTGCCTGATTTTACCTGATTCGGATCAATTTCTTTAATCTTGATGTTAATTTGATTGAGCCGGCGGAGAAGATTGTTCTTTTCCTTTTTTAATTCTTCTATTGTGTCTTTCATTATACTGAATTGTAGATATAGGGTATTATTTACGACCCAGTAGCTGATTTAAGATACTAATATAAGCGAGATATTCACAATAGCAAAGGATTTAGGAGAAAATCAATATTTTTTATTACTTTAACAAAAGCAACGAAATCTGAACCGTATGATTAGCAGTCAGTTACCAGCTATTTCACACATCGCCCGATTATACCTGGTGGATGAGGATCTATTTCGGGTTTAAAAGTCTGAATGCTAACCTGCACGGAGGAATTATCGTAACATTAAACATGAAAAAATTGATTAATAATTCGGGATTATCTTTTTATCTGTTTATTTCAGCGATATTTTTGATTTCGTGCGCTCAAAACAGCAATAATTCCCCTAACAAAACCACCGATATGGTCTTTCATGTGAATAAAACTGACGAAGAGTGGAAAGCGATTTTATCGTCGGAAGCCTATGAGGTATTGAGAAAAAAAGGGACCGAACGTGCTTTTTTGAATGAATACAATGACAATAAAAGACCAGGGATTTACAATTGCGCTGCTTGCAACAACCCCTTGTTCTCCTCTGAAACGAAATTTGATTCGGGTACAGGCTGGCCGAGCTTTTTCGCCCCGCTAGAAAAAAAACAGGTGACAGAGGTATTGGATAAAAGCCACGGGATGATCCGTACTGAAGTAGTATGCAGCAATTGTGGTGGGCACCTGGGGCATTTATTTACTGATGGTCCACAACCGACTGGCCTCCGTTACTGCCTCAATTCTGTCGCTTTGAATTTTGAAGAAGAAGAATAGTCTTAAAGCATTCCCGTTTGTTTGTGAGGTCCTGTTTTTAAACAATGATAAAAATATCATGTTATAATTCTGAACTAAAACCAAGCAAAATGAAGACCGACTTACTATTTAAAATTTTTACAATGCTTTCTTTTGGTGTGCTGGTGGGCTGTGGCGGAAACAATGCTAACGACGAACAGCAAAAGGAAGAAGTAGCCAACAATGAAGGAAATATTGTTGTGGGTGAAAATGAAGATTTACAGGAAAAAGGAGATTTTTTAATCACCGCTTACATGAACAACCAACTTCAATTGACTTTGGGAGAAGTTGCGGATCGTAATGCCCTCGCTCCTGAAGTGAAAGAACTTAGCAAACAAATTTTAGCAGATAATAAAGCAATTCAATCCAATCTTGAAACGCTTGCAGAGGCCGCAGAAATTGATCTTAAACCGGCCCTTACTCCTGAATTCTTATCATTGATAGACTCCATTCAATCTTACCAGGGCGCAAAGTTTGATTCTGCTTTTGTGAACACAGTGATTGAAGAACATGAAAATGATATTGAAAGGTTTAATGCGTGGGCTAACACAACCTCCAACCCCATCATCAGACGGGAGGTGACTGAAAACATAGATATATTACAACTCCAATTGGCTAAAGCCCAGGAAATAAGGCAAAATATGGATTAACCACATGCCAGAACATGGCATTTTTTATTGCTAAATTTTACCGTTTTCGGGAAATTATAAAAGTTATCTATTAAATTGCATGAAAATATTTTAACATGATAGCACTAATTATCGTACTTGTTCTTTTTGTTGCCGCCATTGTCGCTGCTTACACTATTCCAAACGAGCGGTTAAGTAATAAAAAATAGGTGATGTTACGCTTCGTCGCTCCCATTGCTATCGGCGTAGTTTGTCCTTATCTGATCCTTTTACAACCTTCACCATTTATTGATCCTATCGCAAAAGCTTGTGACTGAGGCTCTATCTCACTGATATTATAAAAATACAACTGGCGAATGCATGATGTAATCATTATTGGAAGCGGAATTGTAGGTCTGGCAACCGCTTTAAGGCTAAAGCAGTCGAATCCTTCGCTGGACGTCGCCATTCTGGAAAAAGAAGCTTCCATAGCCCTCCACCAAACTGGAAATAATAGTGGGGTTATCCATTCCGGACTGTATTACAAGCCTGGAAGTTTAAAAATGACCAATTGTATCAGTGGATACAACCAATTGATAGCATTTTGCAAGCAAGAGGATATTCCCTATGATTTATGCGGAAAGATTGTAGTAGCCACCTCAAAACCTGAAGAGCAATACTTAAAGACACTTTATGAGCGAGGAATAGAAAATGGCCTGAAAGGACTCAAGTACTTGTCAAAGGGTGAGTTGTTGGAGCATGAACCGCATGTAAATGGCACGTCAGGAATATTTGTGCCTCAAACCGGCATTGTGAACTTCAAAAAGGTTGCCCAAAAATACCTTGAAAAATTCCAGGCAATGGGCGGAACAATTTCATTTAATCAGAAAGTGATTGATATCCGACTGCATGCGTCAAATGTCGAAATTATTACAGAAGGCAGCACTTTCGAAACTAAGTTGGTGATAAATTGTGCTGGTTTATATTCAGATAAAATCGCCAGGATGACCATGCCGCATATCAATTTTAAGATCATTCCTTTTCGCGGTGAGTATTATGAATTGGCGAGAGACAAAGAGTATCTCGTAAAAAATTTGATCTACCCGGTGCCCGATCCGAACTTTCCGTTTCTGGGTGTTCATTTTACACGAATGATAGAGGGAGGCATCGAGGCGGGGCCCAATGCCGTATTGGCTTTTAGAAGGGAAGGCTATAAAATTACCGATTTTAATACCAAAGAATTCCTGGAGATTCTTTCCTGGCCCGGTTTTCAAAAGGTTGCTTCTAAATATTGGAAGACAGGCTTTGGCGAAATGTATCGCTCAGTGTCGAAAAGCGCATTTACAAAAGCGCTGCAGAAGCTAATGCCCGAGCTGACCGAAAAGGATTTGAAACCTGGAGCGGCAGGAGTCAGAGCACAGGCTTGCGATAAAGATGGTGGACTTATTGATGATTTTTTAATTTTAGAAGACAAAGGCGTTGTAAATGTTTGTAACGCCCCCTCTCCTGCTGCCACTTCCTCATTGTCGATTGGCGATACCGTGGCTAGTTTGGCCTTAAAAAGGCTATAATGCATTTTTCCAACAGTTTATAATATCAGTCTGACCGTCACCAAACAGTGATTTGGCTAAAACAAAGTGCCTTTTACTGCTTCTAAACCTTTGCCTTCATGGGTAAAAATGAAATTTTATCTTCTCGTGTTAATGTGTAGATTTGCCTTCCTTAAATAATCACATTTTATGCACATTGCAATTTCTGGTAACATTGGCGCTGGCAAAACCACTCTTACTGCAAAATTGGCCAAACATTATAACTGGATCGCCCAATTTGAATCCGTAGAAAGTAATCCATATTTGGTTGATTTTTATCAAGACATGGACAGATGGGCCTTCAATCTCCAGATCCACTTTTTGAACAGTCGTTTTCAATATGCCAAACACATCTCGGAAAATAGGCAGACCATCGTTCAGGACCGGACCATCTATGAAGATGCTCACATTTTTGCGGCTACACTTCACAGATCTAAAACCATGAGTGACAGGGATTTTCAAACCTATATGGAGCTTTTTGAGTCGATGATCGGCTTTATAAAACCGCCCGATTTATTGATCTATTTAAAGGCGGATATTCCAAAGCTAGTGGAACAGATACAAAAGCGTGGCAGGACGTATGAGGAGTCTATCAGGATCAGCTATCTTAAAGATTTAAATAATCACTATGATGCCTGGATTCAAAACTATAAGTTGGGAAAAGTGTTGATCATTGATGTAAACCAGATTGATTTCCTAAAAAAAGAAGAGGATTTTGGGCTGATCATCAGTAAAATAGATGTTGAACTAAACGGGCTATTCAGTTACCACTAATCATATGGACGTTAAATACTTAAAATCAATTTTTGAAGATGGTGTCGTCTACTTCAAAATTAGTCCTATAAAAGAGGCTTCTTCCGAGTACAAGTACGAAGGGCTGGAGGTAATGTACCAGGAAGAGGAGAAGAACCTGTGGGAAATAGACGAATATGAACTCACAGACGAAGATTTGGAAGAAATGTACGAGGACGGCTTCTGCGATATTGACGAACCGGAATTCACCGAAGTATATAATATGGCCTCACAATTTCTTTCCTAAATCTGGATTGTGTTAGCGATCATTTTCCAATCGAGATCATGTTTGTAAATATTCTGTATGCTCCCGGTACACCTGCAGGCAATTCCCTGAACCAGGAGTAACCCGTATAGATGTAATAACCTTTTCCATAAGAGGCAACCAGTAAACCACCATTCTTGGGACTCTCGCCGGGGTCGTGGCTGCTAAGAAGCGCGACGTACTCATTGCTCCAGCTGTTTGGAAAATACAATCCCCGCTCCTGAACCCAGTTGGTAAAATCATCCTGTGTTATTTTATTGGGAACGTTCATCAACGGATGTCCTGGTTCTAAAATTTTCACCTCTGCCTCTTCTACCGTGACCCTGTCTCTGGATAGGTTGAAGGGATAAGGGCCTAAATTATCTGTGACAAGTCCGGAATTGGTGTTATACTGAACAATCATAGTGCCTCCCTCCTTCACGTATTCCATCAGGGTCGGTTGATATATTTTTAGGCGATCCACAGTGTTGTACGCACGGACACCTAAAATAACAGCATCGAATTGCTGAAGTTTCTCTTTCGTGATCGTTACATTATTCAGGATTTCAACCTTGTACCCTATTTGTTCAAGGCTGGCAGGGATGTCATCACCAGCACCCATTATATAGCCTATTTTTTCACCCTTCTTTTTTATATCCAGTTTTACAAGCTTTGCATTTGCCTCTGGGTAAAGGTATTGATGTGGGATGTGGTCGTATTCGATTGCTACTTTGCTTTTACTATATTCCTTTCCATCCATGGTCAAAACCGCTCTTAATTTCTCCTCAGAAGGCTTGGTCGGAGGACTCAACGTAAAGGTGTAGGTTTTCTCCCCACCCGGCTGACTGATGTTCACCGCGTGGTATTCGGGTGAAACTTTCCAGCCTTCACCTGCATCAAGTCGCAATGCTGCTTCAGAAACAGGTGATGAAGCCGTTACCAGCACCCTTACCGATTTAGATGCGCCATTTGGAAAGACGAACACATCATTAGCCAAATTCATGAAGATGGGTGGCGTGATTTCAAAAGGTTGATAAGTTTCTCCTTTTACCGGATCGGTTTGCTTAAAAACCACAGGTATAGAAAAAGTAAAAGGCTGTTCCATTATTGAAATATTTGCCTTTAATGCTTTCGCAGGGGCTGCTTCCGGCTTCCCAACTTCCATTGGAGCGACCTGCGCGAACATACCCAATGTACCCTCTTCTTTCAGCCAGTAGGGCTGTGTATAGCCCATAGCTGCGGGAATTTTAAAGCTTTGTTTGATTTCAAATTTGATATTGTTCTTTAGGCTATGATTAATGAGGGTGTCGGAACCAACGACATCGTTTTTCAGCGATACAAGTACAACCGGAGTGTCCGAACGGTTAACCGCCTCCAGGACTACTGTCAATGCTTCACCTGGCGCTGAGGTCTTTGAGAGCGAGGTTGCATCCAAATACAAGCCGAGACTGGCTTTGATGAGTACTTTTACCTCCTCCATTTTTCTTTCCTTCCAATCATTGTCGGGTAAAGCTTCAATTTTCTTGTAGATATTGACGAGGTCAGCAGTAATCAATTCAGGTCTCTCAGGATCAAATTTTTTGATAACGCTTTCGATAAGTGAAGCAATTTCCGTTCCTCCCTTTATTTGAGTCCAGCTCGTGTTTATACCGTGGAATAAGTCATCCACATTTTTATCTCCTAAAATAGGTTTCAAATATTCAATTGAAGAGCCTCTTTCTAAAGAAGCCCCGAAGCCCTGGCTTTTATGCATACTCCTGCTAACAGCTGCCATTTCGTTGTATGACTTCCCAAGAAGTGGATTGTATGTCCCCACATCCACAGGCAATAGGCCACTCTTGTCGAAATTATCTTCATTTCCGTAAAACCACCAGGATGTATTCCACAGCAATCGCGCCGGCTGCCATACAGACACGTGTTCCAGTTGCTCAGGAAATCTTTTTTTGTCGCCTGCTGCTTTAAAAGCTTCTTCGGCCAAAATCGCTGACGCCGTATGATGACCATGTGTACCACCTGGTTTTGAAGAAAAGCGAGTGATTAACACATCTGGTTTGAAGCTTCTGATTACCCATACCATGTCAGCCAGTACTTTCTCTCTGTCCCAGATATTGAATGTTTCTTCCGCGCTTTTGGAATATCCAAAATCCCTTGCAGAAGAGAAAAATTGCTGGCCTCTATCTATTTTCCTTGCCTGAAGGAGTTCCTGGGTTCTGATGACTCCCAAATAGGGGCCGATTTCAGAGCCTATCAGGTTTTGTCCGCCGTCACCTCGGGTCAGGGATAGATAAGCCGTATTGATCAGCTTTTCGTTGGCTAGCCAGGAGATGAGTCTTGTATTTTCATCGTCAGGATGTGCTGCTATATACAAGGCGCTTCCCAGTACGTTCAGTTTATTTAGCCGGAGATAGATTTCGCTTGCGTTGTATCTCTCCGGAGCCTGAGCGTCTAATAATAATGGAAGAAATATAAAAATTAAAAAGGCTTTAACTTTTTGGATATTTGGTATCATATAAATTACCAATGCATTTTACTATGAACAAAAAAGAAGAGCCAATTTAGGACATTTTATGCACAGCGATACCACATTGATATATAATTTTTAAATTTAAG